>CAIUGT010000041.1 GCA_903898755.1 uncultured bacterium | reverse complement strand
GCCTCGAGCCAGGTCAAGCACCAACTGTTCCATTGGAATTCCTGCATGTTTGGCGGCTTTTGGCACCAATGAATGATCGGTGAATCCAGGCATTGTGTTGACCTCCAGAAACCAAGGTCCGCGCTCATCTGCCATGAAATCTACCCGCGCCACGTCGCGTAATCCAAGCCCTTGCCAACACAGCAGCGAGTACCGGTTCATGGCGTCTTTCAGTTCTGCGGAAATATCTGGATCCAAAATGTATTGCGTGTCATCACGCAAATATTTGGCTTGGTAATCGTAAACGCCGCTGTTGGCTTTGATTTCAATCAGCGGTAGAACTTTTCCATTGAGAATGCCCACCGTGAATTCACGGCCTTGAATGAATTCCTCCGCAAGCAATCGGGGTCGGCGTCCTTCAAGTTGTTGACGCGCTGAGACGAGTTCTTCTGGCGTGCGACAAATTCTTAAATCCACGCTTGAGCCATCGTTTGATGGTTTGATCACTAAGGGAAGTTTGACCATGATGGGCTTGCCCATGACCACTTCGCATGCCGCAGGAGTTGGCACGCCAACTTGGGACACGGCATTTTTAGTTGCCGTCTTGTCCATGGCTAGGCGAGCTGCGGCGGGTCCGCATCCAACATAGGGCCGTCCATCTTGCTCCAGAATTTCTTGCAGAGGACCACCTTCGCCCCAAGGTCCGTGCAGTACCGGAAAAATCACGTCGCCCGAGAGCGCCTGTAATTCAGCAAGTTCAAGCCGATCAATCGTAATTTCATTCACTTGCGCATTGGCGCGCGCCAGTGCGGCGGCAACCTGCGCGCCGCTTTTAATGCTGACTTCACGCTCCGCGTCGGGACCGCCTTTGAGCACAAGTACTCGCATTACTTTTTCTCCTTGGGTTGAAATGAGCGACCCCATACCGCCACTTCCATTTCAATGTTCACACCTTGGCTTTGCAAAACGCGATCTTGAATTATGCGCGCAAGTTCAAGCACATCATTGGCGCGGCCGGCTTTGTGCGCGCATACAAAATTGGCATGCTCCGCGCTGACAAACGCGGTGCCATGGGTGAAGCCTTTCATTCCAGCGAGATCGATCAAGCGTCCCGCGCTGGTTCGTGTTCCATCGCTGGTCACTGGATTTCGAAAGAGGCAGCCAGCCGAATGTTCCGCCAAGGGTTGCGAGTCCTTTTTAAATTGATAAATCTCCAGCATTTTTTGACGCAGCGCACCTGGGTCGCCTGGATTCAATTGCAAGAGCGTCCACAGAATTAAATCCTGCGGCAACCCCGAATGTCGATATGAAAATTGGATCGCGCTATGTGGATGAACACGGACTTCGCCGCGATGATTCATGGTGGCCACCGAATGAATGGCGTCGCCAATGCAACCAAATTTTCCGCCCGCGTTCATGCGCGTCGCGCCGCCCATACTTGCGGGAATTCCAGCCATTTGACAGAGTCCATCAAGCCCCTCGCGCACGCAGGCGTTGAGAAGTTTCAACACATCCACGCCCGCGGGCGCAAGCACTTTGTTGCTTTCGCCATTCGGGCGCAATGTCCACTGCGTGAACGCGGGGTGATCCAACTTAATCACGACGCCATCAACACCTTCATCCAGAACCAACAAGTTTGCTCCAGAGCCCAACACGCGAACAGATTTATTTTCATTGTGGCAGCGGCGCAATAATTCTTTCAACGCCGCTTCCGTTTTGGGGCGCACAAGCATGTCGGCGTTGCCGCCAACACCAAACCATGTATGCCCGGCTAATGGCGCGTCCATTTCAATAATGGCGTCCAGTCCGTCGGTCAGCGATGTGGGCATGGAGGCGTTCATGTGGATCACTTTCTCAGGAAAATATGAGCGGCTCGATAGACCGGTCCGGCGCCCATGGTCACCACAACATCGCCAGCTTGCGCAATCTCATTCAGGCGAGCAGCTCCCGCCTCTATGGTGCCCACGCATTCCACGGTTCCACCATGTTTGCGAATTCGGTCGGCGACATCTTGGCTTGATACCAGCGCGCGCTCGCTCTGCGCGTCGCGAACAAAGTGAATGTCCGTCAAGAGCACGTGGTCGGCCGCGGTGAAGCACGCGCCAAAATCCTCCAGCAACAGCCGCGTGCGACTGTGTTGATGCGGTTGGAACAAACAGATCAATTTCCGCGGTTTTGTGGCATTTTTCAAGGCTTCCAAGGTTACCCGCACTTCGGTTGGGTGGTGCCCATAGTCGTCGTACACGCGAACGCTTTCCGCGCCAACTTTCCGCTCGCCAACAAATTCAAGGCGTCGATCAACTCCGGCGAAAGAAGTCAGCGCCTCTTCCACGCTGGCGCGATCGGCGCCAAGTTTCAAGGCCATGATTCCAGCACCCGCGCCATTGAGCACATTGTGCGCGCCAAACAATCGCGGATGCCATCGCAAAATTTCTACGTGCTTGTTGTGCACACGCGCCAAGCCATTGGCCGCCATCTCAACAACGTAATCAGCCGCTGGATGCCAGCCGAATGTTTCAATGGCGGCGGACACTTCGCGCGTCACGCGTTCACGTTGCGCGCCTTCATGCGCGATCAACATGTACCCACCATCAACGGCGGCGGGCAGGCGCCGCGCGAACACATGGAAGGATTCAATTATCTCATCAAGTGACTTGTAGCAATCTAAATGGTCACTCTCCACATTGTTGATGATGGCCGTGGTGGGGTGCAGTTGATGAAATGAGCGGTCAAACTCGCATGATTCGGTCACAAGAAATCCAGGCTTGTGCGAGTAGGGACCCTTGGACAAAATCGCGGCGCCTGCGCGTGCGCTTCCACCCAAAGAGCCGCACGTGGCGCCCGCAATGAAACCAGGATCAAATCCGGCGTGCAACAAGCACCATGTGAGCATGCACGTGGTGGTGCTCTTGCCATGGGTGCCGGCAACGCACACCGCGGTGTGACCCAATTGCAACAAGCCAAGCGCCTGCGCGTAGGTGCGCGTTGGAATATTTTTCTTCATCGCTGCGACAAGTTGCGGGTGATCAGATTTCGCGGCGGCCGTTGCGATCACCAGTTCACAATCCGTTGGAAGCTCCTTCACATCACCCACGGCAATATCAAATCCTGCAGCCTGCAGCGTTTTCACCGCGGGGCTTGCTTCGCTATCGCTGCCGCTCACAACGGCGCCGCGTTTATTCAGCAAGCGCGCCAGTCCACTCACGCCAGTTCCGCCAGCGCCCACAAGCCAAATCCGCCGACCTTGCAGGCCACGCGTATTTGAAAACCACTCGCTCAGCGGATCGTTCTTCACGCTGATCATCGTAGGAACTTTCTTGGATATTTCGTGCTTCAATTGTGTGCTTTGCGCCATGATCTCACCATCGGCAGAGCAGGGCTTGCGGGGTGAAAACACAATGTTTTTCTTGCGTGTGTTCCCGCCGCCTCCTGGCGCATTCTCCGTACAATCGGCGCATGACGGAATCGGCTGCTCCATTGCGGGCTCAAGTTTTACTCATCGACGACGAGGTGGAGCACGCCCAAACCATGGCGGACGCTTTGAAGCGCCCTGGTCATATTTGCACCATCGTGAACAACACCGCGCAAGCGGAAAATGAGCTTCGCAACGGCAATTTCGATGTGATTGTCACCGACCTTGTCATGGATACCCCCACCAGTGGTCTTGATGTTTTGAAACTGGCCAAGACCCATCAGCCGGACGCCGAAACAATTTTGGTCACGGCCCACGGCGATGTTCCAACGGCCAAGGCCGCATTGCAGGGTGGGGCCTACGACTTCATAGAGAAGCCGCTTGATGTGGTGGTGTTCCGCAATATCGTCCAGCGCGCCGCCGAGACGGTTTTGCTTCGCCACCAAAATTCAAGCTTACGTGGTCAAGTCGACGCCGCGTATGGCTTCGAAGGAATCATCGGCGAGTCGGCGGCAATCCGCCATGTCATAGCCACCATTCGACAAATCGCGCCCAGCACAATTCCGGTGTTGATCACTGGCGAAAGTGGAACTGGGAAGGAGCTTGTCGCCAGCGCCATTCATAAACATTCAAAGCGCAAGGACCGTCGCTTCGCAACATTCAACGCGGCTGGTCAAAGTGAAACACTTTTGGAAGATCAATTGTTTGGCCACGTGCGCGGCGCGTTCACAGGCGCTGACCGCGACCGCGAGGGCGTGTTTGAGTACGCAGACAAGGGCACGCTTTTTCTGGATGAGATTGGCGACATGCCTTTGTCCATGCAGCCCAAATTGTTGCGCGTGCTGGAGACAGGCGAGTTGATTCGACTTGGCGCCAACGATCCGCGCAAAGCCGATGTGCGTTTCATAAGCGCCACCAATCAAGATTTGAAAACTCGCTCAAATGATGGGCGTTTCCGCCAAGATTTGTATTTCCGCCTCAAGGGCGTGGAGATCAATATTCCATCACTGCGCGAGCGACGCGAGGATGTTCCACGGTTGGTCACGCACGCCGTTGGCAAGTGGTGCGCTGAACTCGGTCGGCCACGCCTTGGCGTTTCACAACCCGCCATGATGCGGCTCACCGCCTACGACTGGCCGGGCAATGTGCGTGAGTTGCTCAATCTCATGCACCGCATTGTGGTGACATGCAATAAAAACGAAATTGATATCGCGGACATTCCAGATGACATTCGCTCCAGCGACAACGACAGCGGAGGCAACGTAGGCAGTTTCGCTGGAGTTGGTCTTGATAAGTTGGAGAAGGAAGCCATCCGTCAAACACTGGCGCTCACCCAAGGCAACCGCGAGCAGACCGCGCAAATGTTGGGCATTGGTGAGCGCACTCTCTATCGCAAATTAAAGGAGTACGGACTGAGGTAGCGCCCGGCGCCGCCTCAGTCGCATTTCATCATGCCATGGATTTTGTGGAGACACATGACGGCGGAACTTTTACGAGTTCTATTGTTAACCACCACGGTCATTGTGGTGGTCATTGCCTTTGGCGCCGCCATTAAGCCGTTGGCGGATAGTTCGCTGGGCTCTGGCAGCGTGGTGAAATACGTGGCTCTTGCCATGATTCCCATGTTGCAGTTCGCCTTGCCATTTTCTGCGGGTTTTGCTGCAACTTTGGTGCTTCACCGATTCGCCGCCGACAATGAATTGGTGGCCATGAGCACCAGTGGCATGCGCTATCGAACCATCTTCGCGCCAGTCATCGCCGTTGGTTTGGCGCTTCTTGTCGGCATGTTTATTTTATTGCACACCGTTGTTCCAAGATTTTGGGGACGCATGCAAGACATGCTCGCCAAAGATGCCACCAGTATTTTTCTATCCGCGGTGTCTCGCGGCGAGGCGCTTGAAGTTGGGCAGGTCAGTATTTACGCCGACACCGCGACGGTTGATCCAGTTCCGCCCGACAACGGAGCGGAGCAACGCTTGTTGCTGCAAGGCGTCGCGGCCATTCAAAAAAATGGCGCGGGTCAGCCCGTCACTGAATTCACAAGCGAGTTTGCAACGGTCGATGTGCATCGCGGCCGCGAGGGTGTCATCATGAAACTGGCCATGACCAATGGTTCTGGTTTCAATGCCGCCGATGGAACCGTGGTCTTTGTTCCCACGGCGCAGCCGCAAGCCGTTCAATTGGGTCGCGCGTTGGAGGCCGACGCGAAGAGCATGACCTATTTCGAGTTGCAAGATGTTCGCAATGATTTGCCCAATCACATCGAAGTGCAGCCCGCGCGCCAGGCGGTTCTGTTGTCGCTCACGCGTGCGCAAGTGTGGCAGTGCATTGCGCGCGAACTTCAAACCTCCGGCAAGGTTGAATTGGTGGAGGAGGGAGGCCGCCGTTCGTATCGAATTGAGGGCGGAATACTGGAAAATGACATCATCAAGCCCAAGAGTCCAGGTACCACCGTTCGCATTGTTGAACTGGATCGCGCCAGGCCAATTCGCGAGGCGGTGTGTTCGCAAGTGGTCATGCCATTTGACACAGAAGATTCCAGCGTTGGCCGTGTGGATCTCATCGCCACAGCGCCGCGCGCGAAAGATTTGCTCCGTTCCGAGGGACTTTCATCGCGGTGGCCCGCGCGCATTCGCAGTCTCAGCGCCGCGCCTTGCTCCACAAGCAATATCTCCAAGCTTGAATTTGCCGAACTTGCGCCACACGTTGGCGAACTGAACAAGTCAGGCGCAATCATTCCCAAGTCCATTCAAGTTGCGGGCACTTCGTCATTGGCCAACCTATTTAAAATCATGAACGATGTTGACGTCGACGCGTTCTCGCATCTGTGTCAACGCGCTGCGTTGGCTTGGTCCGCGCCACTCATTATTTTGTTGGGCGCCTCGCTGGCCGCATGGAAACGCAACAGCCTTCCACTCACCATGTATCTCATCGCGTTCATTCCAGGCATTCTCAATATCGTCATGATCGCTGGCGGCCAGCAAGTCATTCGCGCGGACAACTTGGTGTGGGGCGTGATCGTTTCCTGGTCGGGCAATGCCATTCTGCTTTTGTGTTCCATGTATGCGCTGCGGCAGTTGGCGAGAAATTAATCCATGAAGATCATCGATCGATATGTCGCCGCTCGCTTCTTGGTGAACTTCTTTCTTTTAGGTGCCGCGCTCTATGTTTTTGGTGTCAGCGTGGACGTGGTTATTCAAGCGTCGCGCTTTCTTGATGCCGCGGACACCGCGGTTGCGGCGGGGCGGTACGGTTCTCGAATCATCGCATTCATGATGATGGTCTTGGATTTTCACGGACCGCGCATCTTTCAATTCTTCCAGTTCATGCTTGGATTTGTCTCTATTGGCGCCATGGGTTTCGCGGTCTCGCAAATGCACCGCAACCGGGAACTCACCGCGCTCATGGCCTCGGGCGTCAAGCTTCGGCGCTTGGCTTATGTATTGCTGCTGACCGCCGGCGCTCTTCAATGTTTTCAATTTGTGAATCAAGAACTTATTCTTCCAAATCTTGCGGCGCGCCTTGTGCGTGATCACAGCGGACTGAAGTACGACACTGTGAGTCAATTTCCAATTCCTCTCACCCGTGATGGACGCGGCACGCTCATTCAAGCCATTCGATTTGATCCCGCTCTCAATACCGCCACTGGACTTGTGGCGATCGAGCGTGACGAAAAAGGAAACGCCACCCGCCGCATCAGCGCAACAAGCGCGCAATGGAATGCGCAAGACAAGAAATGGATGTTGACTGGCGGTTCCGCAATTGAGCCTTTGAAACCAGGCAGCACGGCGCAACAAAAAGCATCCTTCACAACAAGTGTTGATCAACTTGAATCCGACTTGGGTCCTGAACTTATTTTAAGTCGCCGCTATCGACTTTACGGCCCAATGCTTTCCACGCGGCAAGTGTTTGAGCTCATGGGTCGTGGGGGAGATAATCACAATCAAGGTGTTCGTTTGTTGTGCGCGCGCTTTATTGGGCCGATTGCAAACCTGCTTGTTCTGGCGGCAACAATTCCGTTTTTTCTTCGACGGGAACCTTGCAACATGTTGGTTCAAAGCGTGCGTGCCGCGGCCTTTTCTATTCCCACCATGATTGGTGCCGCGGTCATGTTGTTGGTTCCAACGGAAGGTCTCAGTATTCCAATCGCCTCGGCGCTTCCTTTTGCGTTGCTTCTTCCTTTGGCTGCGTATCGACTCACCGAGCTGCGTTCTTGACGCGGTTCCATCCGTCCAACAGCGAATCGTCAAAGATGGTCACGTTGCGCTGCGCTTGACGAAGTTGCTTCGCCATATTCTCCATTAAAATGCGCTCTTGTCCGCGACGCACCGCGCGGTCGGCGCCAGAGCGTGCTTGTTGAGCTTTCTCGGCATCGCCCGCAATTTCATCTTCGAAGCGAATAAACACGTATGCATTGTCAATTAATACGGGCGAACTCACTTTCCCTTTTTGAAGCGACCACAATGTTTGACGAAATGAACTTGGCCAACTTGGATCAAGTCGGCTTACTGGCAGCACCAGTCCGCCACGCGCCGCGGATCGATCCGTGCTCATATCCGCGGCGACTTCGCCAAAGGGTTCGCCCGCGTCAAGCCGCATGCGCGCCTTGGCGCAACGATCAAGATCGGGCAGCGCCATCACTCGACATTGGCGACGCGCTCCGTGCTCCGCGTCAATGACGGCTTCGATGGCTTCGGGCGTCACTTTGACATCTTCCTGCACAAGCAATCGCATGGCGGCATTGCGTTTCAACAATGATTTCCAGCGCTTTTCGCCTAGGCCTTGCGCCGCGCGTAATTCATTCAGCAGCACTGTGGCACGCGTGGGGTCGTCAGACAACGACGCCACAAGCTCGCGTTCCTCGGTATCAAGAAGTTCCTGGGACAGGTTTTTTTTTCTCGCCAACAACATTCGATCCAATTGTCGCTCAAGAAAAAGTTCTTCTAAAATGGATGCGCCAGCGCGCTCCGCAAGCAGTGGTCGCAATTCTTCCCAAGTCACCGCGCTTCCATCCCACAACGCGGGTGGCCTGATAATGACGGGCTGTGTTGTCGCGTCAATCGTCACTGTCGACTCGGGCGTGGCGGCTGCATTTTTTGAGGCAGCAGCGGCAGAATTTTTATTTGAAGCGGTCAAAGACGCCTTCGAGGAGGTGGCTTGTTCTGAAACTGTGCCGCATGCGCATAAGAAAGTGACGGCATAGACAATCAAAGGAACTTGTGTTGTATCTAACATGCGTTCACGGAAGTTCTTTGTTTTTTTCTTCATAGATCGTTCCTGCATACGTGATACCCTTGTGTTCAATGTATAGCCTGCGCGCATGTTTGTTGATGAGTTCTTGCATATTTGCTGTATCCACGTCAAGTTCTGTCGCAAGTGCTCCATGCAAAAACATAAGGAACACCAGCGCGCCATTGTCGCGAGCATTTCAAGATGGAACTTCCAACCCTGGCGCTTTCAACAGCAAGCCCGCAGGTTCCACCCCTCTTTCTCCGCCAAATCAAGCGCCTATTCCTAGCCATTCTTCATTTCAAAGCAGGGCATCAGAACCGACAAGCACAGCAACTTCAGCGCAAAATACATCCACCGGTTCCACGCCAAGTGTGCCAGCGATGATTCCGCATCCTCCAATGTCGCCCGTGCTAGCCAGCCTTGTAAAAGCCCGCGACCAAAAATGCACTCTTGCGGATCGTGCCGTCGCATTGGCCAATGCGCAGAACGAAATCTCCAAATTGCCAATATCTGAGCAGGGGGCTTATATCGAACTTGTCAACGCAAGCCGTCAGCGACTCATTGTCGACACATATTTATTCGACAGCGGGCAAGTTCAAAACAGCATTCCCGCGAAGACCAAGTAATATTTTTCCTCCACGCAGTTCAGCCAAGTGTGGCAGGGTCTTTGATAATTCCTTCAACAGATCTAAGTTGATCTTTGGCGAAAGCCATCCGCTGCGTTTCCAACGCTCCAGCATCGGAACATCAATGATCAATGCATCGTAATTTTTGGAGAGGAAGGCGATTGTTTCCATGACTGTCATTTCGTCGCAACATTCAATCGCATTCGTGTCCCATACGCTTGACCATGTCAGTGACGCGGCGGGTTGGATCCAGAAAGGCGTGCTCCAACCAACGCTCAGCACGCGCCATTCGGGGCGCCAATGGTTGATCACCAATTCCACAGTTCCATTTTGGGCGGCCGCGGTTCGCAGGTCCACGTCATTTGAACGCAGATCGCGCCAATCGTCATCCCCTTGAAAGTAGTCATTTTGCCCTATGAAATAGAGCGATCCTGGCGTGTCTGTGGTCAAATTCCAAGCCGGCAAACACGCCCAAGCCGCCAACAGCAGCAGCAAAGGAAATGTCTTGCGCGCGTCCACGGAAGTGCTCGTGGTATTTACGCGATCAGTGCTTGCAAACAAATTCGCAGTAGCAAGTCCAACTGCAAGTGAAAGCGGAACTGCCAGTGGAATTAAAAATCGACTTTGCAAGTGTGTCGCAAACATCCAACCAAGAACAATCAGCGCGCATGTCAAGGCCAGCACCATGGCCACATGCTTTGTCGCGCTGCGCAAAGACAATGCAGTAATGCATACGACGCCTATCCACGGCAGTGGTCCCCAAAACCATTTCCATGGTTCGCCCGCATTTGGATTTTCTCCTGCGCCAAATACAAAAAGTTGATTCCATAACGCAAGCGCGCGTTGCATCAGGTTTGCTGCGCTGGTATGCGCGGCATTCCAACGCATGACTTGCTCACCGCTCCACCATCCTGCTCCCATGAGATTGGTGGCCAAAGGAAAGAAGGGCGCTCCGACGTAGTACCAATTGCGCGCAAGCCATGGAGCCAGTCCAATTGTCATGGCCAAAGCGCTCCATGCGAGTGATTTCCAATGTAGAAATCTACGATCTCCCCACAGTGCAATCCATGCCAAGACCGCGGGCACAACCAGAACTATTGAACTTGCTTTGCTTCCAACCAACACGGCCATGAGCGCGCCAAACATCAAGCCAGTCGCAGGCAACGATATTGTCTTGCGTGCAAAAACATTTAAAATTGCCGCAAATGCAAGCAAAATCCCCGATTCGCTGTACGCCAGTGATCCAACCACAATCATCCAAGGGGTGGCCAACAACGCGCACAGCGTGCTCGTTCGCGCAATCTGTTCATTCATGCCAAGCGCTCGCCCAAGAATGCACGCAGTGTCCGCAAGAACAAATGCCGCCACAAACAAAAGGCTTCCATGCAGTAGTTGGCACGCAACAGCGCCATCGCGCGCGTCGGTTGCCAAACTCATCAGATGAAGAAATCCACCCTCCACAATATTTGGCATTCCTGCATACGCCAGAAATTCAAGCGGGCGAATCGTTCCGACCGCCATCCATTCCTTGGGCGCTTGCAAGTGATATTCCAGTGCGTCGTATCCACCAAATTCCGTGCTCCACAAAATTCCTGGTGAAACACTTGCCGCAACCAATAGTGTTGCCATGGCTGGAAGCGCGGGCCACCACCAATTGGCGCCCGAATTTTTATATGTTTCTATTTTATTTTGTATCCACATCAATCGCAGCGCTAGAAGCCATCCTGGAATTAAAACCACGGTGGCAAACAAGCCACTTAGTAATCCAATCGTTCCAAGCCATTGATCCATCAGCAATTGAATCCCAATTCCAAAGGCAAACGCCAGCGCGCGACCATCTGGTCCACTTCCAAATACTTTTTCCTTGGCGAATAAGCCCAAACCAAAGGCGCTCAGCAACCATGCGGCGCACTTCCAACCGCTGAACATCCACACGCGCCAGGCATCAAATCCGCAATTCCAGCCGCCCAAGACGCTTGCGAACAAAAATGCGGTAAATCCCACTGCGACCGCGTTGAGTGCCATAGAAGTCCATCGCGCGGGTTTCATGCGAAAGTATTATGCCGAAATCTCAGGCAAATGTTCAGTTCTCTCATGCTGCAACGCCTCTCTAGCCGATTGCATTGCGCGGTCACGGATGACCGTTTGTGCCCATCAGGCAATCACTGAAAAGTTGGCGACAGGAGGTCGTATGCAAGTAGAAACAACACGATTTGGCAGCGTTGAGGTGGATGATTCTCGGCTGCTTCATTTTCCAGCGGGTCTTCTTGGTTTTGGCAGAGTTCACCAATTTGCATTGCTGCAACCCGATGATCGTGGCGTGTTCTTCTGGCTTCAGAGTATTGAAAGTCCAGATGTTGCGTTTGTGGTCACCGATCCACGGCTTTGGTCCGCCGATTACACGGTTTCCATGCGACGCGAGCAGAGCGAGGAAATTGGTTTGCGCGGCGACACCACTCCGGAAATTCTCGTGATTGTGAATCGTCGAGAGAGTGGAATCACGGCAAACATGCAGGGTCCGTTGGTGATCAATCCATCCAATAGAACTGGAATTCAGATTGTGCTCACCGATCGTCGTTGGACGACGCGTCATGAACTGGTCTCGGTTTCACCCGTTGCTCGGGCCGTATCCGCGTAAATTGATCCGAATTTTCTGAATTTACTTTTTTAAAAATTATCATTCATGCTTGTTCTTTCCCGCCAAATAGATGAACGAATTGTGATTGGTGATGACATTGAGATTGTCATCGTTGATATTCGTGGAGACAAAGTTCGTCTTGGCATCGTGGCGCCTACGTCTATTTCCGTGCATCGCAAAGAGGTGTATGAGGCCATTCGCAAAGAGAACGAGCACGCCGCAACATTGCGGGGCGATGTTCCAATGATTCATGCTCCAACTCATTCCCCCGATAGTTTGAAAAGATTGGCGAGCGGTCCTGCTCCAGCGATCAAGCAATTCCGCCGCGAAAGTGCATAAAATTCTGCTGCTCAAGCACCTTCGCTTCGACTGTATCAATTCATCTCAAAATAAAAACCGCCGAGCATGATGCTCGGCGGTTGTATTTCTAAAATAAGAATCAGTCTTTACGCAGCGCGTGCTTTGGCAGCCAAGTGCTTCTTGGCCATGTCCACCAACACATCGAACGTTGTTGGATCTTGAATAGCAAGCTCGCTCAGCATCTTGCGATTCAGCAATACGCCAGCGCGCTGCAAGCCGCCAACAAACAGACTGTATCGATAGTCGCGCATTCGGCACGCCGCGGTCAAACGGGCGATCCAAAGTGAACGCATATCTCGGCGACGAAGTCGTCGATGCGTCCAAGCGTTTCGGCCAGCGCGCATAAGGGCGACTTTGGCTTGTTGCTTGTGACGGCTCTTTGTTCCGTAATAACCTCGGGCTTGGCGTAGAACGCGGCGACGAGCTTGTGTGCGGGCTGCTCCTTTACGTGCGCGTGGCATGGATCAATCCTTCCCGCCGGTTGCAGCCGGACGTTTCGCTGTTCGCAATGAGCGACCCAGCATTTTTGACAAGGCAATCAGGTCAGTTGCGCCGAGATATCGCGACTTGCGGTAACTCTGCACAGTTGTGCCCTTTTTATTGCTCTTCAGATGACGTGAATTGGGCGAATGAAAGCGCACCTTGCCTGTGCCGGTCACTTTAATTCGCTTGAGTAGTCCTTTATGGCCTTTTTGCATATATGTTCGCCGCTTTCGTTGAGGGTCGACAAGTCTAACGAAATCGTCAGTTTGGTCAAGCGATATGGGGGGGAAAGATAAAAATACCTACAAATGCAGGCATTTTTGACTTTTGACTTTCATTGAGCCAAGAAAATGTCATTGACCGCGGTCGCTTGGGGCGACAACGGAAGCGACTCGGAGTCTTTGACCCCGTCTGGCAAGTAAATATTGTCGCCGTTGATCACTGGTGTCACCATCCAAACAATGGAAACATCGGCGAATAAAACATTTTGTCCACGCTGTTGATGATTCATGGAGCACTGCGATGTCGGTGGTGCCAACTCCGCTTTGTTGCCAACGCGTCGCATGTGAATCATGGGGTTCGCATCAGCCACCAACGGCGTGCGGCCCATGAGTTGAAGTCGAAACGGAGTGTTCACGCTTGGTACGCGGAATGAGAATGTTCCACACGCGGGACCTGATGTGCAAGCGGGGCAATGAAGCGAGTCGTGTTTGGCATATCCATTTCGTTCAAGCAAGAGCAAGTGTCCGCTGTGTTCGTAATTGCTCCAATCCATTTTGGATGCGGCGGGGGTTTCAAACAGTCCACCTAAACTTGCAGTCGCAGGAAGATTGCCCCGATGATCAACCGCGTATGCCGCGATGCTTGACCCAACAGTGCGAAGATTGTTTGCGCAATTTTGTTCAAGCGCGGCGGCGCGCATTCGCTGAGCGATTGGCCATCCCACTCCAGTTGCGATCAAAGCCACCGCGGCCACTGCGCCAAAATCCGCCCACTGCGTTCGCTTGTTCCAGCCTGGCGTATGAAGTTCCAAGCGATCTCGTCTGGCTCTTTCTTCACGGGCGATACGCGCCATGGTTGCATCGACAAGAAGCGAATCAGGTTCCTCAACTGGATAGGCCTCCAATTTTCTCAGCAACATCAATGCGGCGTTTTGGCGCTTGGATTCAGCGGATTCATCTCTATTTTGAGCACGGTCGACGCCTTCAACAAGTCCGGCCTCAAGCAACGCGTCAATCGCGCGGCAATCTTCTTCGCTTAGGATTTTGTCGTCCTCGTTGCGCGGAATCATGAGTGATCCTTGGATGTTTCGTGCGTCGTTTGCGCCCAAGTATCGGCGAACAGCGCAACGGCGGAATGCAATCTGCTTTTGACTGTGCCAAGAGGAATGCTCAGCATTTCCGAAATGTGTTGATAGCTAAAGCGCTGGAAGTACGCCATGAGCAAAATTTCACGGTGCAATTCAGGAAGAGCGTCAACAACTTTCTTGACCCGAGCGGATTCTTCACGCGCCGAAAGTGACTCGCCAGGTTGATTGCTGGTTGAAGAAACAACATCAAGCAATGTGAATTCATTTTCGCCATGACCAATGGGCTTGTCCAAACTTATAGTGGCTCGGCGCTTGTGATGGCGATACCAATCGCGCGCCTTGTTGGACGCAATGGTGTACAGCCATGGACGCAGAGTGCGTGTCACATCGAAGGTGGCTGCCGAAAGATGAATTTGCAAAAATGTTTCTTGGAACACGTCGTCCGCCGCTGCCGCTGAACCCAAGAAGCGCTGCAGATAGCGATGTAGATTGGATCGATACCGCTCGACAAGCATGGGGAAAGCCCGTTCGTCCCCAGCTTGGTGGGCGATCATTAATTGTTCATCGGAGATTTCTGCGCCCTCAAGCTCCACTTTGGACATCGTAGTGTCATTGCGCACGGAGTTGACTCCGTGAGGCGTGGCAAAGGGATGCAAAGAATCATGAGGAAAGGCAGTCATACTGTTGCTACGATGCCCCGAGTTTTCTTGTTTGCAAGAATTGAAATTATTTTAGGAGTCTCGAAGATTTATGGGTGTTCCAATAAGCCAAATGTGGACGGTTGCAAGTTATGTTCTGAAACAAAGACTCGCTGGACGTAAGCGATATCCCTTGGTTTTGATGCTTGAGCCACTCTTTCGATGCAACCTTGCCTGCGCTGGTTGCGGGAAAATTCAGTATCCAGCCCACGTCCTAAAACGAAATCTTACGGTCAAGGAATGTGTCGACGCGGTCGACGAATGCAATACTCCCATGGTCAGCATTCCTGGCGGCGAGCCCCTTTTGCACCCAGACATCAAGCAAATTGTTGAGGCCTTGGTTGAGCGTAAAAAATACATTTATCTTTGCACCAATGCGCTGCTTTTGAAGGAAAAACTAGAGGCTGGAACATTCAAGCCCAGCAAATATTTGACCTTCAGCGTGCATATGGACGGTCAAGAAGAAAACCATGACTTTGCGGTATGTCGCGAGGGCACTTACAAAAGAGCCGTTGATGGAATTCGTCTGGCGGTCAAGATGGGTTTCCGCGTCACCACAAACACCACGCTCTTTGAAGGTGCGGATCCAAATTCAGTGCGCGCTTTCTTTGACGAGATGATGGCGCTTGGCGTAGAAGGCATGATGATCAGTCCCGGCTACGCCTACGACAAGGCGCCCGATCAATCTGGTTTCTTGAAACGAAAGGAAACCAATGAGCTCTTTGAGATGATTCTTTCCAATCGCAAAAAGGGTTGGAAGTTCAATCAGAGTCCACTGTTCCTTGAATTTCTTATGGGCAAGCGTTCCTACGAATGCACGCCATGGGGCATGCCCGCGTACAACGTGTTCGGTTGGCAGAAGCCTTGCTATTTGTTGCAAGAAGGTTACGCCGACACGTTCCAAGAATTGATCGATGAAACTGATTGGGCCAATTACGGTCACGAAAGCGGCAACGCGAAGTGCGCCAATTGCATGGTGCACAGTGGCTATGAAGCCACCGCGGTCGATCACACGTTCTCGGGTTTTCAAGGCATTTGGGGCAATATTAAGGCGATCGTGTTCAACCGCTACGCCAATCCGGGAGCCAGTACAAAATTGAAAGCCGAAAGCGCGAAGCCTCATGGACCTATGAAGCATTTGGTTCAACTGGGTCTCGCACAAGATATTCACCGCGGCGCGGCGTGATCAAATTATTGTTTTGAAAGCTTGAATGATTTCTTCATACGCGAACTGCGCAGAAGCAAATCTTTAGTTGCCTTGTTTGTGGCCAACTACAGTTGGTCGAATGATGTGGCTAACTCACTCCGCACCGCATGCGACATTTCCATTTGCGCACCGCGCGCATTCTCTATGAAGTCTTGAACTTTCTTAAAGTCCTTCACGCCGCGAGAACTTTCCACGCCGCTGCTCACATCGACCGCCCAGGGGTGCGCTTGTGAAATCGCATTTGCAACATTGTCGGGCGAAAGTCCACCAGCAAGAATGAGCGGCAAGTGGTTGGTCCAAGGCTGACTTGGACGACTCCAATTCCAACTATCACCAGCGCCGGCGGTTGGCGAATCAACTAAGAGCGCCGTGATATGTTCATGCGGACAATGTTGCAATTGGTTGGCTTCGTCAATGGAACAGCCCCAAATGCGTTTGCGATTGGGTCCTCCTAATGCTGTATAGACCTGAATGGGGCCTGGCCAATGGTGCAATTGCTCGGCGGGCACATCCGACCAGTTGCGCATGACCAAAATTGGCGTCAAAGGAGGCGGGATCGTTTCATGGAGCGTGTGTGAAACAGGATGAAGCAGGGGCTTTTTTGCATGAATGTTGGCCACAATCTGCTTTGCGATTCCCAGGGCAGTTTGGAAGTCGATTTGCCGTGGCGAAGCATTTGCCACCACAAAGCCCACCGCGTCAGCGCCAAGTTCGGCGGCTTGCAGGGCGTCATCAATGGTTCGAAGTCCGCAAATTTTCACCAATGTTTTCAATTTACCGCTTCGATTTTCCATGCTCATAGACTACGATCTTCCATCAATCTTGAGAGACCCAATATGAGTATCGCAACACCAGCAGCACCTACATTTGACAAAGGCCTTGGAAACACCGTTGCCGCGGAAACGCAGATGTCGTTCATTGACGGCGGTCGGGGCGTTCTTGAATATGTTGGAATTGAAATCGACGCGCTTGCGCGCAACAGCACATTTGAAGAAACTGTGTTCTTGTTGTGGAACCGTCGCTTGCCAACTCAATCGGAATTAAACCAGTTCTGCGAACAGTTGCGCGCTGAATACTCGCTTCCGCAGACGCTTGTGAATCTTATTCGTGAAATGCCGCGCGACGCTGGACCGATGCATGTCTTGCGCACGCTTGTCAGCGCACTTTCATTGTTTGATGTGGAAGTGGACGACGACACTGTTGAAGCCAACAATCGCAAAGCCATTCGCCTGCTCGCAAAAACTCCGGCGCTCATCGCCGGGTTTGATCGCCATCGCAAGGGCAAGCCCATTGTTGAGCCAGATACGTCGCTGACCATGGCGCAAAATTTCTTGTACATGCTCAATGGGGCCAAGCCCACTGCGTCCATGGCAAAAGCGCTTGATGTCTGCCTGATTTTGCACGCGGACCACGGCTTGAATGCCAGCACATTCGCGGCGCGCGTGACCATTTCAACTCTCAGCGACATGTATTCGGCCATGGTCACCGCCATCGGCACGTTAAAAGGTCCGCTGCACGGCGGCGCCAATGAAGAAGTGATGATCATGCTGAATGAAATTGGAACCATTGAGAATGTGGACGCCTATATCGCGGAAAAACTGCGCAAGCGCGATCGAATCATGGGTTTTGGCCACCGCGTGTACAAGGCAATTGATCCTCGCGCGACCTATTTAAAAACATTCTCCAAGCAAGTCGCCGCCGACACTGGCAATTTGAATTTGTTTGAAATGAGTCGACGCATCGAAGAGATCATGGCCAAGGAAGTTGCCGCGAAGGGCATTTATCCAAATGTCGATTTCTATTCCGCGACCACCTATCACTCCATCGGCATTGATTTGGATTTGTTCACATGCATGTTTGCCATGAGCCGCATTGCGGGTTGGGCTGGACACTGCATTGAGCAACTTGATGGCAATCGATTGATTCGGCCAAACGCCGCATACATCGGTCCGCATCAGCAAGCGTATGTCGCCATTGATCAGCGTTGATGGTTGCGATGTGGGGGCTTGATTTCTTTAAACAGAAACGACTTCGCCTTCTTGCATGCAAGAAATAGTTGTCGACTTTGGATCAAACGAATCTGTCATGTGCATCAAGCGCATCTTTGATCTAATTTTTTCAGGAAGTGAATTCAGCAACTCAACTGGTGTATGCGTTGGTGGCGGACTGGTCTCGTGAATAATCAAATCCGCGTCCTTGGTCAGCCAATCAATCAAAGAAGGATCAAACGGGGTGTCCGAACTCCAAGCAATCACTTTTCCGTCCGCTTTGAACTTCAGCGCGCTTGTTGGAATTGGATGCTGCGTGCCACGGCAAGACACTTTCATGCCTCCAATAAGGCTTTCACGTTCTTGATTGAGAAAGTGAATTTCAAAATAGTCCGACAATTTGGCCGCGCCTGATTGATCCATGGCGGGCGCAAGCCGTTCCCAAAGTCGATCCGCCACCGGCTTCCACACATGAAGCTTGGGAATTGGCGCGCCGGTTTCTCGGTGATGTAGCCACCGTAAAAAACCAATGCTTTCAAGACCATTGCAATGGTCACCATGAAGGTGTGTCACTATCAAATCCGTGATTGCAAGTTGATCAATTTTCCACCCGGATTTTTTCTCCGCATTATGCAAGGCCATTGGAAGTGAATCCGGGCAATCAATCATCACCTGTCCTGTTGGCCCTTTGATGATCGCTGAGCAGCCAAAACGTTGCGCGGAAAATGCGTTGCCTGTTCCAATCATGAGCAATTGCATTTTGAAATGGTAACAGGCAGTTATGTGAAATTTGGATCGAGAATGCAATTGTGGTTGGTCGTCTTCAACCATGTCTGAATGAATTTGGTGTTATTCTTTCTTCAGATGTCAAAAGGAGTTGTGATCCTCATCGTCGGTGCACTCTGGGCCGTCGTGCGCCACGCTTCGGCACAAAATGTAAACGCTCTTGCCAACAATATTCAGCGCCAGTTGAATTCGGAAGACGCGCAATATCGCCAGGATTACTTTAAAGAAACCCCAATCTCAGAGCGCATGCTGTTGGATGCGGGCGGAACTTTCCGCTACGCATACAACATGATTCAAAACTCGCGCAGTCAAAGCCAGTATTTGACAACGCCGGATGTTCGCTTGTTTCTTCGTGCGGAACTTGACGGTGGCATACGGTTCTTTGGCCGCTTGCGTTTCTTGGACAATGAATGGGACACCAACGGCAGCCGGTATTTAGCGCCAGACGCCAAAGAACGCGGTTGGCAAAATCCAATTGGCGAAATTTATTGGGGCGAATTTGATCTTGGTGGATTTACCCACGCATCTGAAACTGAAAGAGCGGATTTCAACCTCGTGGTCAAAGGCGGTCGCAATTACATTATTTGGGGACAAGGTTTGGTGCTGAGCAATTACATGTACGCCGTCAAAACAGAATTGACTTTGGGCGATCTTGGCATTGAAGGAATGTTCGCGCAGACCGCGGGTCAGGACACCGTTGATTGGGACACTTCGCGCCCGGGATTTGACACTGACACCTCGCGTATTTATTCCGGCATGAAGATTGATTGGAAGGGCTTTGCCGCACACAAGCCCTATGTGTTCGCTCTTTGGCAAACGGATCAGAACGGTGGGCAGGAGAATAATCTCGGCACATCCGGGACTCCAATTCCAACAACATTCAATTACAACAGTGGATATGTCGGCGCTGGAAGCACTGGAAGTTTGGGTGCGGATTTGGTGTATCGCGGTGAATTCGCTTATGAATTTGGCTCCACATTAACCGACCCACTTGATGCGACAAGTCCATCACTGAGTCAGCCTCAACAAGAAACAGAGATCAGCGCTGCGGCAGGATTTGCAGGCCTCACGTATTTGCTGCGCGATGAAGGCGATACGCGCTTGGATCTTTCTGTTCTTGCGGGAAGCGGTGACAAGCATCGCTTGGACAGCGGCACAACCTTTGGTGGTATCGCGCCCAGCTATGTTGATCACTCCTTCAACTCCCTTGGCTATATCAACACCGGTTTCACATTGGCGCCCGATCCGGCAAACTTGCTTTGTCCTTCGGCTGGATTCAGCACAAATCTGTTGCCATCAGTTTCGTGGGCGCGTGACCTTCGCTTGGGAATGACTGGTTACTTGTTTACTAAGATTGATAATCAAGCGCCCATTAATATTCTCACTCGACCGGGTGGATCCAATTTAATTGGCGGTGAAATTGACACGACTTTGGATTGGCGCATCTTGAGCGATATCAACTTCAATATTCGCTACGGTATTTTTATGCCCAACAGCAGCGTTTTTTACGAGGATCAAGGGGCTATTCGGCAATTTTTCTATGTGGGGGTGACCTATGCGTTTTAGTTCGCTGCCATTGTTGGCCTGCGTGTGGTTGCTCTGCGCCTGCCAGCCTTACATGATGAAGTCGTCCGCTGTTGACACATTCCCCGCACCGCAACAAGAAATTGAATTCCTTGATGCGCTTGAGGACATGCCCGCGGTGACCAACAATGACGCGTTGCATGGATTTCTAATTCTCGAGGATGGAAAAGATTCATCCAATGATTATCAAGACCGCGTCGTGGAGGGAGTTCGACGCAAGTGGTTGTCCAGTTCATTTGATCAACAAGCAAACGCAGCCGCGCATGTTGGATGGATGGCGGGGGCGGGTTGCCGCATCATGAAAATTCGTGGTGGCTTGAGCATGATGATCTTCGGCCCGGTTGATCGCTTTGCGGTGAAGGAATTGATCTACATGGAAATTCTTCCACTACGCACTGACAATCAGTCTCTCAGTGGCGCGGAATTTATTGATTTCATGAATCGTCTTGAGCGAATCGCTGGTCGGGCCGTGTTGAAAAAAGGGGAGCTTCAACTCGATCAAACCGCGGGTCAATCCGCAGTCACGCCAGGAAATGAAGCGGCGATTCAAGAAGGCACTTTGCCAGCCGCTGGTCCGTTGGAGGCGCCGCTTGTTGTTCCGCCAGCATTTGAACCCTCAAATGACCCGGATGTATTTCCAGAACCCATCAATACGGCGGTGCCAAAACCGCCTTTAGGGCAATCAAATTAGGTTTTGAGCACAAATTTGCAATTTTCAAAGTTATGTGACTTGCATATTCAAAATTGAATTCGATTTTTCTAGGACGGATATTCGCTAGGTATGGCAATTGGCTGAATATATTTATCTGTAGGTCGTACATGAAATGAAAGTCTGCGCACTATGAAGCAAAAATACACGATCAATCTTGTTGGTGGAACAATCACGTTGGCAATGTCGCTCGCTGTTGCATCTGTTTCTCAACGCGCATGGGCAGATGATATGACGCAACCTGTTTCTGCGGCCGCGGTTGAGCAAGCGACGGATGCGCTCGCATTGCAAGCCATTTTTATGGATGTGCAAGGCAAAGTTCGTTGGCGAACAAATGAAAATGCTCCGTGGACGGAGGCGAAAGTAAATGATCTTCTGAACGCGGGTGCGGAAATTCGAACTGGTTTGAAGAGCCGTTCCACTTTGCGTGTCGGTAAAAACGCCACCATTCTGGTGGACTCAGGCACCACATTTCAATTACCAGAGATGGTGCAAGAGGGTCAAACACTGCGGACATTGGCCACGGTGAAAAGTGGACGCGCGGACTTTAAAGTTGACCACGTTGGTTTTGCGAATGATTTTAAAGTTGTCACGCCTCAAACCACGCTCTCGGTTCGTGGAACAGGTTTTGCGCTTGCATCAGGTCCGTTGAAGGGGGTTGATGTTTCTGGTGCGAACAGCAACTCTATCAATGCCATCGAAGTCAAATACATTGCTGCAAACATGGCATACTTTGTTTCGGGTCAAGGGAAAACATCTTCCGAGTCAGGCAGGCAAGACCCCGTACAGAACGCTTGGGTAAGCACCATTGGTCCGCCACCCATTGCGGGAACCATGGTCAGTCAATCTGATATCCAACAACAGGTTGCTCAGGGAATTGCGGGCGCAAATCCAAGCTCCAATATCCAGCAAATTCAGCAGACTCAGGCAGGTGAAGCGAATGAGAATGCCATTGATACCGCTTTAATTTTGGCCTCGGATTCTGGTGGCGGGGATCAGAACAGCGATGTCTATATGCGCTATCAGCAACAGGGCGCAATATCCGCATTGGCGACTTCAACTCTGAAATCTGCAAATCAAAATAATCAAACTGAAAGTTCCGCGCAGCTTGAAAACTTTAACGGCAATTTCAATGTGTACGAATCGGGTGATTGGCAAAATTCTTTGCTGGGATTGAATCGCTTATGGTACGGAAGCGACCATGAAGGTGAGACGCATTCATTTTCATCAATTGAGATGGGTGTCGGGCGGCAACTTCAGATTATCCAAAGCATCGCGTTCAATGATTTGACCGCCGCGCGTAACAAACTCGAATCTATGAATTTTGATTCGAGAGGTTATTTCATTGATGAAAATTCACGCCACGAATTTCGAACCGACGCCGGGCATGTCGCTTTTAATGTCATCACCGAAGAGGCGTTGAGAAATGGTCAATTGTTGAACGGAACCGAAGATAGCCTTTCGGCGTTGCAGCAAAATTGGAATGGTCAAGTTGGGACTGAGTTGTGGTATGCGCAGACTTTGAATGCTGTTGTACAAGCCGAGTTTGGCAAAGTGGAGACCGCTTACCAGCACTTGAAATGGGCAAAGGAGGCTTTGCATAATTTAAAAACTCTCGATGGATATTCCCAAAGCAACTCCGCAATGTTGAATCTGGAGTTGGTCAAGATGACCTCTTTTTTAGGCGATTTGAAGGCATTGATTGCAGGTTCTACAAGTGAGCAATCGGCGCGCGCGCTTTCTGTACTCACGGAATTGGCGGCTAATTCTGCCATGCAAGTGGAGGCTGGTTTAAGCGCGGCCAACGCGGCCATGAACAATTATCGCAATGCAAGTTCTCGCGGAACTCAAACATTGTTTTTGGCCGAGGCGGATAAATATCGATCGGCGGTCGGCATTAGCGTTCAGTCCATGGCGTATCTCACCAATGTTGGCAAGGATGGAGATTCCGATGGAATCCAAGTGCTCGCCGCAAAGATTCAGGATTGCTTCAATCAAGCCAATGCCAGGTTCGATTACCAAAGCTTTGTGAATTTTGCGCAGCCGCATGTGCTTGATGCCCAATCGAAATCCCAAGTAATTAAAGTACTGGCTGATTCTTCCTTCGCTTTAGCCACTGCGGCGCAACAAGATCTTGCAGAAGGAACGGGTCATTACAACGCAATCGTTGACCAGGTTTCTCAAATGAAAGCGCAGGTGGATTTGATGGATAGAAAAACTGGTTTAGCGTATGCCGACGGGTACGACGACAAATCAATAAAGACGGGCATGGCTGGATTTGAATTGAAAAGTATTGAGGATTTGACGAAATCAAATGAATACAAGGATCGGTTTGACCTGTTGTATGGAAGCGGCGCTTCGCAATCATCTCTCAATCCAGCGTTGAACGTTTTGCACGAGTTAAGCGACCTGTACACGGGAACGAATTCAATTCAAAATAAAGCGATGGATGTTTTGGGTCAGATCAAGGCGCATCACGACGGCGCAGATGCGGCCAATGTTGCGATCAATGGCTTGACATCGAATGTGCGCGAGGCTGAAACAAAAGCAGCCACTTCACGCACTACTTTTTCAGAGCAATTTGCCAATAGCCGAGCAACCGCGAACCGATATTTGACTGACTTCACAACAATCGTTGGATCGAACAACTCCGACGTAGCAAAGAATGCCCTGGCCGCAGTGGCGACTTTGGTTGGAAATCACAATGCATATGTCAATCAGGCGGAAGCCGCCGTCGTCGCTGCGGAGACGGCTTCTCGAAACGCCAGTTCACGTGGTGACATGGTTTACATGAATGCAGTTGCAACACAGCTGGCGCGGGCGGCAACAATTCAGTTGGCGGCAAACACGGCAATGTTGAATGTCGCCACCAATGGCAGCCTTATCCAAGAAAATTATTCTCAGGCACAGTCTGATTTCAATTCACGGGAAGACAATGGTCGCGACAAAGGTCATAAATAAATTGCATCTTGCGCAATAGACGTGCAAGGTTTTGATTTCATGCCGGCAGGCTCATAAAAACTTTAAAATTCATATAGACTGCGATCGTGAAAAACTTTCGCTCGATCGCAATTTGGGTGGGGTCTTCACTCGCACTGATTGTGCTGGTATTGAACGCATTTGGTGAATTTCGCTGGCTTGAAGACTTGACCATTGATCTTCGATTTCGATATGGCCGATCTAAAATTCAGGACCCAGGCGTGCAATTGGCTTTGGTGGCGATCGATGATTCCAGCCTGGACACGATTGGTCGTTGGCCTTGGAAAAGATCGTTGATTGCGCAAGCAACTGATGAAATCACGCGCGCAGGCGCCAAGACCATTGCATACGATATTTTATTTTTTGAACCAGAGGATGACACGACGGGTGACTCGGATTTGGCGGCTGCCATGCGCCATTCAAAATCTGTAGTCGCTTTGGCAATGCGTGAGGAAAAAGTGTTGGACCCAGTTTGGGAAACTCCGCTTGGGCAAGCGCAACTTTCTGCATTGACAGCCGCTGTCGCATCTGGAATGGACAGAGATATCAATGTCATCATTGCTGAAGCGGGTTTAGTTGAACCCTACAAGTCCAGAGTGCTTGAGCGGCCCGCGGCGTTAAAGGGCTTCGCTGCCTTGATGACTTTGGATCGATTGCGTAAAGAAGGCAAGTTTCCCAAGTCGCTTGATGAGTTTGTAACCATCATGCTTGGAGGTAGCGCCAATGCAGCGCACATGGGAGACATTGCGGAGCGTAAGACTTTGGAACGGGTGTGGTTGCGAAGCGAAAGTTGGCGCGCCATTCAGGGAACATTTTGGGCGGACACCACATCAAAAGGTACGCCGCAAGATTTGCCGCCCATTCCATTGATTGCCAAAGCCGCTCACGCGGCTGGAGTGGTGAACGCCGAACCAGATCAATTTGACGGCAAATCGCGTCGAATTTTCCCGTATTTCCCCAGCGATTATGGATTGGTTCCTCAATTTGGATTGGCGGCCGCGTTGGCGTTTCAGGATCAAACCGTAAATGATGCCGCGCCCACTCCGAAACAATTGCAACTGAAACAATTCAGCATTCCACTTCAGAATGGACAAGTATTGTTGGATTGGCCTACGCAACTTCTTTCTGGCTATGGCATCAAAGAGGGCCGCAACGCAACTGTTGGCATTGGTCGATTAATTGAGCAAGCGCGCGAGCGCCAAAAATTAGCGAAGCAGACGGATCGTTTGCGCATTTTGGGGGGCGAGATTGCATTTCCGCCAACGGATACTCAAGAGAACAAAGTTGCTGTACATGGAGAAAAAGTTGTTGTTGCCAGCCCGTTAGGTAAATCCAAAGCGTGGTTTGAGAAGGCGACCATACAAGATATAAAAAAGGAATTTTTGGACTTGTGGGATTTGTATAAAGATGATGCAAATGATCCCGATTTGCCAAAAGAGACTGTTCAAATTGTGGGTGGGGTAAAAGAATGGCTCAGTGCGGAGAAGGCATTGCAGGAAGGAACCGCCGCGCTGGCCAAGGGTGATGAGGAATTGAACAAGATCCTTGGGGGCAAATTAGTTTTTGTTGGGTTCACCGCCACTGGCGTTACGGCTGACATGATCAATACTATTTTTGGGCCACGTACACCGGGAGTCTTCTGCCACATTGCCGTCGCCGACATGGTGCTGAACAAGCGCTATTTGGAATTCGCGCCAGAGTGGGTTGGGCCTTTGGCAATTGTTTTTCTTGGGCTTATCTCCACGCTCACAGGCGCGCGATTTGGTGCTGGAATTGGGGCATTTGTGGTGTTTTTGGTGTTGGGTTTGTATATCGGTGTGTTGGGAGTTGGGGGCTTTGATTGGGGTCAATGGATTTGTCCGGTAGCTGCTCCAGTGGCAAGCGGGTTGAGCGCCTGGATCTCCACCACGGTGGTTGTGGCGGTGATGACTCAGCGTGAGAAGCAAAGAGTCACTCGCCAATTTCGTGCGCGTGTGTCGCCGCAATTGGTTGAAATGTTGTCCGAAAATCCAAAGTCATTGTCCATGGGCGGGGTGGAGCGTGAAGCCACTATTCTATTTGGAGATCTGGCTGGGTTCACAAGCATCAGTGAAGTTCTAGGTGGACCAGCGGTTGTACGTACTTTGAATTTGTACATGGGCGCAATGACCAAGGAGTTGACGGCGCACCGAGCGTATGTAAATAAATTTCTTGGCGACGGAATTCTTGCTTTCTGGAGCGCCTTTGGCGAGGAACCGGAGCAGGGGCGATTGGCGATTGAGGCAGCGTTGGCGTGTCAGAAAGCTGTGAATGAAATTGGCAATAGACCAGATCGAAAAGGCTTGCCCCTTGTTTCGTTGCGACTTGGAATGGCCACGGGCAAAGTGGTCATTGGTGATTGCGGCGCGCCGCCCGACTTGAACGATTACACAATGATTGGCGACTCCGGAAATTTGGCTGCGCGTTTGGAGAGCGCGAACAAGCAATTTGGAACCGCTATTTTGATTGACGGTCGAACAGCAGAGTTGGCAAAAGGCTCTGGTTTGGCGCTACTTTCGCTAGGGCGCGTGGTGGTGGTTGGACAATCTATCCCAATTGATTTGTATGAAGTATGTCTTGAGGCGGATCCCCAAGAACGAATCGTCGCGACTGAATCAATGGTTCGCTT
Organism: uncultured bacterium; assembly: GCA_903898755.1. Classification (GTDB taxonomy): domain Bacteria; phylum Planctomycetota; class Phycisphaerae; order Phycisphaerales; family SM1A02; genus SYAC01. The sequence continues at coordinate 24,965 of CAIUGT010000041.1, read as the reverse complement.
GTTCACTGCCTGTCAATTTGAAGAGTGCCGCAAGAGTTTGATCAACATAGAAAAAACAATTCCTGGATCCAAAAAACTTGCGCATACTTTTATGGACGCGCTAGACAATCCTGCGGATCTGCGCGACGGAGTGTTGCGACTACGTGCGAAATAAATTTCTGCGCGCCAACAGATGTGAGTCAATGTATGTGTGTACGCGCTTCAGACAGTCCCAAAGCAGCGTGCGTGCCGCGATGAGTGGGCTCTTATTTTAGAAGTCGTTTTACAATAATCGCTGTGCGATCATCGGCCGCGGGCGCGGAGGCTGTCCAATCCATCAGGGAAGTGTAGATGGATTTTAAAATAAAATCGGGTGATTCATCTCTGTGCTTGCGCACCAAATCCATCACTGGTTGTTCCTGATATTGAGAGCCATCGGTGCCTTCGGATTCGTAATACCCGTCGGTTAAGGCAATCAGAAAGTCGCCGGGTTGCATGGTGATCACAGTTGAATGGGCAATGGGTTCATGGATCATGACTCCCAGTGGCGCATCGTCGGTTGGCAAAATAATAAAATCATCTTCACGCCTGCGATAGTGCATGATTGGTCCTTGACCAGCCGCGTAGTTTTCCACTTGGCCGTTGTGCAGGGAAATTCGGGCATACCACGCCGTCACAAAGCGCCCCATTGGTAAATCCTGACAGAGTTGTCGATTGGCTTCCTCGGCAATTCGTCGAACCTCTTGCTTCAAACGAAGTCCAATGCGCAGCATTCCGCGCACTTGCATTGCCGACAGTGCGGACCCAATTCCGTGGCCGGTCGCATCCGCAACCAGTAACACAATTTCATCAGGAGATTGATCGGGTTCGACGATCACATTATTGACAAGTGGAATCACATCAAACGCATCGCCTCCGCATTGCTCAGCGGGAATTCCTGTCGCCGCCACTTGCCAACTCTGCATTGGCGGCAACGCGCTTGGAAATGAGCTTTGTTGAATCGAACGCGCGGCTTGTAAATCACGCTCCATGCGTTCGCGGGCCATGCGATCTTCCATAAGCCGACCGCGACGAATGGCGACCGCCGCTTGCGCGGAAAGACCAAGCGCGATTTCTTGATCTTGATCGGTGAATGGCCCATGGCAACTGTTGAGCACTTGCGCAACGCCAACGAGTCCGCCCTCGTGATCAATCAGCGGAAGAGCGAGCATGTTGCGCGTGCGAAATCCAGTGGTTTTATCTATGTTTTGATTAAAGCGCTCGTCCGCATAGGCGTCGGGAATGTGAATGAGTTTCTTGGTTTGAGCCGCCGCACCGGCGATTCCTCGATTGGCGGGAATGCGAATAACGCCTGAACCAGTTTTTGAAATTCCGTGGGCTACTTGTGTGAAAAGTTCATTTGCTTCGGCGTCATATTCAAATACGGTGGCGCGTTCGGCGTTGAGCAAATCTCTCAATGCGTCAATGACGGTGGAAAGCACCACGGAAAGTTCGCTGGACTCCGACAAGCGCCGTGACACCATGAGCAACTTGGTGATGACTTGGGACGGAACATTTTTAAGTTCCTGTTGTTCAATTGGATCAATTGGTTTTGACATGGTGTTTCACACATTGGCTTGGAATGATTTCATAGGCCAGGTGATCATTTCGTGATTGCGAACCAAATTTTATAAAGTGGCAAAATACAAATAGCGGTTGGGTGTTTAGCGAAGCGAGGACCCGCCAAATTGTGCACGCGCCCCAAGTTCCTCGGCAATGCGAAGCAATCGGTTGTATTTGGCGGTGCGATCACTACGGCACGGTGCGCCGGTTTTAATTTGACCGCAATTGGTAGCCACGGCCAAGTCAGCAATGGTGTGATCCTCTGTTTCACCTGAGCGGTGGCTCAGAATGACATTGAAAGAAGATTTTTGAGCCAGGGCAACTGCTTCTAGGGTCTCCGTGAGGGTGCCAATTTGATTCACCTTGACCAAGATGGCGTTGGCGCAATGCTCAGTGATGCCACGCGCGAGAAATTTCGGATTGGTCACAAACAAATCGTCACCAACAAGTTGAGTTGTTTTTCCTAGGCGCGTCGTCAGAGATTTCCATCCACTCCAATCATCTTCGCCAAGACCGTCCTCAATGGATCGAATAGGCCAACGCTTGCGCCACTCGCTCCACATGTCAATCATCTCATCGCTGGTGGCGACTCGGCTTGGGTCGCTCTTGAAAAACTTATAGCCGTTCTTATTTATTTTTTTTGCCTCGTTCACCAATTCACTGGTTGCAGGATCAAGGCAAATCATGATGTGCCGACCAAGTTCGTACCCAGACTTTTCCACCGCTGTGGCGATCAGATCGCAGGCGTCCTCATTGCGTTTCAGGTTGGGTGCGAACCCGCCCTCATCGCCAACGGCCGTTGAAAGATGTTTCTCATGCAGCACATCCTTGAGCGAATGGTAAATCTCAACGCCCGCGCGCAGGGCCTCTTGAAACGTGTCAAAGCCAATTGGCTGGATCATGAATTCCTGAAAATCCACGGTGTTATCCGCATGTTTTCCACCATTGAGAATGTTCAGCATGGGCGCGGGCAATGTGGTTGCGCTTTCGCCGCCAAGATGTTTGTAAAGCGGCTGATTGGAGTAAGCCGCGGCCGCATGCGCGTTGGCAAGGCTGACCGCAAGCATGGCGTTGGCCCCAAGATTGGCTTTGTTGGGCGTGCCATCAAGGTCAATCATGAGCCGATCAATGGTGGATTGGTCAAGCGAGTTCAAGCCTTTGAGAGCGCCCGCTATTTTTCCATTGACATGGTCGACGGCTTTGAGCACACCCTTGCCGCGGTATGTTTTCTTGTCGCAGTCACGAAGTTCCACAGCTTCGTTTTCGCCCGTACTGGCGCCAGAAGGAACCGCGGCGCACCCAAGGGTTCCATCGGCAAGTGTGACTTGGCATTCCACAGTGGGGAAGCCGCGTGAATCAAGAATTTGTCGGGCGTGAACATGGTGAATCGCTGATTTCATTTTGTTTCCACGAATGGTTTGATGAGCACGTTCAGAATGTGACGAACAATCGGATTTATAAATAAGTCAGAGCGCACTATAAGTGGTTTGTCCAATGGGCATCGTGTTATTTTGAAGCTTCAAATTGTGGGGCTCGTCCTTGCAATACCGCCACCAAGTCGCGCACCACCCAACTCATATGAAGCACCGCGGTTTCAGTGCGGCTTGCAAGGTGCGGCGCAAGATGCGCGTTGGGCAGGCCAAGCATTGGGCAATCAGAAAGAAATGGCTCTGGATCATGCACGTCAAGAATGGCCTGCGCCTCTGTGTTTACGCTTAAAAATTTCGCCAAGGCATGGTGATCCACCACGCGCCCGCGACTGGTGTTTATAAATGTCAAGCCTGTCTTCATGGCCTTGATCAAATTCGCGTTCACGCACCGAAAGTTGCTATCTCGGCCATCAATGTGAATGGAAAGAATGTCGGCTTGCTCGAATAATTCTTGTGCCGCAACAGAAGTGGCGCCGTTGCGCGCGGCCGATTCAATATGAAGTAGATCATGGAACAGAACTTTGCAGCCAAGGGCGTTGAGCACAAGCGCGAGACGTTTTCCAATTCGACCCAAGCCAAGAATGCCAAAAGTCATTTCATTCAACTGCCGTGGCGCGGTCAGTTCGTTACGCACCTGTTCCCATCGGGTCGCGTCCGCAGGCGAAGAAAGAAAAACGCGCGGACGGATGGCGTCAAACACAAGCGCAAGCACATATTCAACAACGGCCTGCGTGTTGGCGTCCGGCGTGTGCACCACGCGAATGCCACGCGCCTTGCACGCCGCAAGATCAATGTGGTCCAGACCGACCCCGGCGCGCGCGATCACTTTTAATTGCGGAAGTTGCGCCAACAGTTGCGCGTCTACATGCGTCGCCGTTCGAATAGCAAGTCCCTGCGCGCGCCGCGCGGCGGCAATAAAATCCGCGTGTCCTGGAGCCGCCTGTATCACATCGCATTCATTGGCAAGCCATTGCGAAGGGGCGCTAGCCAGGGGTTCCGCAACAATGACAAAGGGTTTCATTCAATGAAGTTAGCCATTTTGTATAAAAACCGTTTTTTATACAAAATATATTTGCGCGCCGAATTCACGGAGGCATAGTTCAACCAGTAGGCCAAAGTGTCGTGCATTTGCCTTGGAATCGCCGCAAGGAAACACACTTTATGGTTGGAACTCTCCACATATTTGCTCTCGCCGCTTCATTTTTGGGAGCGAGTCACGCCTTGGCGGACAGTCCCGGTTATGCCGCACTTGTTGCGCGTTTGGGTTCCGCAACGCCAACGGGCGCGGGGATTGGCGTGGTGCAAGTTGAATCTCCATTGGCGACGGATTCCACCGCGTACTCACCGGATGTTTCGCAGAGTGAGTTCATTGGAAAAACTGTGACACGAATGAACACGCCGTACGCGATCAGTTCGCACGCGACCTATGTTGCGAGTTCTTTATATGGCGCCAACACAAGCATGGCCAAAGGGGTCGCGAATATTTGGGCTTTCAATGTCAGTAATTGGATCGTTGACAATTTAAAAATTGGAACGGGTGTGACTTTGCCCACCACACAACCCAATGCATCGGTGCGCGTGCAAAATAATTCTTGGTTGGCTTCGTATGGGATGGGCAAAGAAGCCTATGACCGTGAGGCGGTTCGACGCATGGATTACATCATGTACCGCGACGGCGTGTTGGCGGTCAATGGCGAGAATAATGGCACTGGAAGCATTCGCTATCCCATGATGGGAGATTGCTTCAATGGACTTTCAGTGGGTCGCTTGGATTTGCAACATTCCGCAGGTGTGACAGCATCCGCAAGCGATACTCCTGGCCGAATGAAGCCAGAAATAATTGCGCCGGGTCAAGCCACCAGTTACTGCACGCCTACGGTTGGCGCGGCAGCGGCATTGCTGTTTCAGCAGGCGCAACTTGCTGGCGCGCCAACGGCTGGGTTGTCCGCAATGGCAACGGCGCAAGTTGTGAAAGCATCGCTGCTCGCGGGCGCAACAAGAGACGCAAGTTGGAGCAATCAAGCGCCACAAAGCGGAGCGCAGCGGGGCGTCACGGCCAAACCACTTGATCCGCTTCGCGGCGCCGGCGCTTTGGATATCAATGTCGCACATCAAATTGTGAGCGCGGCAAAAGACAATGGCAACACTGTTGCCGTGAATGCCACGCGCTCCAATCGAGTTGGGTTTGCAAGTATCACCATCAGCGCTGCGCAACATGTGTATTGGCGCTTCCGTGTGACGCAACTCACTCCAACTTTGGACTTTGTCATTACATGGCCGCGCGTGGTGGCGAGTGGTTTTGCAAGTTACACGCTTGCCAATATCGACTTGCGTGTTCGACGAGCATTGTCTGGCGCCAGCACGTTGCAGGCGCTTGAAGGTGACGCTGGCATTGCTTGCATTGGCGGCGGAAATGTTTCAAGCGCTTCAGCGGTGGACAATATTGAAATCATTCACCTTTCAAATTTGCAGCAAGGTGAATATGTGGTCGAAATGACGCGGGTTGATAGCGGAGCCGCGGTGCAGGTTTCCGCTGGGTGGCAAGTGGACCCTCTTGGTTTTGGAATTGAAGGAGATATAGATGGAAGTGGGCTGTTGGATTCCGGAGATATCTCGCAAGTGCTTCTGAACATGGGCACCACTGATCCTGGCAGCGATGTGGATTTGAACGGTTACGTTGATACGGCCGATGTGTCCATGATTTTGCTGAACATGTAGTAACGACGGCTCGCCGTACACTGCGGTTGTGAGTCGACACGGTTGGCAACGAGCGCAACTTTTTTTATTGATCGCAATTCTTGCAAGTTGCCTGTTGTGGCCATTGTGGTTGGTGTTGCGCGGCGCGTTTCTTACGCTTGATGGATCATCGTGGACCATGTGGCATGTGACGGACGTGTTGCGGGATCCCGCGACGCGCGCCGGACTTTTCAACGCGCTTGCGATTGCGTTTTGCGTGACCGTTGGCACATTATTATTGGCGACGCCGTTGGCGTTGGTTGCCGCGCGATTGCATTTTGCAGGCAAGGGACTATTGACTGGTTTGTTGCTCTTGCCTTTGGTGTTGCCGCCATTTGTGGGCGCGATTGGGTTGCGCCATTTGCTGGGGCGAGAAGGTTCTTTCAACGCCGTCTTATGCAAACTTGGCCTGCTTCAAGATGGAATTGACTTCACCGGTCGAGGCGGATTTTGGGCTGTGATTGTGCTGGAAACGTTGTCGCTGTATCCAATCGTGTATTTAAATTTAACTGCGGCTCTGGCCAATTTGGATCCGGCTCTTGAAGAAGTTGCGTGCAATCTTGGTGCGGGCGCGTGGACACGATTTCGCCGCATCACCGTACCGTTGGTCACGCCCGGCGCTTTCGCGGGCGCGGTGATTGTGTTCATCTGGAGTTTCACCGAGCTGGGAACTCCATTGATGTTTGAATTTCGCAACGTCACCAGCGTGCAAATTTTTGACGGCTTGAAAGATATGCAATCCAGTCGCCGACCATTCGCGCTGGTGGCGGTGATGTTGGTGGTTTCGATCTCGTTATACATCGCAGGAAAAATAGCGGTGGGCGGGAAAGCGCATGCCATGCAATCCAAAGCCAGCGTTCGCCGCGAGGAAAAAAAAGTTGGCTGGCTTGGAACAATGCTGTGCTGGATTTTTGTTGGCGGCGTGGTGTGCGTGGCGGGACTGCCACACGTCAGCACAATTATTGCAAGTCTTTCATTGCCCGGTGGGTGGTACGGAACAATTCTGCCGTCGTCGTTCACATTGGAAGGTTGGTCCACGGCCATGTCGCACCCGTTGGCGGTTTCCAGCATTCGAAATAGCTTGATCTTGTCGCTGTGCGCCACGGTGGCTGCGCTTGTGATTGGCATGATTGCGGCGCGTTTGATTGTGCGCGGCACCATTCGTGGCCGCGGCATGATTGATGCGCTCATGATGTTGCCACTGGCGGTTCCTGGTTTGGTGATGGCGTTTGGCTTTATCGCCATGAGTCTTGAGTGGCCATTTGGCGGAGCCATGCCGCGCGTGTTGAATGGCGTCGCGGAAGGTCTTCCGCAAACTTGGGGCGATTGGATGCGCAACGCGCCACTGCGATCCGTGGTTGATATTGTGGGCGCCAACCCAAATCCATTTCCGTTGCTTGTGGTGGCCTACGCCATTCGACGTATGCCGTATGTGGCTCGCAGTGCGGTTGCTGGTTTGCAGCAAACTAGTTTGTCTTTGGAAGAGGCCGCACAAGGTTTGGGTGCGGGATTCATTCGCACATTGCGAAAAATTGTGGTGCCATTGATCGCGGCCAACTTGGTGGCGGGCGCGTTGCTGGCGTTTAGTTTTTCCATGCTTGAAGTAAGCGACAGTTTGTTGTTGGCGCAGCGTGAGCGCGACTATCCAATCACCAAAGCCATTTACACTTTGTACGATCGATTGGGCGACGGTGAATTGATCGCAAGCGCGATGGGTGTGTGGGCCATGGCGCTTCTGGCCATCACATTGCTTGCGGCAAGCAGCATGATTGGCAAAAAAATGGGCGCCTTGTTTCGAGCCTAATTTGCCACAAAACTGACACTTTCCAGAGGTAAATTTCGGCGCCTTCAAGAGCGATTTCGACAATCATGTACGTCACGCGAACTGATCACGGCCTGGCCATTTTTTGGCAAATTGCAGCACGACTCATTGCAAATTCCTGTCTATACTCGCCGTTCCATGCCTTACACACTGTCGCCCGATGAGACCTACGGCCTTGATGTCGAAAATACGGATTACCTGAAGGACCATGTTCAGTCGCCCGATCGATGGATTCTGAATTTTGGACCCGCGCATCCCGCCACGCACACCACGTTGCGCGTGGTTCTGGAATTGGACGGCGAGCGCATTGCGCGCGTGACGCCGCACATTGGATATTTGCATTCGGGCTTTGAGAAGTTGGGCGAGCACCATGATTGGAATCAATATGTGTGCACCGTCAGCCGCATGGATTACTCCAGTCCAATTGTGAACGATATTGCGTGGCACAATTCCGTTGAGAAGTTGTTGGGCATTGATGTGAACCCTCGTTGCAAAGTCATCCGCACCATCATGGCGGAAATGGGCAGGTTGCAAAGCCATTTGTTGTGCGCTGGAGCGGCCGCGCTGGACTTGGGTGCGTTCACCGGATTCTTATACGGATTCAACGAACGCGAATTTATTTACGACATTGTCGAATATGTCAGCGGCCAGCGCTACCACCCAGATTGGACCCGTGTTGGCGGCGCATGGCGCGATTTGCCAGACGATGAAGTCTTTAAGCGCATGGTGAAAAATTTCATTCATGTGCGCATGGCCAAGTCGCTGACGGATTTGGAGTCACTGCTGAATCGCAACCGAATTTTCCGCGATCGACTTGAGGGCGTTGGCGCAATTTCCATGGAGGACGCCATTGCGTGGAGTTTGACTGGTCCTGTTGCGCGTGCCAGTGGCGTGCGCCGCGATGTGCGCAAGAACGAACCGTATTTGTGCTTTGAAAATAATTGGGATGGTCAAGGCGCCGAGGCCGTGAAATTTAATGTGGCCGTGGCCAGCGCCGGCGATTGCTTCTCTCGTTACTTGATCCGCATGGAGGAGATGAAACAAAGCATCGCCATCATTGATCAACTCATCGACAAAATTCCTGGCGGCTCGATTAATGTTGGCGCAGATTCCAAGACCGTCATTCCGAACAAGGGCGATGTATACGGCAGCATTGAAGGCACAATTCAGTTGTTTGAATTGGTCATGCACAACCGTGGTTGGGATGTTCCGCTTGGCGAGAGTTATTCCTGCGTGGAAAGCCCCAATGGCGAGCTTGGTTTCTTTGTGGTGGGTGGCGGTGGAAAATATCCATGGCGCGCGCGTTGCCGCCCGCCATGTTTTGTGAATTATCAAAGCATCGCGAAGTTGTTGGAAGGCCATCAACTCGCCGACGCCGTGGCCGTGATTGGAAGTTTGAACATCATCGCCGCCGAACTCGATCGTTAATTAATTTCAGGAGCAGAATCATGGCATGGATTGCCAAAGCATCATCGACAGAAAAAATAGAGCGACGCGCTGAACCCTATGTGACGGCGCAAATGAAGGCGACGTGGGAAAAAAACATACTGCCGCGCTACGCCACCAAGCATGGCGCGCTGATGCCCATTTTGCATGAGGTGCAACACGCGTACCGACAAATTCCATACCAAGCCATGATTGAGATCGCGCAGTTTTTGTCGCTCAAACCAGCGGATGTTCTGGATACGGTGACGTTCTATGAGGAATTCACCACGGAAAAAATGGGCGAGTGCGTGATCGGTATTTGCCAAAGCATTGCCTGCGAAATTTGCGGGCACTCCGCCATTTTGAACCATGTGCGCAAGCGATTGAATTTGGAGCCGCATGAAACCAGCGACGACGGCAAGTTCACATTGTTGGCCATGGAATGTCTTGGCAGTTGTGGAACGGCGCCTGTGGCTTTGTTCAACGACAAGTTGTACGAGAACTTGACCATTGAAGGCGTGGATCGCTTGATCGACGCCGCGCAGAAATCATCCTCTGGAAGTGGCCACGCATGAGCGCGAAAATTGGCGTGATGCGAAGTTTGGGACAGGCGGTTGGAATTGTGGTCAATGCAATTCGTACGCCCGTTCAGCGCGACAAGGTGGTTGAAGTCTCCCGCACATCCAAAAGTGAGCGGCGCGATGATGTCACGCTGCGTCGCACGGTGATCGATGAAATTATTTGGAAGGAGTCGGCGCAACAAGGCGCGGGCTCAAGTGATTCACATTCAAGTCAAACTGCGTAACGATTTACAAACCAACAGGCAAAACTATGTCCCTTAAAGAACCCATTCTCACCAAGCGCATTCCAACGGCTCCCTGGTCGGACCCCAAGACCCGCAGCACTATTTCATGGGAGCAGTCCATTGCCACCGGTGGCTACAAAGCGCTTGAAAAAGCCTTGGATATGCAGCCAACAGATGTGATCAATGTGGTCAAGGACGCGGTCATTCGTGGTCGTGGTGGCGCCGGATTTCCCGCTGGTTTGAAGTGGAGTTTCTTGGCGCCCATCGATGGCGGTCGCCGCTACTTGGCGGTGAATTGCGACGAAGCCGAGCCTGGAACTTTCAAGGATCGCTTGCTGGTTGATTTCGATCCGCACCTTGTGCTTGAAGGAATTGCGATCGCATGTTGGGCGTGCCAACTTGATACCGCGTACTTTTTCATCCGCGGCGAGTACCACCATCAAGCGCGCGTCATGGAGCGCGCCATTCAAGAGGCATACGCCGGTGGAATTTTTGGCAAGCAAGGTCTCATGCGCGGCAAGCAAAAGTTCGCCGTTGATTGTTTCTTGCATCGCAGCGCGGGCGCATACATTTGCGGCGAGGAGACTGGGTTGCTTGAGGCCATTGAAGGCAAGCGTGGATGGCCGCGCATTAAGCCGCCGTTTCCCGCGGTCAAGGGTTTGTTTGGTCGACCAACCATTGTGAACAATGTTGAAACGTTGGCCGCCGCCGTTCCTGTGTTGGAACACGGCGCCGCATGGTGGAAGGGCATTGGCGTGGAAAGCAAGTTCCCTGGCGCTATGCCAAGTTACGGATCCAAGTTGATGGGCGTCAGCGGACATGTCAATCGGCCAGGCGTGTATGAAATGCCGCTGGGTATTTCCCTGCGCACGCTTGTCGATGAGTATTGCGGCGGCATGCGCGGCGGCAAGAAATTCAAGGGCGCAATTCCTGGCGGAGTGAGCATGGGCGTTCTAGGCACCGATCAATTTGATGCCGCGCTTGACTTTGATATTGGCCGCAATTGCGATGTGCTTGGCCTTGGCACCGCGTGTCCAACAATTTTCGACGAGGACACCGACATGGTGGCCGTTGCAAGAAATATCGCGCGCTTCTTTAAGAATGAATCATGCGGTCAATGCACCCCGTGCCGCGAAGGCAGTGGATGGATGTTGAAAAGTCTGGAGCGCATTGAGCGCGGCGACGCAACAAGCGGCGACCTTGATTTGCTGCTCGAAGTTGCGGGAAGCATGGGCTTGACGCCAGGCACCACTATTTGCGGTTTGGCCGATGGAAACAATTGGGCCGTTCGAACCATTGTGAACAAGTTCCGTGGCGAGTTTGAGGCGCGCGTGAAGCCGCAATACGTACCCGTGTATGTCACCGCGGGCGGACATTAGTGGCGGCAATGTTGGCGTACGATGCGCTTTCAATGAGCGGTCATTCCACTGATTCTTCGCAGAGCGACAACGACATCTCCGTCCTTCATGGCGATTTGATTTCAGAGTCTTTGGCGCAGTGGTTAGTTGAAAAATTGCGCGAGTTGCAACTTGCTGGCGCTCCAAAGTTAAAGCGCTTCACTGTGCAATGTGTCAATGATCAAGCCATGGGTGAACTGCATTTGCGCTACATGAATAATCCAGCCACAACGGATGTGCTGACATTTCCTGACGGAGACGAAGCCGATGTGGCCGTGTGCGTGGATGAGGCCGGTCGGCGCGCGCAGGAATTGAGCCATGAATTGCGCGACGAATTGTTGCTGTATTGCCTGCATGGATTGCTGCATGCCGGCGGCATGGATGACCAAACGCCGGCTGATTTCGCGGCCATGCACGGCGAGGAGAATCGTTTGTTGAGCGCGATTGGTCTTGGGCAAATTTTTGGAGCGATCCAGCCATGACATGGGTGTTGCTTGCCACAGTTGCCGATCTTGTGGCAACCATGTTCCTTTCCGCAATCAACTTGGCCATTGTGCAAGTGGGTGACAGCGCGTTGCAGCGGCGCCTGGAGCGCGGCGGGCGCTCGGCCACGGATCATTGGATTTTTAAGCGCAAGACGCAAGTGGATCACGCCGTGGCTTTTTTGCGCGCGATTGGTCGCGTGGGTTTCTTCGCATTGTTGTTGATCGGCATTGTTGGGCTTGGAGACAACGAGGGTCGTCTGACCTGGCAAAATTTAAGCACCGCGTTTGTGATCTCGGCCAGTTGTATTTGGCTTTTTACAAGCGTCATTAGCGCTGCGTTCGCGCGCTATGCGGCGGTGGGTTTAATCGTTGCCACGTTGCCGCTTCTGCGCGTCATTGATTTTGTTTTGCGACCTCTTGTCACCGTGGCTGAAATTATGGACGAGGGCGTGCGACGACTTGTGGGCGCAAAAACGATGGCCAATGAATCGGGCGCTGAGTTGCTTGAAAGCATCCAGGACACAAAGCGCCAAGGCGGAATTGATTCCGCCAGCGCGGCGATTATGGAGAATGTGGTGGAACTCAGTGAAACCTTGGTGGGCAGCATCATGACGCCGCGCACCGCCGTTGAAGGCATTGAATACACCGATGATTTGGCTCAGATTCGTTTGGTCATCCATGAGGATGGCCACAGCCGCATTCCGATTTATGAGGGGAGTTTGGATCATGTCGTGGGCGTGTTGTATGTGAAAGATTTAGTGCGATGGCTTGGAGCGGAAGCCCCGGACTTTTGCTTGCGGCCGTTGTTGCGCCAACCCATTCGTGTTCCAGAAACCAAACGCGTGCGCGACTTGTTGAAGGAATTTCAGCGAGGCAAGGTGCACATGGCGCTCGTTGTCGATGAGTACGGCGGCACCGCGGGGCTGGTGACGATTGAGGACGTGCTTGAAGAAATTGTGGGCGAGATTCGCGATGAGCATGAACCGCAAAGCGATCAAGACCCGGCGATTCGAGAGTTGGCTGTTGGTCGCATTGAAGCCGACGGACGATGCTCCATTGCTGAGGTGAACGCCAAAGTGAATTTAAATATTCCAGAGGACGACGGCTTTGACACGATCGCTGGATTTGTGTTGAGCGTGCTTGGACGTGTGCCTGAAAGCGGGGCGGTGTTTGAAAGTCACGGCGCTCGCTTTCGAGTCCTTGAGTCATCACCCACGCTGGTTTCCAAGGTCGCCATTGAGTTCATCGCCAAGCCAAATCGGCACTAAAACGAGAGATTCTGCCGGCAAAAGAGTGGTTAGCGCACGCTGTTGACAATGGGTTTTGTCAAAGTGAATGGGCGTCAATCGAATTCATTGCCGCGGAACGTGCCGGCCAAATACGCGTCGCGCACCATTGGATCATTGATGATGTTTTTGGGATCGCCTTCACGAAGATTTTTGCCTTCGTGAATGATGTAGGCGCGATCGCAAATGCGCAGCGTTTGTTGCACGTTGTGGTCAGTGACCAAAATGGCGATGCCCGTCTTAGCCAACTTGCGAACTTCATTTTGCAACTCTTCAACGGTGTGTGGATCCACAGCCGCGAATGGTTCGTCAAGAAGAATCAAGGCTGGCTGCGTCACCAATGCGCGCGCAATTTCCAGACGACGACGCTCGCCACCAGAACACGTTCGCGCTTGCTCTTTGCGTTTCACTTGCAAACCAAACTGTGAAAGCAATGCGTCGCAGCGCGACAATCTTTCTTTGGATGAAAGTCCAGAAATAGTTTCCAATATGGCGAGTAAATTCTCCTCCACGCTGAGTCGTTGAAACACACTGGGCTCTTGGCTGAGGTAGCCCATTCCCAACTTTGCGTGGCGCCACATGGGCAAGTAGGTCACATCTTGTCCGCGAAAAGTCACTTGCCCGCTCTCAGGGGTAATCATGCCCATAGACATGCGGAAACTGGTGGTTTTCCCCGCTCCGTTTCGACCAAGCAGGCCAACAATTTCGCCTTCTGAAACATGAAATGAAACTTGATCCACCACGCGGCGGTGGCCATATGTTTTTTGTAATCCGTTGACTTCAAGGAGCGCCATGGCTCAGATCGTAGCGGCAGATTTCGCTACAGTGTGCACATGAGATTGCTGGTTTGCATTCTTGCGCTTGGTGTGATTTGTGGCTGCGTTCGACGCACCATTGAAATCACCAGCGAACCCGAAGGCGCATTGGTTTGGCTGAACGATCGGGAAGTTGGTCGAACGCCTTGTTCGATTGAGTTCACCTATTACGGCCGCTATGACGTGCGACTTCGTCGCGATGGATTTGAGCCTATTTCTGGCTTTGGAGACGCCGACGAACCCGCTTGGGATTTTGTTGGCGCGGATCTTGTTGCTGAAATTATTCCAGCGAAGTTGACCAGCCGAGTGAAATGGCATTTCACCATGATTCCAACCGATAGCGATGAAGCTGCCGTTCTTGAGCGCGCGAAAAACTTGCGTTCGCGTTTATTTGAGGCGCCAGAAATTGAAACAGCCGAAGCAGAGGTGGCGCAAATGCAGACTGCCCCTGTGGCTCCCGTATCAAAAGACGTGCTGCCTGTGCCAAGTTCGGTATTGCCGCCCAGTGAGCGTCCTAAAAATTAATTGAGCTAGTTTGGCCAAGATTGCCATTCCAGGTAGTTGGCTATTCGTGGGAGTGCTGGGTCTTGGCCATGCCTTCAATTGATCGAAAAAATCGATTGTTTGGTCGGTGGGGCCCTATGGGTGACTCAAAAACTCCAAATCAGACGTCTGGCGAAGGATTTCATATTTTGAAATGTGATACTTCATTGAACAGCGGGTTTTATAGAGACACTGTATGTAAACCATTGAAATGCAATGACTTGCGCTTGCTAAATAAATTTAACAAGAATCCAAGGAAGTTTGGTTTCTGCCATTGATTCTGGCCAAATTGGATAGATACTGTGCTGTCCGGGAATTCAACATCAGCGCAATCCAACTGGGTTGCGGGAGCCGCCGTCTGTGCGTGTCGGAGCGACCAGACGGCGGTGTTGTTTTTGGAATTGCTTTGAGCGCATCACAGTGGAAATGTTGAAGCGCTAAGTGATTTAATCGCGCATTTATAAAAATGCACATTGAAATTCTAGCCACGCGTTGCGCGCTGCCGCGCCCAATGCGGCTTGCAAGAGTGTTACCATTCGTGCGTGCCAATTTCATCAGCAGTGACGGCGCTTGCCGCCATGACCAATATTTCAAGCCTAGCGCCAGTGGCGCCAGTTGAATCCGCGACATTTTTAAATACGTTGTTGAGCGATAGCGCGCCCATGATTTGCATGATGTCCCAAAGCACGCAGAATGCAATCGCGCCAGCCAAAACTTCAGACAAAGCAGTGGTGGTGAAGGACAATGCGCCAGCAAAATTTGGCGCCAAGGGATCTTGGCGTTGGGAACTTGAAGGTAGTTGGATGAATGACTTCGACAGCGACAATCAACTGCAAGGCGCGTGGTACGCCAGTTGGTTCTTGATTGATAATTTCAGTTTGGATTTCGGTCCTGAAGTTGCTTGGTTCTCGCAAGGCGGCGGCAACACATGGGGTGCCGGACCCGCGTTCATGTTTCGCTGGCACTTTCTAGCACGCGAAACATGGAGCGTGTACGCCGACGCTGGAGTTGGACTCATGTTCTCTGGTTCAAACGTGCCTTCCGGTGGATCATCCACCAATTTCACGCCACGAATTGGCGTTGGCGTTTCATTTGAAGTGGCTACAAACGCGCGCATTCTCACTGGTATTCGATGGGCGCATATTTCCAACGCCAACTTGTCAGAAAACAATGATGGTCGCAACAGCATTCAGTTGTACGCGGGCATTTCATTTCCGTTTTAAATCACGGACGTCGTTCGCCTTCTTTATTTTTCTTTGGCAAACCACCGCCACGCGCTTTGCGTGATGGATTCAAGCGATGAACGCGTGGGTCGCCAACTGGTCAAGCGAAATATTTTTTCTGGATTGGAAACAAGCCGCGGCGGATCGCCATCACGGCGCGCTCCAATACGAAACGGCACCTGGCGACCAGCCGCCACCGAACACGCGCGCAACACTTCAAGCACGCTTGCGCCTGTACCCGTTCCCACATTCATGGCCAGCGTCTGCCGGCGCGGAATCACCTTGATCGCCTCGATATGTGCAGTCACTAAATCCTCCACATGCACATAGTCACGAATGCATGTTCCGTCTGGCGTTGGATAGTCATTGCCGTGCACAACCAACTCTGGATGTCGACCAGTCGCGGCGCGCAAACAAATAGGAACAAGATGTGTCTCGGGATCGTGGTCTTCGCCGATTCGGTCCAAGTGATCGCCACCAGCCACGTTGAAGTAGCGCAAGAACACAACGCCACGATCGCGATCTGCGAGCGCGTGTGATTGCACCCACGCTTTCATCATGTGTTCGCACGCCAGTTTGCTTTCTCCGTAGGCGTGCGTGGGTCGTTGCGGACACTCTTCATCAATTGGAATGTGCTGCGCCTCCGGCTCTCCGTAGGTGGCGCAGGTGCTTGAAAATATTAATTTTCTTGCGTCCACAGCGTCCATGGCATTCAGCAACGACACCGTGGCTCCCACATTGTTGTGCCAGTACAGCAGGGGAAATCGCACGCTTTCAGGTACCACGGCAAAGGCCGCAAAGTGCAGCACGATTTCCGGCGGATGCAATTTCAGCGCGGCCGCTGTTGCGTCATGATCGTTCAGTTGAACTTGCGTGAAATGAAAGCGACCGCCGCCCGCGCGTTGCAGCGCTTGCACGGTGCGCGGGAAACTTCGCGAGTAATTATCCAAGCCATGCACCTCGTGACCATCATCTAGCAGCTTCAGGCAGGCGTGGGAGCCAATGTAGCCAGCGGCGCCTGTGACAGTTATTTGCATTGAAATAGTTCCATAATGGATTTTGAGAAGATCAAATCAGTGATTTGCGGGAAATAAGGCAACTTGCCTAATCCGCTCCAACTTGAGAAGATACATTCCATGGATGGATCCTTTTTTGGGAAGCCTTTAATGGCGACCCGCGTGACAGAAGTGAAGACCTCGGCGGAGCCGAATCCTTCACTTCGACTTTCAGGAACAGCGGCCCTTCACGGCGTCGCAAGCAATGATCCAAGGCTGCAAGCCTTGCGTGATGCATGTCTTTTGGCGCAAAGCCTTAAGGATCATGCCAGCGCTTTAACCGCGCGTAGCCAGGCAAAGGGCTCCAAAGACCCAATGACCTTAGCCCAAGGCTGCAATTCAATGCAGAAAGCCATAAGCGATGTTGAGGTATTGATCCGCCAACTTGATGAGGCTTTGGCCAATCAAGCCCAGGCAAGCAATGAGTTCATGGTGAACGCATGATTGAAACACAAAACCAAGCGAATATTGAGGCCAAAATGGATTTGGAAACAACGCGTGTGGACTTTACGAACGCCGCCGCATTTGAAGAAGCGTTGACAGCCGCATGTAGTTTCCGTGGCGATGTCACTTTAGAACTGAAGGACGGAAGCGCGATTGAAGGCTATGTCTTTGATCTCAAACGCACCAACGCAGCGCCTCACGC
The DNA here is from genome assembly GCA_903898755.1 of uncultured bacterium. Lineage (GTDB taxonomy): Bacteria > Planctomycetota > Phycisphaerae > Phycisphaerales > SM1A02 > SYAC01. The sequence goes on along the minus strand of CAIUGT010000041.1, from coordinate 7,716 downwards.
GGTTCGCATTCTTCCCAAAGATGGCCGCTCACGAATCACGGTGGAGCAATCAACAATTCAAACATTGTGTTTCACGGGCAAGGACGCTGCGGCAGGCAAGACCTGGGAAAATTGGATGCGTCGCTATGCGGAAAAGAAGTTGAAGGGCGAAGCCGCCGACATCGAAAGCGAAACGCTGGATTAATTTATAAATTCAAGGCGTGATTTACGGGGTGTATTCAGTTCCCTTGACGGGATCTAATAGTTTCCATTGCAAATCTTTGGCCAAGCGCTGAATGACGGGCCATGCAATGTCATCATCAGTGATGGTTAAAAGCATTTGCAAAACAGGATCTTGTCCAGGGGACAATTCAATGTCGACACCTGGTCCATACAAAATGTCTCCGCCATCTATTTCAGCGACCGTATTGCGCAGCGCAAGCGATTGGATGACTTCCTTACGGCTACCAATAGCGCCAAGGGAGCCGTCTTTGTTGTTTGTTCTAGAAAGAATGACCAATTGTCGCTGCGGCATATTGAGTTCTGAAGACTAGCGGTGAAAGTGAAAAAATGTATGGGCGGTGTTGGTGAATGGAGAAAGAAAATATCAACGCGCGGGCAGGGCTTCAATGTGCGGGTTGAATAGACGATCTAATTCCGGCTCAGTCAACCACGGAAGCGAGCGCAATTTTTCACGAACACGCTCCGGCATGGTCTTGCCTTCCCGTTCCCACTTTGGACGACTTTTCCAGCGGCGGTGAACCCATAAATATTGTTCAGGCGCCATGCGGATCGCATTTTCAATGCCGCGGTTGAACCGAGCTGTGATGTAGAACAAAGGATCCTCGAATGCTTCCCAATCTTCTGGGTTGATTCGATCCACGATTTCAAGACGGTACTTCAGGCGGTTTGTTTCCCTGACCGCGGTCCCCACAAAAACTGGAATGCGATATCGCATGGCAAGAAGCCCAATGCTTTTGTAACTGCTGGCGAGTTGGCCAAAGAAGGGAACAAACAGTCCATCGTCACCGGCATTTTGATCCGCGATGAAGCCAATGCGTCCACCTTCAAGAATGAGATTTTGTAATTCCTGCGTGGCGTTCCATTTTGAAAGAACGCTTAACCCTCGGCGTCGGCGCATGTCAAGCAGCCACTCATCCAAATACGGATTATCCAGCGGGCGAGCGAGGGCCGTGAGATGGAAATCAAGAACAGCCAAAGCGAAGCCAAGCAATTCCCAGTTGCCGCAATGACCTGTGACTAAAATTGCGGGTTGCTTTGAAAGAAGAAAATCCATGTGCGGACCAACCGAACCCAACGTGATGCTGTCCGCCCAATTTCGCGCGTGCAAGCGCTGCGGTGTGAGCATGCTTTCCACCATGAACAATTGAAGCATGCTGACAACACTGTCCTCGGCAAGTTGATTGGCTTGCGCTTCAGGCATGTCGGGAAACGCGCGTCGAATATTCACGCCCGCTCGAAGAAGACGTTTCGCCCCAAGCTGCGTGAATAACTTGGCGAACATCGCCGTGGTGCGCATATTTTGCTCGCCTTCAAATAAATGAAAAAGGCCAGCGAAACCACGAACAAGTGCGTATTGCGAGAGGTGCGTCAGCCGCTTGATTGCGGCGCTCATGATTTAGTTGCCTTGACCGGTCAAAGCCTTGAATCGATTCCAATTCAACATTGGAATGCGCGCGTCCTTGGCTTCCTTCGTGATGCGTTCATAGGTGTCGTATTCGTTTTTAGCCTGCGTGTAAGCCTGCGTTTCAATATCGCCAGCCGTGGCCGAAGGTTCCGAAGGTTTCGGTGGAGGGTTGCCAATCACAATGAAATCAAGATCGCCTGTGACTTTTTCACTATCAATGACAACCCCGCCCCATTCTTGAATTCGATTTCGAATGACAGATGTTTCACCAGCCGAGGCCTTGCCATCATTGTTCACATCAAATTTTCCATAGACCAACATGCGGTAGGTGTAGGTTGGACTATAGACGGCGTTAATCAGAACATCATTGCGATTGACCGGCTGATTGGGCGAACTGCGTGTCACGCGCGCGGTTGAAGTGTCGTCGGTGACGCGCAAGACTTGAATGCTGGCTTTGCCGCGAAGCGCGCCGTCTTTGTTGTTTTGGACTTGCTCTGGTGTGGAGAAGACTTCAAAGGTCATTCCAGGAACAACCCGGTGCTTTTGTCCAATGTCCAAATACACCGTTGAATCAGGTCCGCCAACTTCAATAATGTGTCCGTCGACAAGGCTGGAGGGATCTTCTGGCTTGACTTCGAATTGCACAAGCTTTTTCTCGGCTTGCTCAAGCTTGGTTCGAAGCGTGTCACGCTCCGCGCCAAGGCCATCGATATTTTTTTGTAAGTCTTCAATGCGCGCGCGATAGCGTTGCTCAAGTTCCTCTTTGGAATCATGGGCGATTTTTTGCATCTCTTCCACGCTTTTGGCGTAATCAGTTGTCGCATTGGTGAAAGGCGCGATTGTATTTTTCGTGGCCTCGGTTGCCGTGAGATGTTCGGCGATTGCGTCTGCAAGGGATTTGTTCAACGCGTCAATCTGCGATTGCAGTTCAGCGGTTTTCTTTCCAGTTCCTTGCAGCGTGCTTTCTTGTTGCGCAACGGTGGACTTCAATCGATCACGATCCGTGGTCAACTCAGTTTGCGTTGCGGCAAGAGCCTCCGCATCTTTCTTGGCGGTAGCCAATTGGGAATTCAAGTTTTTATTTGTATCTTTTATTTTCTGCAAATCGTCGATGGCCGCGGATGATTGTCCAAGAACGACAACAAACGCAACCATGAATGCAACGGTGGTCAGAACAAATACAACGAGTGTGACGAGGACGCCGGATCCGGCGGGACGAGTAGCCATTCGAGGGGGGGTCTCCCGGGCGAAATTGCCCGAAATGGCAGTGTGATGCTTGGAGCCGTTCTCGTCAAGAGGAAAATGGAAAAGCCACTTGCCTTTCTTGTTGAAATTGGCGATACTTCTCGACCCATCGGAGAACCAATTTGCCAAATAGTAAATCAGCTGAAAAAAGAGTCCGTCAAAATAAGAAGCAAAACGCCGTCAATAATCACCGCAAGCGGTTGATTAAAGAAGGCACCCGTCAATTCATGTCAGCCCTTCAAGCGGGTGATGTGGTCAAGGCGGAGCTTGAACTTCGATCTGCCACCGCGATTTTGGATCGCGTCGCTGGCAAGCGAACAATTCATCCGAACACTGCGGCACGTCGCAAAAGTTTGTTGGCTCGCAAGTTGAACGCACTTCGTTCGCCAAAGGTGGAGACGCCAACGACGAAGCCAAGCAAGTCCAAGGCCAAGACCAAGGTCAGTAAGACCGCTTGAGAAAAGCCGCATCCCGCGGCGTTTCTTCACGCGTGAAGACTGCGACCCAGTCCCGCTTTGCTTCGCGATTTCATTACGCAGAGGACTCAAATCGTCCTCTGGAAATTCTTGCGTTCCTAACGCCGCTTGTTGCATTCTATGAATGTGGTTTGGTGTTCTGGTTGCGCCATGATGAAATGGTTTTGACCAATCGCGCGCACAGTGGCTTGGTGAATTTTTTCAGGCTCTTTGGAGTGCGTGCGGAGGATTTGCATGTTTCCGCAATGTCGTTGCCATCCGTGGCGTTGATATTGACTCTGTTGATTTGGCAAATCGTGGCGGGGTTGCCATGGATTATTCGCTGGCGCACCATTGCATTCATGTGGATGGAAAGTTTCGCACTTGCCGCGCCGCTGTTGGTGGTCGCGGCGGTGATTGGCCGCGCGCACTTGCTCATTGGGGGCAATCAAGTCAGTGAAGATTCCATTCGTTCGCTTGATATTGTTGGGCGCGCGTCGATGGCGGCTGGTGCTGGTATTTATGAGGAATTACTTTTCCGAATGGCGCTCATGGGCGGCCTTCATATGTTGCTATTTGATGTGGCCAAAATGAAAGAGCGCAACGCCTGGTTGATCGCCCTTGTGGTGAGCTCGATGTTGTTCACCGTGTATCACCCTATTCGCGATATCACAGGGGCATTGCAATGGGGGCGCGTAATTTTTTTAATGCTGGCGGGTAGTTGGTTTGGAGTTGTTTTTCAATTGCGCGGTTTTGGCATAGCCGCGGGCACGCACGTCGCCTACGACGCCACGGCGTTGTTGTTTACCAGTTAGTACGCCGCTGAAATTCAATATGCAATTGATCACGAATGCGCATTACGCGCATGGAATGAATCGCTTGATGAATTCACGACGCAGTTCCAATTCTTTCGCCGATTGCGTTACTCTTGCCGCATGCGTGAGGCCGCTTCCCCAAACAACATTCAGCTTCTCATTTTGGACTCGGACGGCGTCTTGACCGACGGCGGAATTTTTGTCGATGATCGGGGCACGGAAACCAAGCGCTTCAATGTGCGAGATGGCTTTGCGATTCGCGCGTGGCTTGAGGCCAAAAAAGAAATCGCGGTGATTACGGGGCGTGGTGGTTTGGCGCTGCGGCACAGGCTAGATGGACTTGGCGTGAAAAATTTAATTTCCGCGAGTGGTCCCAAGAAAAAAGTGCTTGAGGATCTTTTGAAAAAATTTGGAGTTGACGCCCAACATACCGCCGCGCTTGGTGATGACTTGCCCGATCTGCCCATGTTGAAGATGGTTGGATTTCCAATGGCCGTCGCGGATGCCACGGATGAGATCAAGGCGGTGGCGAAGTGGCACGCCACAAAAAATGGCGGACACGGCGCAGTTCGGGAAGCCATTGAATTTTTGCTGAAATCATCGGGTGAATGGGAACGCGCAGTCGAGGGTTGGGGCTGATGTCCCTGCGGCGAAACCGTATGTTGCCGTGGGTTGCGGCGGCGGTTGGAGTTGCCATTGGATTGATTGGAATTCTGATCGCGTCGCAAGTGGGCGACGCGCCGTCATCGGCCAAGCGAACGCCGCGCATTGTTGACGCAAAAGATATTCCCAGACCGGATGCGTTGACGAAAGAAGAATTCAATAGCACCACAAAAGTTCTACAAGCCGATCAGATATCCCTGCAATCGGGCGCGTGGGTGCAAGTGGCTGATGACAAGGGACGGCTTGAGCAGCAATATCACGCCACGCGAATTGACCCCGAGCCTGACAAGTGGTTGCGCATGGAAGCGCCGCAAGCCGTGATGTTTCCTTCCGGTGGTCGCATGGTCACCATGAGCGCCGATCATGGACGCATGCGTGTTCCCAAGCGCGCGCTTGAAAGCGGGCAACTTGAAGGACATGTGGTGATTCAGGTTTTCAAACCAGTGAATGGCCGCGAGATTGATCTTGCAAAAGATCAACCGACCATCATTATCAACGCGCCTGAAGCCACATTTGACAGCGTGCTTGGTGAAATTCGTTGCGACAAATCCGTGAAGGTGGTGACGGAAGCGCTGCGTTTTGAGGGCGAAGGCTTGACCATGTTGTTGACCGAGGATGGAAAAGGCATTGAGCGTTTGACGGTTGAACGACCTTTAAGCGCGATTGAAATTGAGCGCGTTGCAAGCGCGCAAAGTTCCCAGCCAAGCGCACCTGCTGCAAATACCACGGCGCCACCAATAGTGGCTAGCGCAAATACTCCTGCAATTCCCGCTGTTATGGCGGTGTCCACGCCAAGCACGAAGGACGCGAATGCAAATGGGCCAACAAAATCGGCCGCGGCCAAAGCCGACGCAAAGGCGCCCGCGGCACCGACAACTTCGAAACGTTTTTACAAACTTATTTTAGAGAATGATGTCCGCGTGTTGCGAACATCAACCGAAGGCAATACGCAAATCAATGGTGATCGCTTGGCGATTGTGTTCAGCATGGAAAGCGACGCGGTCGGTCAAAATATGACGCGCGCATTTCCTGCCCAAATATTACAGCCCTCTCATGTTCGTTTGTCATCGGCGGTTGACTGGCGCGTGTCCCCGTTGCTGTTGGCCATGGCCGCGCCCGCCGCGCAGCCGGATCACATTCAAATTCAATATCGCGGACGTTTGGTCATGACCGTTGTGACCGATGCCGCGGATCAATTGCCCAATGCCGATGATGTCAGATTGGACATAGAAGGAATGCCCGCCAAGTTGTATGACGAAAAAAGTCAGGCGCGCATTGATTGCGGCCGCATGCGTTATCAAACTGGAATTGAAAGCGTGTCGTTGCGTGGCTATGGCGATAAACCATTTTTGTTGGTGAGTCCGCGCTTGGATTTGGAGGGGCAAGCTTTTGATCTTGCGCGCAAGTCTGGGCAAGGACATTTGGAAGGCGCCGGGCGAATGCGAATTGGCAGTGGGGATGCCGCGGTTTCTGCCATGGCCGCGGCGCCCAACTTGGCGCAAGAGGCGATTCAAAGTGGCGATGCTTCCAACGCCGTTGTTGGCCCGCCTGATTTGGGAGCGAGCGCGCGCACGGTTCGCATTCAATGGAAAAAGTCGGTCGATTTGGAATTTGAGCCGGGAGAAAATGCAAACAAACTGTATAAGGCGGATTTCTACGGCGATGTGAACGCCGACGCCGAGGAAGTTCGCATGGTGGCGCAGCGGCTCTTGGTGAATTGTTTCAAAACCGGAAAAGGTTCCGCGGTTGAGCGCATTCTTGCCGACGGCGGCGCCATGGCCATGCGTCAGCCTGAAGGTTCAAGTTTGTCGGCCAAGACCATTGATCTCACCATGGAGCAAACTGAAAATGGAAGTTCCAAGGCCAAGCGTTTGTTGGCCACCGGCGGCGTAGAAGCGCAAGATAAAGGGCAGCGCCTCTGGACTGATTCATTGGATTGCTCTTTCCGTCCAGTGATGGGCAAGGAATCCGCTACGGAAAATATGGAACTGTCTGTTGTGCAATCCAAAGGCGCGGTGCAAGCGTTGTTGGCGCAGGACGCACGGTTGTGGGCCGCGACCATGGACGCGGATATTCCCGCCAAGCGTGTCGCGCTGCGTGGACCAGATTTATTATTGGTGCGCGGCAACGTGGTCGCGGATTTAATGAATGAGCTCACTGTGGACGAGGATTCTGGCAGCGCGATTTCGCCTGGAACAGGTCGCTTTCGATATTGGCCAAAGGCCATTGCGGATTCCGCGCCAAATCCTGTGGCGCGGCCAGTAATTCCAGAGAAGCCACAAATGGAGGCCTTGTGGAATGATGGTTTGAAATATGTCAAAGATAAAGTTGGGCGCGCAACGCTTGATGTGCGCGGCAAAGTGCGCGCGACCGCCGATCGCACCACGCGCGAATTGGATCAATTTACGGCGAATCAGGCTATTTTAACATTGGGCCGTGACACGAATACGTTGGAAAACGCGGGCGACGCCGCGAAGCGAAGTGGGTTGAGTTCGGAAACATCTTCTTTGCAAGAAATTCATGGCGTGGGAGACGTTCGCATTGAAAGCCGCGCGTGGGGCCGCGACGATCGCACCGATGAGCCACGATTGTTTCGCTTGATGTCCAGTGAGGTGATTCACAATGTCATCACGGGCGAGTCGAATGTTCCAACAGCGGGAACACTTTTGATTTTCGATCGTGATGATGAGGGAGCGAAAGCCGCGCCACCATCCTTGTTTGACGTGCGTGGTTCGACGCGCTTTCGTTGGGACAATTCGTTGGTGATGAACCGAGATGGTGAAACGCGCTATCGCATTACGCTGGATGGTGGCGTTGAATTGATCCACGCCGGCATGCGGGCGCAAGACACGTTGACGTTGACGGCGGATCAATTAGAAAATACGGTTGAGCGTTTGGAGGCCGCGCCAGT
>CAIUGT010000040.1 GCA_903898755.1 uncultured bacterium | reverse complement strand
TGCCACAAAAGAAATCGCAGTGCGGTCAGTTGCATGCCGTCGATGGCAACCATGTTTTTGCGCGCTTGCGACACAGGCGCGAAGGCCGCAAGAAAATCTCGCGGTTGCGTGGGCCACGCTCCATGCGCCAAATGTTGGCGAACTTCCATCGGCGCCAACAATGTTTCCGTGGCGTCGACGCGCTGAAATGTTGCCAGCGGCACCACTGGCTTTAAGCACGCTTGAATTCGCCGCAGCCGTTGCTTTGCAATGGTGCGCAATACGGACACGCGTGTTTGCCCAACGCGTCGCGCAATGGTGTTCAAATCCACGCCACGCATCCAACTTCGCCAAGCCAATCCCGCCTTTGACTCGTTCAAGATAATTCGGCGTTTGAGCGGGGAAATAGAGCCATTTTTCTCGAGTTGCTCCAACGCCCGCCGCGCCACGGGAACGGTGGTTTTTTCCGCGCGCGCCAATTCAACCGCCGCCGCATTGAGCGTTCCCCCGCCTGCGGCAATGACCCGCGCGTGCGTTAATAATTTTTGCCGCGCCTGTTGCGTTGGCGCGGGACGTTTCACTTTGGTCAACAATTCTGGATGGCGCTTTTCAAACCACTCGATCACCGCGCCGGCGCAACCTATGCGGCGAGTTCTTCCAAATTGAAAGCGCATGCTGATCAATCCAAATCGCCGCCACCGCTGAATGCTGCGCACACCAACGCCAAGTTTTTTTGCAGTTTGTTCCAGCGTAAATGCGCCGCCTGGGGCAAGGGCGGCATCCATCGGCGCACGATCAGTGAACCGAATTGCCAGCGCCGCAAGATCATCAATCACCGCGGAGCCAACCAACGATGCCGTGGTATCGGCGCCACGCGAACGCACGCCAGTCACTTGTTCAATAAGCCATGATTCGCTGAACAGTTGATCGGGGTCAATGGAACGCACCAATTGTTGCGCATGCATGGCCATGCGCCGCAACACATCGACATTGGCGTACTCCACCTGCGATAAAAGATTCGAGGCCGCCTCAGTGCGAAATCGCGGGCGCCTAGCCAACGACTATCTCTGAAGAAACACGCTGAATTTGTTCAAATGCGTCAGAGCCGTCGACATGCACATGATGTGTGCTGGCGCGCAACGCAGTCAGATCAATGCGATCGACTGTCAAGCCTGGACCAAAGGCGATCAAGCCAACTTCGCCAGTTGCCCCGCTTTGGAGCAACCGATCCAAAACAAAAAATACGCTGCCGCTACTCATGTTGCCGTGATCGCGAAGAACACCGCGCGCGGCAAGCAAACTTTCCGGCGCAAGTCCGCCACACTGTCGCGCGTTGGCTCCGCGCTCCATGGCATCCAATATCGCCGCGCCACCTGGATGAATGGCGCACTGCTTCAAGTCGCCAAGCGCGCTTGGCGCCGCAGACTCAATGTGCGCGGGGACATTTCGATCAAGCGTCATGGCGAAACCCGCGTCGGTGATCTGCCAACTCATTGCTTCAGCCGTGTTGGGTATGCGCCGCGCTTGACGTGAACCAACAGTCAATGAAAGCGCTTGGTGTTGCGCAACACTGTCTTTGGTTTTCATCACGGAATCTTGCTCAAGTCCATGAATCATGCCTGGAGTTTTTTGCAAGCTCATTACGCTGGGAATTGGCGTATTTGAGACAATCAGCGCGGCGGCGCCGTCAGCGAACAACAAGCTGGCAACCATATTTTGCGCATCACGTTCATTGCGCAAATGCAACGAGCACAATTCCACGCACACCAGCAACACCACGGCACCTTCGTGTCGCAACGCGGCGCCGGCGGCGGCGTCCAGTCCGCAAATACCTCCAAAGCAACCCATGAATCCAATTTGCGAAGTACGCACGTTTGGCGCAAGTCCCGACTGCTTGCAAATGTCATGCAGTGGTCCAGGAGATTCAAATCCCGTGCAAGTGACAACAATCAAGTCTGTGATTTCTTGCGGCGTTCGATTGCAGCGCGCCAACGCTTGCTCAATGGCGCGCGCGGTCAGCGCTGGCGCATGTTGTGAAAAACATTTCATGCGCTGGGCCGTTGTCAACGAAACAATTTCTTGCAGTGGCATGACCGCGGCGCGGCGCTCAATGCCGCAATTGTGAACCATGCGTTCCCATCGTTCTTGCGAAGATGATTTTAAATTCCACAATTGCGCTTGCTCGCGCCCAATATCGTGTTGCGTGCGCTCATAGAAAGGCGTTGCAAAGCCCATTGATTCAACGCGCACGTTCATCGAGTCATATTACAAGCGAGCCACGAAGCGACTCTAGGAAATGTTCGCGCCGCCTTGCATATCACATAGGCACGCGTGGGTTGCTCCAGAAACCAGGCCATTCGCAGTGTTTTTTGCTGCCTAAGCGCAATGTGATCGCTATGCCACTTTGAATATGTTTGCGCCGCCGCCGCGCTCCAACCGCCGTGCTGACGCCACGCGTGCGTCAATCCATTAGCGCTCTCAAATGCCCAGCGCATTCCCTCCCCGGAAAATGGTTCGGCATATCCCGCCGCGTCCCCCACCAACGCTGTCGACTCATCGGCAATGCGCGTGGGCTTCCACGGCAACGGCCCCGCCGCGTTCCATCGACTTGGCCTGCCTTCTTTCAACGCAGCTGCAAGCAACGGCCACGACCGCGCCACTTCATTTAGCAACTCATCGGGGCGACCCAGTTTTGAATTGCGATCGATCAAGCCAGCCACATGTATTTGTTCATGCGACTCGGCGACCATTCCAAGATATCCCCCACGCACCACGCGCATTTCAATTCGCTCACCAGACCAATTGGCAAGCGCGTGCGGAGCGCGCCACGAACCAGCGAAGCCGTACTTGCGTCCAGGGCTTGTAGGATTCCAACCGCGCGCGCGCGCAATGCCACTCCCAAGACCATCCGCGGCAATGACCAACTTTGCATCCACAACATACGTGTGCTCAGCCTGTCGAACCGCGACTTTTTGCGCATCCAACCATTTCGCGGTGGCAGGTTGCACCACGCGCACGCCAACGCGTTCGGCTTCATCTAGTAATTTTTTGTCCAGTGCCACTCGCGGCGTAATGGCACAAAAAGCGGGCAAATTCATTTCAAATCCTTGCGCTCCACTGCGCCACGCCACCTGAGCGGTTGCGCCTGTGGACACCGATTGAACCAACTCACGCAATCCCAACTCGCTCAAAATTGTCCACGCGGCACCGGAAAGGCAATG
>CAIUGT010000039.1 GCA_903898755.1 uncultured bacterium | reverse complement strand
CTGCTCGCGATTCTGTTCATGCAACTTCAACGGCGCGTCTTCAATGCCAACTTCAACGGCGCAATCACTTTTTAGCGTGACCAACTTGCGACCCAGCACAAATAGCGCGCGCGCCTCTTCAATGGCCTCGCGGCGCTTGGGCGTGAGCTCGTGCACATGCGCCAGCACTCCATCAAGCGAACCGTATTGCGTGATCAGCGCAACGGCGGACTTTGGTCCAACACCTTTTGCGCCAGGAATATTGTCGGCGGTGTCACCCATAAGCGTGAGCATGTCAATCACTTGTTCGGGGCGAATACCTTTGGTTTCCCACAGCGCGTCGGCGGTCAACACCACGGAGTTGGATGCGTCAAACAGCGCGGTCTTCTCATCCAGAATTTGCGCAAGATCTTTGTCGCGGCTGGCAATGCGAATCTCCCAATCGGGGTGCGCGGCGCGAACGCGCTTCACAATGGTGGCGATGGAATCATCGGCTTCCACTTCTGGAATTGCGACAACAGGAATGCCAAGCAACTTGCACAACTCAACGCAGCGCGCCACTTGCGGACGAAAATCATCTGGCGGCGCCGAGCGATTGGCCTTGTAGTTTGGATCAATCTGCGAGCGAAATGTGCCTTGATCGCCCGCTTGATCAATGACAAGAATGAGCCGCTGCGGATTTTGCTCGCGCAGCAAACGCAGCAACATGCCCGCGAAACCAAACACCATGTGCGTGGACTCGTTGGTGATTGGGCTAGTCATGCCCGAGCGAATGGCATGGTAGGCGCGGTGAAATTGCGCGTGCCCGTCGATGATCCAAAGATTGTCCACGATTATTTCCGCGCCACGGCTTTCGCGTGCAGTTGCGTGATCAACGCGCGCTCTTGCGGCGACATTTCCATTTGTCGGCGCGCCATGACAATGTCGGCCACGGACAAAAACTTATCAAGGCGATAGATGGCTTCGCCCGCGTCGGTGCGCCAGGTGAATCGCTCGGTGTACAGCGATGGCGGCGTGCTGGATGCGATCATGGAACCAGTTCCAAGAACGCAGCCCGTCATAATGCGCGTGCCGATTGCGGTCTTGACATGGTCGCCAATCACGCAGCCCATGAACACGCGGCCCGTGGATTGCGCCGCCTCACCCGCGCCCAGTTGCATGGAGACTTCCGCGTAGGTGTTGAGCAAATTTGAATTCAGCGTGCCCGCGCCCAGGTTCACCCATGAGCCAACAATCGCGTCGCCAAGATGGCCGTCGTGCGTCTTGTTGCTGTTGCCCTGCATAATCAGAGAGCCAACTTCGCCGCCCACTTTGCAGCGCGGACCAATCACGGTGCGCGCTTTGATGGTGGCGTGCGCGGCAATGTGCGAACCTTCACCAATACACGTTGGACCAACAATCACAGCGTGATGGCCAATGTGCGCGCGCGGGCTAATCACAATCGCGCCTTCTGTTGCGTCCAGCACCACAAATTTGCCGATCTCCGCGCTGGCATGAATAATCACTTCACCTGAAATGGCGACCAACTTGTCGGGCTTGGCCAGCTCGCCACTTTGCTTCCACGCTTCGTGCGTGGCTTTGGCATCGGCCGCCATACGTCGATGAAATCCGTCGGCCTCCAATAAATCCCATGGCCTGCGCACAATGGAAAGATCAATGCGCGGTGTGGTTTTTAATTTGGAATCAAAGCCGTGGCCATCAATGAATTGTTCCGCGGCCTTGCGCGACAGATGCGCCGCAACAATGCTTCCATCGGCGGAGTCCGTCATGGCGTGGCCAACCGCCAGTGAATCCAAACTGCTTGGAACTTCCATCAAGCGGCCGGACAAGAACATAAAACTTTCGCCAGCGGCCAACTCATTCACGGGCAAGCCGGTGCGTTGCTCAAGCAATGCGGTCCATTCTTTTGGCGCGCACAATGCGGTTGCCGCAAGGCGTTGATAATTGCAGCGCACGCCCGAGCGCAACTCGGCGGCAATGCGCAGATCAAGCATGGGACCAAAGTTTCCGGCCGTGTCGTGAAATGCAATCCGTGGAGTTGCCATGGCTCACAATGTAGCTTTGTGCGAGCTACTTTGTGGTGCTTCACTTCATCAGCGCCGTCGACGCGTGAAGAACGCGCTTGCCATGAACACCACTGCTGCGCCAGGCGCGGGAATATTTTGCGGCACGGTGGAAGAGCCAAAAACCCACGCGTCCAAATTGCCGTTGGTCAATGGGCGATCGGCGGCGCCAAACATGGCTTGCTCCCACTGGCCAGAATCTTTGGTCCAAAAATGCCAATAATTTTCGTAGGGATCAACATCGCCTTGACCGTAATTGGTGTCGGCGCCAATGGTCACGCCGGTTAAGAACACGCCAAATGAATAGGTGTCGTACTGCATGGACATGTTCGGTAGCGCGGCGTCAATAGCCAACATTGCGTCCCAACTGCTCTGCGCGCTTGCGCTCCAAGAATAATTCACCAGGTAGCCGTTTCCATTTTCAAAATCAATTTGAATGATGGCGCTTTTGTTGCCGGTACCAACCGCGAATGTGTCCACCACCGCGGCGCTGACGGCAGTGGTAAGAACAACACTGCATGCAAGCGCGGCGACGCTGCGGGTGGCGAATGAAATAAACATGGGAAACTTTCTCAAATGCGGATGACCTGTTTCGCGCAGGATCCAAGGAAGGAACAAGCAGAGCCGCTTGAGTTGGTCGACCCGACTTACTCGCCTGCGAACTATTTTCGCGGGCGCGCTTACGGTGACGCGATCGTTGCGGATTTGCACCGCATTCCTCCAACACAGTCGGCATCAAAGAACTTCTTTGATTCGCTCAGACTAGTCATTGAAAGTTAGTTGTCAAATGACGGATTAAAATTTGCGCGGACCGGCGCCGGGAAATCCCCACCACGAGAATGTGCGATTCAGCGCCCAACCAACGGGCAAACCAATGATGGCGCTGGACAGACACCAACCCAGTCGCATGCCAAGTTCTTGCATGGCGCTGCCAACAAACGGCACCACCCCATCGGTCACAATTCCGCGCATGCTCCAAATGAAAACCCAAATCAGGCTGGCCGTAAGTAACAACACAAAGGTCATGGCCGACACGGTCAACATGCTGCGGCGCAAAAGCAAGGCGCGGAACACGGTCACGGTGCACGATCCAAGCGCGAATCCAAGCGTGTTGGGCCCTGGCAAAAACAAAAGTGCGCCGTTGACCAGTTGCGGTGATGAAAAGTCGATCAGCAAACCAATCACAAAGCAGCCCCACCATGCGCTGCGGCGCGCGGCGTTTAAAGACACGAACGCCGCCAACACGCCCGCCAAACTTGGAGACGTTCCACCGATGGAAAAGACGGGCATAAATGCGGCGTCAATGGGAAGCACAATGGCAACCGCCAAAATAAACATGCTCCATCTCATGGCGACACCCGCGGATTGAGTGAGTTGGCGGCTGAAGCGTGCGCGTGCTCAGTGAGTGAATTCATAGAGAGCGCGTTCAGAGTGCGAATGTTGATTGTGCGCGCATTAATAGTGCCCACGTTTACAGTGCGCGCGCTCACGGAATTGCTCCGGCGTCAATTTTCAAAGTCACTTGGCGCAAGCGATCTGGTTCCACTTCCAGTTTCACTTCAACATGGAAGCGCAACGGATTTTTGTCGCTGCGCGTAACCCGCACAACAGTTCCCAGGCGCATTCCCTGCGCCGCGGATTTCCATGTGGCGTCGGCCAAGCGCGCAACGTCACCTTCGGAAATTTGTTTATTGCCCTCCATGTCGCCAAGCAACACACCATTGGAATCTGGTCGCAACTGCACGCGCACTGATTCGGCGGGTCCCGCATCCGGTCGATCCGCGGGCGCAATGTAGGCATCAACTCGACCAGTTGAAGGATCCGTCAGCGGCGCCAACCAGCAACGAACATCCGTGGGCTCACCTGCGATGCGCCCAACAAGAATGTCGCCGCCAACAACCGCAGGGTCACCGCTCTGCACGCCATCGCGCAAGCCAGCGTTCAGCGCCAACATTCGTCCGCCAGTCCCCTCACCGCGCGCGGTCACGCTGGCCAAAAGTGGCGAGACTTCGCGGCCACCTCGATCCATTTTTTTTGCGCGATCAAGTTGCGCAAGTCGCTGCTCAAGCTCCTCGTTGTGAATGCGTTCCGAATGCCACAGGGCGCGAAATCGATCGCGCTCGTCGCTGAGCAATTGCGCATCTAAATTTTTCGCCTCATCGCGCGGCGGCCGCAGCCAATGTCGCAACGCGGACAACGCGTGCGCGGGCGGCGTGAGAGGCAACCACAATATGGCGGCGATATCCGTGGTCCACGGAATCACGCGCGCGCTGGGCACAAAAGAAATGGCCGCGGTTGCCAAAAGGCACGCAAGGAATAATCGACTTGGTTGGTCAGGACCTCGTGCCACAATTCACACCACAATTGAAAATAGAATTCACACCACGATTGAATTGAAGAATCAAATCAAGAATGAAACCAAGAATAAAACCATGATTTAAAACAGGATTTAAAACAGGATTCAAAACACGATTCAATTCAAGATTCGCGCGGATCAATATTCGTCCGCATCCGACTCCAGGGTGGACTTCCACGCCTCGAGACTCTCAAGATAAATCGCCGTGCCGCGCGCGACACAGGTTAATGGGTCGTCGGCAATTTTCACGGTGAGACCCGTAGATTGATTCAGCACCACATCCATACCGCGTAGCAACGCGCCGCCACCAGCTAGGGTGAGACCGTTCTCCACCAAGTCGGCGGACAATTCAGGATCAGCGCGTTCAAGCGTGCGTCGAACCGCCTCTGAAATTGCTTTCACGGGCTCCGAAAGCGCCTCGCGAATTTCATCGCTTGTCACCGTGGTCTTGCGTGGCAAACCCGTGACCATGTCGCGACCGCGCACATCCATGGTGGTCTGCGGACCAACCGATGCGGCGGAACCAATTTCAATTTTAATGCGCTCGGCGGTTTGCTCGCCAATGTTCAAGCCGTACATCTTCTTCATGTGGCCAATGATCGACTCGTCAAAATCATCGCCCGCCACGCGCACGCTTTCACACGCCGCAATGTCGCCAAGACTCATGATGGCCACCTCCGTGGTGCCGCCACCAATGTCAACAATCATGCTGGCCGTGGCTTCGATAATGGGAAGACCCGCGCCAATACCGGCGGCCATTGGCTCCTCAACAAGAAATACTTTTCGCGCGCCGGCGCGCTCGGCGCTATCAAGCACCGCGCGCTTTTCAACGGCGGTAATTCCGCTTGGCACCGCAATGACAACGCGTGGACCAAAGATGCGGCCGTGGCCATTCACCTTGCGGATGAAATACGCCAGCATGGCCTCGGTCATTTCAAAATCGGAAATCACGCCGTCCTTCAATGGACGAATGGCGCTGATGGATCCAGGCGTCTTGCCCAACATTTCCTTGGCTGCGAAACCAACGGCGGTGCCATCGTTTAAAACTTTATTGGTGCCCTTGCGCACGGCCACAACGCTGGGCTCGTTCAAGACAATGCCCTCGCCACGAACGCACACCAATGTATTGCAGGTACCCAAATCGATACCCATGTCAACGCTGAACCAACCTAATAAAGATTTCAAACCCATCTGAGTTCCGTTCCTTTTCCTGTTTCCGAATTCATGGAAGAAAATGTACTGACGCGCAACGGGTCGCCGTCCCTACCCATTGCGCAATTACTTGCCCTTGTATTCAACATACTCAAACGGTCCGCCTTGATTTGTGCCGACCGTTGTGAGATCGATATTTTTCCAAGCGATCCAGCCACTTCCAATTAAAAGTAGAAGAACGCTTGCAGCCAACAACGCGGAATAAATATTCAGCGTTGGTTTTCGTTGGGGAATGTTTGGATTGAATTGGCTCATATCAAACTCGTTTTTAAATGCACTTGGCTCTTACTCGCCCTTGCGCGCGATCACGCGAAGACCTGTTCGGACCTCGCCCTTGGCGGCTTGCTCAAGTTCAACAACGCCCACGGAACGATTCACATCCACAGTGGTGATGCGCAAATTGCCCACATATTTACCGCCATCGGCGATACTCATGACCCAACCAGGCTGCACGCCATCGCGGCTGCCGGCGTTGATTTCCGCCAAAGTAGAATCAGCGCCGCGACGCACATTGATAATGGTCGCGCTTAAAGAACGATCCGCCGGAATTTTAGTGTCACCGTTGGCGCCACTGGTTGCTCCAGGTCGCGCTTGCGGCAAAGCACCAGCGTACGTTCCATACTTCTTCAATTGATCGGCAGCGTTCTTGGCCTCGGCCGCTGTCTTGTCGCGGTCATCGGTGGCCTGTTTCAACTGCTCCTGCGTTTGTCGCAACTGCGCCTTGATCACTTCGCTCTCACTGGTGAGATTGGCGACTTGATCGTCCAACTGGACATTGTCGCGCTCGGCTTTTGTCAAACCGGTTCGCAATGTGACCAATTCCTTGGAGACATTGGCGACCAACTCGCTTTTAATTTTGTCGCTTTCAGCGAAGACCTGCAGATTGCTGGCAAGTCGATCCAGTTGCGCCTTGTTGCTGGCGACCAAGCCGTTGACAAGAGCGGCATCGGCAATGGCCGCGTCGCGCTCAAGCTGCGCCTTGGCCAACTTGATTTCCAAATCCTTGGCGAGATCTTGAAAAGATCGAACTTCTGTTTCTTGAAGTCGCTGCGCAATGTCCTTGGCGGCAATTGCTGAAACGGCGCGCGCTTGCTCGTCGCTCCAACGCCTTTTAAAGGTGTCGTCGCTCGCTGTGTTCAACATCACTAATGGAACAAGGGCGACACTGAGAAGGGATGTCAACACCACAAAAATCTTTGTCAGAATATGCACAGTCCAAACTCCATCAAAAAGGTATTCAAACGGGTCTTCAGCCTACAGCCCCCACTCGGTCGGATGATAGTAACCCGAATTGGCTTTGGTATGTCAATACCAATCCCGTCATTTCACATCTTTTGTGGCTTCGGAAGTGGTCGCAGGCGGCGGAATTTCGGCGGGAGCAGAAGGCATGGAAACACTCAATTGGCGGCGCAAAATGCTGCCTGCGGCGGCCACTTGAACCTCGGGCTCACGGTCACGAAGTAGTTTGGAAAGCACCGCATCCGTATCCGCCCCACCAACCACGCCCAATAATTTTGCGCCAAGCACGCGCACCAAGGCGTTGGGATCTCGCGCCGCGATCACGCCTAAATCCGCCAACCGAGCTGGCGCAGGCTGCATGATTTGGCACACAGCGATCGCCGCGAAAATTCGAATTTCAATCGGACGGATATCGCTGCCATCGGCTTCGATCAATCGTTGCAACATGGGAAGCGCGCCAAGATCATGAAGCCGGCTGGCAATTTCACACGCCAACTGAATGCACTCACTTTGATCCGATCTAAAAAACAACGCGGCGTGAATAGGTTCAATTTCAACCTCATCGCCCAACTGCACCATGGCCTCGGCAATTTGTAAATTCACAATGCGCACCATGGCCGGATTGGCGCGGGCCATGGGCTTGTGGGCGGCTTCTTTCAACAACATCAGCGCCGACTTGTTTCCAAGTTCGCCAAGAACCATGGCCGTGTTGCCGCGAAGCTCCGCGCTTTGTGAGAAAATAAATCCAGCCAACGGAGAAGGATCCGTTTCACTTCCGCAACGATTCAGCGCCAAAATAGCCGCGGCGCGCACGCTGTCACTGACATCGAAATTTTTCAAAGGCACCAACAAAGGACCCGCGCCTGGCATGCGAACTTTGGCCACGGTCATTGCGGAGACAAATCGCACGCTGGCTTCGCGGTCGGCAAGGCCACGTCGAACCGCGGGCTCCAAAATAGTCATGTCAGTCTGCATGGCCTCAATGGCGTGGGCGCGCAACTGCTTGTCGGTATTGCGCGAGGCCTCATCAAGCACCAACCGCGCGTTACGCGCCGAGTCGCTGGAATTTGAAACTGGAATAGGCGGGTTGTTGGAGACCTTGCGCGAAAGCGTCGCGTCATTGTCGGGCGAAATACTTTGATCCTTGCTGCTCCACGATGGCATACTTCCATTTTTGGTGTCACTGCAGGCGACAAGAAAAACGCATGCCACGATAGCCGTAGCCATTGTGCCCGCGGATCGTCGCACCAATTTGGATGCGTTTGGAAATCCAAACATGAAACAAGAGGTCAGAAACATGATCCAGGAGAATACATCACCAATGAATGAATATGTGGTCCTGGTTTTTTCCAGAGGCAGCGAGGCCAGCATCCAACCTTCTTGTTGCGCGGGCAAGGCGGCTTGCAGGCGTTGCCCGCGCGTGTCAAAAGCGGCGCTTATGCCCGTATTCACCACGCGCAACATGGATCTTCGCAACTCCACGCAACGCCAACGCGCGGCTTGCTCGTGATGGCGGCGGGCTGGATCGAACGTGCCAAACCAACCATCGTTGCTTAGATTCACAATCACGTCGGCGCCATCGTCGGCGTTCACCAGACTTCGCGTGGCGCGTGAAACTGTGTCCTCAAAACAAATTGGAACCGCAATTGAAACATGACGCGACGCTGTTTGCATGGAGAGCGTGCGCGGCCGCTCGCCCGTTGAAAGATCAAACTCCATTCCGCGGCCACCAAAATCAAGCATGGCTTGCTCGAGCGCTTTCCAATATGAAATGTACGGCATGGTTTCACCGAACGGTGTCAGAACCACTTTGTCCACGCGCTCGCGGCGTCCGCCGGTCTTCAATAAATATCCGCTGTTGTAATGCTTGTCCCATGCGTAGCGATTGCCATTGATGCGCAGGCCTTCATACGCGCCGCTTCCCACAAGCATGGGCGTGCCGTTGTCGTTGACAAGTTTTTCCAACTGATGAATAAAATCATCGGCGGGCCACAATCCCCTTTCACGCTGCAACAAAATGGCGTCGCTTTCCAGGCCAACGCCAGGCAACACCGTTTCTGGCCACGCGATTAAATCAGGCTTTTCACCGCGTAATTGCAGAGTTTGCAACGCGTTGGTGGTGGCTTTGAACGCGTCGTCAAATTGCTTTTGCTGCATGGCGCGCGTGGGCGCCATCTTGTTGCTTTGCGCGACATTAGTTTGAATCACAAGCACTTTGAACATGTCGCAGTCCTTGGTGGATGGCGCGCAAATGAAACCGTAGCCAAGCGCCAACAGCACGCACGCGATTGTGGTGAAAGCGCCAAGACGCCAACGTGTTCTTGGCGCGACAAAGAGTCCCGCCAACATTCCCGCGATCAATCCAGGAATAATTCCCATGCCCGCGGCGCCAATTACATCCGCGCCTTGGGCCAGCCACGGAAAATCAATCAACGGCAGCGCGGGCATGAACCACGGATATCCATCCATGAACACGCGCGCGCGAAACCATTCGCTGCCGCACAAAATAATTCCAGCGCGAATGGCAAGCGGCCATCCGCGAAAGCGTGGGCCGCGTTCGGTGCGTGAAAGCGTCACGGCGAACACCGCGTCAAACGCGCCCATGACAACCGCGAGCGCTGGCCATCCGTAATCGCTCACAGGTCCAATCCAACTTTCAAGCCAAAGCCATCGAAGACTGCCAAAGACAAATGCAATCACGGCCAGCCGCCATGTCGCGCGACGGTCAGTGGCCACCGCAACTCCATCCACCACTTGCTCACTTTGCAGCCATTTGCCCGTGATATGAGCGGCAAGAACCAGCGGCGTCCACGCCACCAAAGCCAAGAGCGACATGTTGAATGGATCAAGCGACAGCGTGTTCAACATCGCGCCAAGCGCGCACAGGCTTGTGATTTGAATGAAACGCATGAAATTAAAATGCGCGCGTCTACTTGTTGGCAAAGTCAATCACTCGTCCAATTTCGCTGCGCAAAGTGGAGCGATGCACAATGCGATCGACAAAACCAGCATCAAGCAAAAATTCTGAAGTTTGAAATCCCTCGGGAAGTTCTTGACGGATGGTTTGACGAATCACGCGCGGACCCGCGAAACCAATCAGCGCGCGCGGCTCCGCCAAAATCACATCGCCCAGCATTGCAAAGCTTGCGGTCACGCCACCCGTGGTTGGATCGGCAAGCACGCTGATGAACAAACCGCCCGCGTCATCAAAGCGCGCAAGCGTGGCGCTGGTCTTGGCCATTTGCATCAGTGAGAAACCGCTCTCTTGCATGCGCGCGCCGCCAGAGCAGCACACAATGATCAGCGGCAAATCATGATCCGTGGCGTACTCAATGAGGCAGGCAAGTTTCTCGCCCACAACGCTTCCCATGGAGCCCGCGAGAAATGTGAAATCCATGCAGCCCAAAGCAACTTTTCGGCCTTTGATAAAAGCGGTTCCAGTTTGCACGCCGTCGTTCTCGCCAGTTTTTTCTTGCGCCTCCACAATGCGATCTTTGTAGGCGCGGACATCGTGAAACAAAAGCGGATCGCATGGCGCCATGGTGGCGTTCATGGGTTCAAAGGAACCTGGATCAACCAACGTCTCAACGCGCAAACGCCCGGACATTCTGTGGTGGTGATCACATTCAGGACAAACCATTAAATTGGATTCAAGAGCTTTCAGAAAAAGCGTGGCGTTGCACTTGTCGCAAGAAACCCACAATCCGTCCGGGACGGATTTCTTAGCGGTGCGCAGATCTGAGGTTTCCCAACTTGTTTCAGCCATGGAAATTTAGTCTACCCGACTCGTTGATGAAAACGAATCCAACAAATCCTTGGCTGCCTGCGCAATATTGGGCTTGCCAAACAATGCGCTTGCGGACACCAGAACGTCGGCGCCGGCGCGTACGCAGCGCGAGCCGTTTCCCGGCTCAACTCCGCCGTCCATTTCAATGCGCGCGCGCGCGCCAACGCGCTCGCGGATCCATTTGGTTTTCTCAAGAGTGCTTTCAATAAAACCCTGGCCGGAAAAACCTGGATGAACGCTCATGACCAAGTGCAAGTCGAAATCGTTGAGAAATGGCTCGATTGCGGAGGTTGGCGTTTCAGGATTGCTGGCAAGGCCCACGCTCACGCCAAGACTTCGCACGTAGGCGGCAAGTTCCTTTGGATTCTTCACGGCCTCAACATGAAATGAAACAGAGTTGGCCCCCGCCTTCACGAACGCTGGAATGAATGCTTTGGGATCGGTGACCATTAAGTGGATATCCAAGAACGTGTCGGGACACACTCGACGGACAGCAGCGCACACCAACGGTCCCATGGAAAGGTTGGGGACAAAGTGTCCATCCATAATGTCCACATGCAACAGTGAAGCGCCCGCGTTCAACGCCGAGCGAGAGGACTCGCCCAAGGCCGCGAAGTCCGCGGAAAAAATACTGGCCGCCAACATGGCGCGGGCGGGCGGACGTCGAAAAAGATCGCGATCAAGCGCCACGTTACGGCTTCTTTCCACTTTGAATTTTTGCCGCCGCTCGATACTCCTCAAGTCGTTGTTTCGCCATTGGCTTGTCCGCCATTTCCGCACCCATCCAAGCGTCGGTTTGCAAATCAATCGCTTGCGCCCAATCTTTTTGAGCGGCGCACACCAACGCTTTCGCTTGCAATCCAATGGTGGGATTTTTTCCAACCATGGAATCGGCGATCACAAGAGCGGACTCCAAATCACGCTTTTGAATTTCTGGATCCTTCACAATGGCCATGACAATTTCATTTTGGACATAGACGCCGCCGCCTTTTTTCACCAATTTCAAAATCCATTCGGCGGCCACTTTCGGATCCGTTTCATTTTTCAACGTGGCCTTGTAGCGCTCCAGAACAATGTCGCTAAAAAACGCGGGATCCAGCTCGATCGCCTCGTCAAAATGCTTGTAGGCCTCCTGCATGTTTCCAACTTGCAGTGACTTGCGCGCGGCCTCCAACATGGGCTGCGCTTTCTTCAGCAGCTTGGGATCGTATTTTCCAACCACGGACTTGCGAAGTATTCCAGGCAGCGTGGCGTCGAGCGGATTTCCAAGCCACACAATTTTTCCACGGCTCACAATAAATCCAAGTGGAAACTTGTCTTTCTTGCTGGCGTCGACCCAGGCTCTCCATGTATTTTCAGAATCATCCACGCCCAGCGCAAAAAGCATTCCCGATTTTTCAGACTTTGAAAAAGCCTTGTCCACGTCCTCTTCTTTACTTTTGGAGATGACAAGAATTTGCAAGCCTTTCGCACCGAGCTCTTTCTGTAGCGCGTTCATCGCGGACGTGAGCGACGCTTTTTCATCATCCAAATTCATAAAGACAACCATCACGCAACCCGTGTCCGTTGCCAGATCTGGTCCGCTTCCCTTGATGTATTTCAAAATTTGAAGCGGCGGCGGCGACATTCCCACGCCAAGTGGATCGTCGTCGGCGCGCGCGAAGGCCGATGCAAAGAAGGTGAGACACACACATGCCAAAAACAAAACGCGCGGATATTTTTTAATCATGACTTGAAACCTGCTTGTGATTGAGTACTTCGACAGCGACTAAGTCTAGTGCGAAATCTTGAAAGTTCACGCCTCATCAATGGGGGTCAAACTTTCAAATTTTTTGCCCTCGAGCATTTCCAAACTGGCGCCGCCGCCAGTGGAAACATGGGATAATTCCGCTGAAAGACCTGCAATTTCCAAAGCGGCCGCGGTGTCTCCGCCGCCCGCGACGGTTGTGGCTCCAGACTTGGTGGCTTGAATCACGGCGTTGGCAACGGCCCACGTTCCCGCGTCAAATGGCGGCATTTCAAACACGCCCATGGGTCCGTTCCAAATCACGGTCTTGGCGTTGGCGATTTCCGCGGCGAACAATTTCTGTGATGCGGGTCCAATGTCCAAGCCCATCCAACCATCTGAAATCGCGCCGGCAAAAATTGTTTTCTCCGTATCGGCTTTGAATTCACGGCCACAGTGGTGATCCATGGGCAACAGAATTTTTGTTCCGCGGGATTTGGCCAAATCCAAAATGCCCTTTGCTTTTTCAACAAGATCTTGTTCCACTCGACTCGCCCCCACCGCAACGCCTTGAGCCAACAAGAATGTGTAGGCCATTGCGCCGCCCACAATGATCGAATCCACTTTGCCAATCATGTGCTCAAGCGCCGGCAATTTGTCGCTCACTTTGGCTCCACCAAGAATGGCGACGAATGGCTTGCGCGCCTGATCCAATGTCTCACCCAGAAATTTCAATTCCTTCGCAAGCAAAAAACCCGCCACGCATGGCTTGGGTTTCATGGCCAGTGGCAAGGCCAACATGCTTGCGTCATTGCGATGGCTGGCGCCAAACGCGTCGTTGCAATACGCGTCTGCGTACTGGGCAACGGCCGCGGCAAACTGCGCGTCGCCTTTCTTTTCGCCTTTTTCAAAACGTAGATTTTCGAGCAGCAACACCTCGCCTGGTTTCAAGGCCGCCGCTTCGGCATGCGATTGACTAGGCAATTCGCTGGACAAATGCACCTTGTCTGCGACGCCGGCCAACAATTCACGCAATCGCTGCGCCACGGCTTTCATGCTGTAGGCGGACTCGTGGCCTTTGCCTTCAGGTCTGCCCAAATGACTGGCCACAATCACGCTACCGCCGCGCTTGAGCACGCTTTCAATGGTTGGAATTGTGGCGCGAATACGCCGATCATCGCTAATGGAACCGTCGTCGTGTTGCGGAACATTGAAATCCGCCCGAATGAATATCTTCTTGCCGCGCACATCCAGTTGGTCGATGGTTTTCTTTGACACAATATTCTCCAGCAAGAGATGATAGAAACTCTTTGGCCACTTCGATGCCACGGCAAGCGTGCAACACAATTCAACACAAAATTTAAATTTACATTCATCCTGAAAGCCACACCACAATTCCCACACACACGCAACGCAAAACAATCGTGATCGCCGGCGAAACCGCCTCGGGTAAAAGCGCGCTTGCGTTGTGGCTTGCGCAGCACATTCCTGGCAACGGTGAAATTGTGGTGGCCGACAGCATGCAAGTCTGGCGCGGCATGGACATTGGAACCGCCAAGCCCACCGCCGCCGAGCGCGCGTTGGTGGCGCACCACGGAATTGATTTGGCCGATCCGCACCACGATGCGTTCAGTGCGGCGGACTGGTTGCGCGAAGCCACGCGCGCCATCGCCGACATTCACGCGCGCCAGCGAAACGCGATTGTGGTTGGCGGAACCAATTTGTATCTGCGGCTTCTCTTTGAAGGAATGGTCGAAAGCGCCCGTCCAGACGCTGATTTTCGCAAGTCGCTTGATGCGCTTGACGCCAACGCGTTGCGGGAAAAACTCATCCAAGTGGATCCAGAAACCGCCGAGCGCTTGCACATCAATGATCGCAGGCGCAGCATTCGCGCGCTTGAGATTGCGCACTCAACGGGCCAGCCCGCAAGCGCATCGCGCAATCAATGGAACAGCGAGAGCCCACTCATACCCGATGGATTTCAATTGCTCTCGCTGCAATGGAAAAGTGAAACGCTCAACCAGCGCATCAACGCGCGCGTGCAACATTTTGTGGATGCAGGCTGGCTGAATGAAGTGAATCAACTCACGCGCTCCGCGCCGCTTGTGCCCCAAGCCATGGAGGCCGTGGGCTACCGCGAATTGCTTGACGCGCTTGAAAGCCGCTGCTCGCTCAAAGAGGCGGTTGAAAAAATAAAAATTCGCACGCGTCGTTACGCCAAACAGCAACGAACTTGGTTGCGTCGATTCCAAACTTCGCCGCGTTGCGTGACTTTGGAGGCGGAAAATAAAATATTTGAAAAAATCTCACAAGAGGCTCTCACGGTGCTTTGCGGGGCGATTTGACCCCCCTTGAGCGTGGTTCTCGGACAAGCATTTCACGCTTGGTCACTTGACGAGGATCGAACTTCGGTTATTCATCGCATCCTTATATATGGCAAAGTCCAAGGCAAAACCTTCCGAATCAAAGGCAAAAACAGGCAAAAAGCCTGCGTCTCGGGCCGCAAAAAGCCCCGTGGCCACCATTGGCGGCTCGCACTTGGTGATTGTCGAAAGTCCAACCAAGGCCAAGAAACTGCAGCAATATCTGGGCAGCGGCTATGTGGTGATTGCCAGCGTTGGCCACATTCGCGACCTTCCGCCCAAGAATGAAAAGGGCGTGAAGCAGCAAGTCCCCGGCGTGGATATTGAAAATTTAACCTTCGAACCCACCTATGTGGTCGCTCCTGAAAAGAAACCGCTCGTCGCGCAAATTAGAAAGTTGGCCGCGGCCGCCAGCGACATTTGGTTCGCAACCGATCTTGACCGTGAAGGCGAAGCCATCGCGTGGCATCTTGCCGAGCTTGTGAATGTTGATCCAACAACCGCAAAGCGCGTGGTCTTTAACGCCATCACCAAGCAAGCAGTGCTTGAAGGTTTCGCCAATCCTCGTCCGATTGACATGGACCGCGTGAACGCGCAACAAGCGCGCAGAATTCTTGATCGCATTGTGGGCTACCCCGTCAGCCAAGTGCTGTGGAAAAAAGTCGCGGGTGGTTTAAGCGCGGGCCGCGTTCAAAGCGTGGCCACTCGTATTGTTGTGGAACGCGACCGCGAAATCCGCGCGCATGTTCCAGATGAGAAGTGGAGCGTGTGCGTGCGCTTAACCGACGCGCTTGCCAAGGCCGCGGGCATGGGTGAAACATGGAACGCGTTCATGTCCAAATTGGACGAGCGCGGCAAGGGCGCAACGCAAAAAGATCAGGCCGCATGGCTGGATTCCAATGGTGGATTTGAAACCGATCTGATTGAAATCAAAGGCAAAAAATTTGACTTGTCGTGCACCAAAGATGCGCCGCGCGATTTGTCCAAAGGCGCGGTGGACGCGGCAACCGCTGTTGGTTTGCAGCATGTTTCCGCCGATCGAACCGCAAATCCTGCGGGCAAAGGTCCGGCGGCTTTCAATGTGAAAGTCACCGGCACGCTTGATCCAAAGGCGCGTTACAAAGTGACCAACGTTGAGGGCAAGCGCGAAATGTCGCGGCCCTATCCACCGTTTAAAACCAGCACGCTTCAGCGCGCCGGTGGCTCGCTTGGCTTGACCGCCGATCGAACCATGCGCTTGGCGCAACAGTTGTACGAGGCCGGTTGGATCACCTACATGCGCACCGACAGTCTCAATCTTGCGCCTGAATCCATCGAGGCTGCGCGCAGTTACTTGCGCACGAATTTCGGCGCGCAATATGTTCCAGACAAAGCGCGCTACTACGAAAATAAAACCGAGGGCGCGCAAGAAGCGCACGAAGCCATTCGTCCAACCGATCCTTCACGCGATCCATCAGCGGCCATGCGCGATTTGCCAGAGGACCAAGCCAAGGTCTACGGTTTAATTTGGCGCTGCTTCATGGCGTGTCAAACCGCCGACGCCGAATTTGAGCGCACCACCATTCTCTTTCAGCGATCCGATCAAGACACGGGCGCGGTGTTGCGAGCCAGCGGCCGCGTGCTGGTGTTCGACGGTTTCTTGCGCGTCAATCCGCGCAGCGCCGAGGACGCGCAACTTCCAAAATTGAAAGATGGCGACACGCTCGCTCCATTTTCAATCGACGCCAAACAATCATTTAGCTCGCCGCCTTCGCGCTATACGGAAAGCAGCCTGATTAAATTCATGGAAGAGGAAGGCATTGGCCGGCCCAGCACCTATGCCAGCATTGTGCGCACCATTGTGGACCGCAACTATGTGGAACGGCGCGGAACCAGCCTGGAAAGCACTTCTTTGGGCGAGAAAGTCACCGACTTTCTGGTGAAGTGGTTCAACGACATTCTGGAAGTTGGCTACACGCGCGAAATGGAAAAAGAGTTGGACGATGTGGCCCAGCGCAAAATGGAATGGCACGAAATGCTGCGCGCCTTCTGGAAAAAGTTGAAAGCGGATTTAGATGAGGCCATCACAGCCGACCATGTCAAAGCCAAAATAGATCCCGCGCCATATGTCTGCCCCAAGTGCGGCAGTCAAACTGGATATCGCTTTGGCAAGAACGGGCAATTTCTTTCGTGCGTTTCATACCCCGACTGCGTCTACGCGGCGCCCGTTGACCGCGAAGGTCGTCCGCTGCTTCCAGAGCGCGTGAACATTTGCAGCCCAGAAAATAATCAACCCATGGTCATGCGTACTGGCCGCTTTGGTCGCTTCATCACCAGCGACTTGCCGCCCAAGCCGCCGAAGCCCAAGAAGAAAAAGAAAACCAAGAAACAGCTCGCGCAAGAAGTTGCCGGCGGCGTGGTGGCGTTGGCGGAGCCCGTTGAGAAAAAACAATTCATCATCAATGTGGACTTGAAGGGCAAAATCAAATTGCCTTCAGTGCCCCCGCTGCTCACGGATTTGGATTGCCCAAAATGCAAAACCCGCAAATTGAATTTGCGTCTTGGCAAGCGCGGTCCGTGGCTGGGTTGCAGCGGTTTTCCAAAGTGCCGCGGCCGCGAGGCCATGGGCAAACTGGATGAAAGCACGCAGAAAACATTGGAAGTTGCGCTGGCCAACCATGAGGCCGCCAATCCGCGCGCCGCTATTTTCACCATGGACGATGTCCCCGTGAAGGATGGCGACAATGTGGTGGAATTCATTTTGCCAGGCGGCGTTCAGCTGCTGGCCATCCATCCAGATTCTCAAGTCCCCACGCCCATCGCCAAAGCCGGTTGATTAATTTTTTGCGCCAAGCGCTTTTTGACTTGGCATGAAAATGACAATGGCGATCAATGAACCAATCGCCATCCACATGGGCACCGTGAACAACTGCTTGTAATTCATCACTTCATTTTCAGTGGCCATGCCAGCGACTTTGGTGGCGAACATGCTGCCAACAATAATTCCTACGCCCACAAAAATCAGGTTGAATAAATTTTGCGCCGTGGCGCGCACATCTTTGGTGGTGAATTTGTCCACCATCATGAAGGCGACAAAGATGAAGCAGCCAAAGCACAAACCATGCAGCGCCACGCCAAACATCACTGGCAACAATGTCGGCATGTTGGCGAATATGGCCATGCGCAACGCGTAGGCGCACAGACCAATCATGAGCAGCGATTTGTAACTGAATTTTTTGGTCAACAACGGAATGGCGCCTAACACCACGATTTCCGTCATTTGCCCAATGGTCATCAATCCTCCGCCACCCACTCCAAAAACCTGGTTGGTCCAATCGGCAAAATTATTCACCGACACATTGGCGGCCTTGCGTTGAATGGCGCCAAGAAAATCGCTTGTAAAGACAAAGTAAAACTGATGAATCATGCTCACCGGAATGGCCACCAAGAAAAGCGTGACCAAAGGCTGCAATCGAATTTCACCCAGGGCCTCCGCCCATGCCATGCGCTGCTTGGGTGATTTTGCTGGCGGCGTGTGCGGCAACGTCAAGCAATACACAGCCATACCCAAACCCAAGATTGCGCTCAACTGAAAAGCGACGGCGCGCCCCGCATTTTGCGCGGCCGCAATTTCAATTTCGGTTCCAACCGCTGGCGTGTATTTGCGCAGCAACATTTGTCCAACCAAAATGCCCACGGCAATCCAACCCAGCGTTCCCCACAATCGAATGGGTCCAAAGTCGCGGTCGCGGTTGGAAATATTGGCAAGCGCCATTGAATTGGTCAGCGCCAATGTTGGTGCGTAGACAAAGCCGTAAATAAAACTCAGAGTGCAGAACGTTGAGAAATCCGCGGCGCCGGCAAGATTCCATACAAGCACCGCTCCAATGGCGTGGCTGACGGCAAGCAACTTTTCCGTGGCAAACTTTCTATCGGCCAATTGTCCCGCGATAAATGGACCAAAGATGGCGCCGGCCGCGCCAGCCGCCAAGCAATACCCGGTTTGATCCAGGCTGAATTTTCGAAACCCCATGAGAAATGGGTACAAAATCGGAAGCCACGCTCCCCAAATCGCGTACTGAAGAAACATCATGATGCTCAGACGAGTCTTCACGAACGATATCGGCGCGGTGGCTGCATTCATGTTTGTCAAGATAACCACACACAAGACGTTTGTGCGTCAACCATCGATCAAAATCAAAATCTCATGGCGTCAACAATGTCGCACCGTAAAATCGCGTGCGCTCACCACGCAATGTGGCTCAAATTTTTACGCCTCTGTTCGCATCGATTTACGCAACTTCCTCGCTACACTGAAGAAATGCAAGAACGCCGCAAGACCCGTCAAGTGACCGTTGGAGATGACCGCGTTGGCCGAGTGAAAATCGGAGGCGACGCGCCTGTTTCTGTGCAGACCATGAACGCCGGTTTCACCTACGACATTGACGCGTGCGTGGCCGAGATCAACCGCTACGCCGACGCCGGCGCCGACATGGTGCGCGTTGCCGTGCCTGAGCGCAAAGACACCGAGGCACTGCGCCACATTTTGCCCCAAGTGAAAGTTCCAGTTGTCGCCGATGTTCACTTTCATTATCAACGCGCGCTTGAAGCCGTTGAAGCTGGCGTGCACAAGATTCGCTTGAACCCAGGCAACATCAGCGACCGCGATCAAGTTCTCAAAGTCATCGACGCTTGCAAAGAGCGCAAAATTCCAATTCGCATTGGCGTGAACGAGGGCTCCATTATTGAGCGCCGCGACAAGCAACGCCGCGCCGAGGAATTGGGAATGTATTTCGAGGGCCATAAATCCGGCCATTTGCTCGCGCTCATGATCGCGAAGTTGGAGGAGTACTTGGAAATTTTCGCCGAGCGCGATTTCCATGACATCGTGATCAGCGCCAAGAGCATGGACGCCACGCTGTGCATTGACGCATACACGGAAATCTCCAAGCGCTTCGACCACCCGCTGCATCTTGGCGTGACGCATGCTGGTCCAAAATCAACTGGCACTATTCGCTCCACCATCGCACTTGGCACGCTTCTTGCCAACGGCATCGGCGACACCATTCGTCTTTCATACGCCAGCGATCACATTGATGAAGTCAAAGACGGTTTGGAAATTCTCTACTGCCTTGGCCGCCGCGAGCGCAAGGGTGTTGAACTGATCGCGTGTCCAACATGCGGCCGCATTCAAGTTGATTTGTTCACGCTTGTGAAAGAAGTCGAAGCCAAGTTGGCAAAGGAAGTTTCGCTGCCAATCAAAGTGGCCGTCATGGGCTGCATTGTGAATGGTCCAGGCGAAGCCGAAGGCGCCGATGTGGCTGTGTTCGCGGGCGATCGCCGCGGAATCATCTATGTGCAAGGGCAAAAAGTGGCCAATGTTCCAGAGGAAGAAATTCTGGATCGCTTGCTGCTTGAGTGCACCAATTTCCAAGCCAAGGTTCGCCGTGGCGAGGCCAAGTTGGGCGAAAAGAGCGTGGAGATTGTTCCGCCAGATCCGATTGGAGAACTTGGTTCCGGCGTGGACAAAATTCGCAAAGGCCTCGTTGAAAAAGTGACCGTCGGCGGTCGCTGATGCGCCGCGACTCCGTCCGCGCGTTCACCATTGTTGAATTGCTGGTGGTTGTTTCCATCATCGCCATTTTGTTGGCGCTGTTGGTCAGCGGAATTACTGGCGCATTGAAAACATCCAAGAACTCCAAGCAACTCAGCAACCTGCGCCAACTCTTCACGGGCTGGACTCTCTACGCCAATCAATACAACGACCAGTGCTTGCCTGGATTTCTTTCAGTGGAAGTTCAAAAAATGTGGAAGGTCACGTATCGCATGAAGGAAAAAGTAGAGGGTCAATCCAGCGATAAATTCGACCGCGCCGCCACGCAAACCTATCCATGGCGACTTGCTCCATACCTTGATTATTCATGGGAACTCTTGCTGGGATATCGCGATGATCCAAATTCCAGTTCCACTGGTTCGATCTACACCATTGCGCCACTTGAAATTGCAAGCGCCTCCCAAAGTGCCGCGCTGCGGCAACTGTGTCCAAGTGCGACCATGGGCGCAAGCGTGGCGTTGCAACCCGCCTATGGC
Organism: uncultured bacterium; assembly: GCA_903898755.1. Taxonomy (GTDB): domain Bacteria; phylum Planctomycetota; class Phycisphaerae; order Phycisphaerales; family SM1A02; genus SYAC01. The sequence continues at coordinate 6,099 of CAIUGT010000039.1, read as the reverse complement.
TACAACGCGTTTTATCTTGGTGGCTGGTGGGACATTTCAAAAAATCCAAAGTCGCCTGGGATTGCGCGCCCCTATTTCTCCGACGGACTGCGAATTGGAACGGGTAAAAATTCCAATGCGGGCGCCACCACGCGCACCATCGGTGGTATCGCTATTCCTGATCGCATGACCGTCTTCGCGCCCGCCGCGTATCTGGCGGCCAATGCGAATTCAAATTCTGTGAAGGATGGATATCGAATTCTAGAGCCGTCAGTCGCGGGCGCCGCGTGGCTCACACCACCGTGGCTTGGTAGCGAGCGAATTTGGAGCACGTCAAACAACGATCCATTCAGCCTAGCCGTGTACACCGACCAAGCCATTGCGTTGATGCGCTATTCCAAGCAAATTCCCGCTGCAAAAGGTGATGGAAGCACCAAGCTTGAAAATTACGAGGAGTTCACCGACATGCGCGAATGGTTGAATTTGACAGACATTTCAAACGCACAAATGAAGAGCGCCGTGCACACCGGAACATTTGCAGATCAGTGATCGATCTCACACACAAGCGTTTTCAGCTTGGCGTGAATTGATCATGCACGCGTCGCTTCTTCACGCATTCCAAATGCGACGCTCGCCACGCTCACATCGTCGGCAAATGGCGCGCCGGCCGCATGCGCGCGCAACAAGTTCATGACGCATTCAACATCAGCGTGCTCATCGCGGCTATTGGCCACGCACTCAAGCACGCGTTGCATGCCCAACTCGTCGCCGTCGGCATTGCGTTGCTCGCACACGCCATCGCTGAACAACAAAATGCGATCGCCAGGCTGCAATTGAAACTCGCTGAATTCAAACGCATCATCAAGCACTCCAACTGGCGGCCCTCCATTGCATTCAAGCAATGTCGCGGCGGCGCCCGCGCGCACAATGGCTCCCATGGCATGGCCCGCGTCCACCATGCGCATCACGCGGCCGTCCGCGGACAACCGCATAGCCATCAATGTGGCGAACTCGGATTGACTTCGGTGGCGACGAACGTAGGAATTGACAGCGTTCATTGCGTGCACGACCGAACTTCCACGTTCCAATTCCGCAGCTAAATACGCTTGAATGCTTGCCATCATCATGCCGGCGCTCATTCCTTTTCCAGCCACATCGCCCAGGAAAAACCAGAATCCATCGGCGCCAACGCCCGCGCCAATAATGTCGCCGGCCACAACACGACCAGGTTCGCAATGTAATTTCCAGCGCCACGGTCCCATTGAACCGAAGTCCGCGGGCATCAGCCGCCGCTGCACCGCATGCGCAGCGGCGAGTTCATTTTGAATATGCATTTGCCGATCAGCCAAATCTCGCCGACGAATTTCTCCCAGACCCATGCCAACAAATTGCGCCAACGCTTGCGCGAACGCGGCGGCGTCGGCGCCGGGCTTGAAGCCGCCAGTGGAATCCAAATATAAAAATCCTTCAACACTTGCGCCCAACACAATTGGAACGCAGAGAGCCGCCGTCACGCCCTCGCCCATCATGCTCTCAGACATGTTCATGCCAGCGGCCTTGTCCAGTCGCACTGACTTTCCCGCCGCGGCAGCGCGAAGCAAGGTGCTGCTGATTCGAGTTTCGACATTCTTGTTCTTCGCATTCGTGGCGGTCGCAAGCATTTCATACGTGGTGCCATCGTGTCCCCGAAGCAACATGGCGCGGCCAAATCCGGTGCCCAACAACAATGAGGAAACCGCCGTGAAAGCCAACGTTTTCTCATCGTTTGCCTCCTGCAATTTTGCCGCCACATCCAACAACACATTCAAGCGCTGGCCGGCCAAATTGGCGAGTTCGTCTTGCGCAATCAATTGAATTTCGCTGCCAGAATCTGCTGCGGAAACTTGAATAAGCGTCATGGCCTGGCCGCCCAAATCCACGCGCAAGACAAATGGCGAAATTAAAATTTGATCACCATGCGCAAGAACGCATGGCTCTTGCGCCAAAAGCAAAGATCCATTGATGCGAGTTCCATGGCTCGATCCGTTGTCCACCAAAGTCCACTTGTCTTCAATGCAATTCAGCGTGGCATGGCGCCGCGAAACATGCGGATCATTTAAGTGCACCACACTGTCGTTTGCGCGGCCAATGGTGACAGACACATCGGGAGTAAATTCAAATGGCTCCCCAACGCCTTTCAGAAATGCAAGTTTCAGATTGCCGTTCAACGCGTGGCTTCCGCGGGTTCCCGTTGCATGGCCGCGTTGCTCTCGTCCAATTCCTTTAATCGAGTTGGCCGACGCGGCAATCCAATTTGCGCCGCCGCGATGACGGATTCCATTCGTCCAAGTCCGCGATCCGCCAAACCCTTGAAGGCCATGTACGGAAAAAGCGTCAGCAACGCCACAGCAAGACCACTGGCCGTGGTGATCAACGCCTCGCCAATTCCGCCGGAAACTCCGCGCGGATCAGCCAAGCCACTTGTGTTGCCAAGCACTTGAAAGCTTTTAATAATTCCAATCACCGTTCCCAAAATTCCAATCATGGGGCTGGCCGTGATAATGGTGGACAAAATCACTGAGAACCGTTCAAGACGATGTCGCTGAATTTCCGCCGCCGCCGACGCCACGCTGTCATCGCTGCCGTCAATCACCATGCGCGCCGCAACGGCCATGTCTGGCAGCGTGCTTCCATCGCACAATTGAATCACCTTGTCACGCTTGCCGGCGCGCAGGGCCTCCACCAATGCGTCCACCTGATTTTTGGACTTGCGACTGGCGGTCTTGGTCCAGAAAATAATCCGCTCCACCGTGAGTGACAGCGAAAAGATGGCCAAGAATAAAAGCGGATACATGATGAATCCGCCGTGCTGAAGAAATCCTAGAAACTCGTTGAATGCGCTACTCATGGGCGGCATCATAGGCACTCTCGGCAACTTTATATACTGCCAACGATGCTTGAATTGAAGACAAAACAAATTGTGACCGACGAAGAATTGCTTGCGCATGTTGAACACGCGCTGACGGAAACCATCGCCACTCGATCACTCGCGGCAAAACTAAAAGAAGCCACTCAGTACGCGCTCTTGGGCGGAGGAAAACGCGTGCGCCCATTGCTGTGCCTGCATTGTTGCGCGGCGGCAAGTGGCAGCATGGAAAACGCCATGCCTGCCGCGGTCGCCATTGAAATGATCCACGCCTTCAGTTTGGTGCATGATGATTTGCCCGCGCTTGACAACGACGCTCTGCGCCGCGGTCGACCAACAACGCATATCGCTTTTGGCGAGGCGCTTGCCATTCTCGCGGGCGACGCGCTGCTTTCAATCGCCATGGAACAGGCGCTTTCATGCACCATTGGCGCCGCGCACATTGCGCATGAACTTGCCAGCGCAACCACAGAAATGATTTCCGGCCAAGTGCTCGACACGCTTGGTGGATTTCCCAAGGACTTCAACCCCGCGCAACAACTCGAACTTATTCACCGCCAAAAAACAGGCGCGCTCATTCGTGCCGCTTGCCGCATGGGCGCGTTCGCCGCCGCCGCCAACGCCGACACACTTGATCGGTTGACGCACTGGGGCGAAACCATGGGACTTATGTTTCAAGTGGTCGACGACATATTGGACCAGACGCAATCCAGCGAGCATCTTGGTAAATCCGCCGGCAAAGATGAGGCCCAAGGGAAAATGACCTATCCAAAAATTCACGGCGTCGCATGGAGCCGCGACTATGTCAAGGAACTGCTCGAGCAAAGCGAGCAACTTCTCAAGCCGCTAGGCGCCTCGGCCCAACCACTGCGAGTCATGGCGCAAGCGCTTGCCACTCGAACAAAGTGATTTTGTGCGGGCTACATACGCCAACTTCAAAGCCACGCCCTCAAAAACTCCGCTCAATCGCCTTGCAATATTCCGCAAATCCGCGCGGCTCATTTCCACACCAAATTTTTGCATGAATGCGTGACTTTCAAGGAAACTTTCGCTAGACTTCTCTTCAGGCATTTCGCCTTTCACACCGATCTAAGACATGCAAATTCTTCCAACGATTCATTCCCCCGCCGACCTCAAAGCTCTGGCGCCTTCCGCATTGCCTCAACTCGCCGCCGAAGTTCGCAAAGCCATTTGTGATCAGTGCATGACTTCGGGCGGACATCTTGCGCCAAATCTTGGCGTGGTTGAACTCACCATCGCAATGCATTATGTGTTTGACTTCAGCCGCGACCGCATGTTGTGGGATGTTGGCCACCAGTGCTACACGCACAAACTGCTCACGGGTCGCCAACCGCTTTTGTCACGACTTCGCCAACGCGATGGCATGGCTGGATTTCCAGAGCCTCGCGAAAGCGCCTATGACCTTTTCAGCGTGGGCCACGCCGGCACCGCAATTTCCACCGCCGTCGGAATGGCGCGCGGCGATTCACTGAACGGCGACGGCTTTGATGGAACAAATCCAAACGGCCGCCGTGTTGTGTCGCTCATTGGCGACGCCAGCATTGTCAACGGACTCGCCATGGAAGGTCTCAACAGCGCAGGCACATTGCGCCGTCAATTCCTTGTCGTTCTCAACGACAACGGCATGAGTATCGCCAAGCCACAAGGCGCGCTGGCCACCTATTTTGATCGCCTGCGCATGAGTCATGGCTACGCGGAATTTAAAAAGCGCGCCAAGGATGTTGCCAAACTTATTCCTGGCGGTCGCGAAATGTCGGAGCTGTATCACCGCATGGGCGACATGAGCAAAGCCGCCATCAGCCACGACGCGTGGTTTGAGCACTTTGGAATTGTCGCCGTCGGTCCAATCGATGGCCATGATTTTAATTCGCTCATTGAATTCTTCACCGAGGCCAAGCACTTCGACCGCCCAATGGTTTTGCATGTCAAGACCGTCAAAGGCAAGGGTTTTTCATTCTGCGAATCCGATCCATCGGCAACGCATTCGCCTGGTCCGTTCTCCGTGCCTGACATGGAAAGCGAAGGCTGCCGCATTGAGTTGAAGAAAAGTTCGCGCTCTTTCACAAGCGCTGTCGGCGACGCGTTGACGGAAGTCATGAAGCGCGATCCAAAAGTTGTCGCGTGCACCGCGGCCATGCCGGACGGCACTGGAATTTCCAAAGTTGCCGCCGCGTTTCCAGAGCGCACTTGGGACTCGGGCATTTGCGAGAGTCACGCTTTGGACATGATGGCTGGCCTTGCCAAAACTGGTTGGAAACCTTTCTTCGCCGTGTACAGCACGTTCATGCAACGCGCTTTCGATCAAGCTTTCCAAGAAGTCGCGCTGCAAGGCCTTGCCGTTCGCTTGTTGCTTGATCGCGCCGGCTTGGTTGGCAACGACGGCGCCGTGCATCACGGCTTCTGCGATATTTCTTTGCTCGCTTCGCTTCCAAACGCCGTTCTTATGGCCGCCATGGATGAGCCCAGCCTGAAAGCCGCGCTTGAATTTATGCGCAAGCATGACGCGGGCTTAAGCGCGCTTCGCTATCCACGTGAAGCCGTCAGCGATCTGTTCACAAAGTCCGCGTGTCCTGAATTTGTTTTGGGCAAAGCGCGCGCGTTGGTTGAACACGCTTCTCCAGATGTCGCAATCTTGGCTTACGGCGTCATGGCCATTGAAGGCGCAACCGCGCTGCAATCTCTTGACAGCGAATATCGCGTCAACTTGTACGACGCGCGCTTCGCCAAGCCAGTTGACATTCAACTGCTTGAATCACTGCTCAGCAAAAATATTCCCGTGGTCACTGTTGAAGATCATTCCGTTCGCGGCGGTTTTGGCAGTTGCGTGCTGGAGGCCTGCAATGAACGTGGCCTAGACACACGACTCATCACCCGCATGGGATTGCCTGATCATTGGATTTATCAAGGCGAACGCCGCGATCAACTGGTGGAAGCCGGCATTGATGCGAGCAACATCGCGCGCACCATTCGCGCAGTAGTTGAAGCCGCACCCAAAGCCGCGCGTGCGTCCACGCAAAGCACGGCTCGCGTTTCATAAGCCTGCGTCCTGACCTCGGTCTTCATTCTTTATTGCGTCCTGCTTCAAAGCGACTTTCGCCTAGGATTCCCCAATCATGTTTGAATCACTCTCAGAAAAATTAGGCGGCGCGCTTCGACGGCTTTCTGGCCGCGGAAAAATCACCGAAGAGAATGTG
>CAIUGT010000038.1 GCA_903898755.1 uncultured bacterium | reverse complement strand
GTAAATGGCGGGCTGTAGATGACAGCCACACGCAGTTCTTGATTTGAAAATATGGACGCGGGCTCGCTTGCGCAAACCCCAAGACGATTGACACATGCGATTGCAAAGACCAATACAAAAACAAGTCGCTTCATTTGAAATATTCTAACGCGCATGTGGCGATATGGATGGACGCACAGCATGACCACCAATATCAAAACTTACGCGTGCCAATGCGTGTCCTGCACTCCAGCCATTTGACCGATTCGCTCGCTCACCTTCACGGGAAAGCGAACCAAATCAAACTTTTTAAACTTCAAGTGGAACGTCATGCGTTGACGCGGCTGCTCCTGTGAAGTCTGAATATCTAGGCTCTTGATCTTGATTGAAAAAGATTTCAGCTCTTTCAAGATGTCATCCACCGTCACTCCGCCATCTTTCAGGTTCACTGAGAAGTCTGCGTACCAATCATCTTGAATTTTGGATGCAATAATTGGAAGCAAATACAAAATCACAATGGACGCGACAGACGCAAGCAAGCCAATACCAATCGCGCCCGAACCAAACGCCAAGCCAATGACCGTGGCCGACCACAGCGTGGCCGCGGTTGTAACGCCACGCACAATGTGGCTGGTTTGACGAATGATCACGCCCGCGCCTAAAAAGCCCATGCCAGAAAGCGCGCCCGCGGCAAGTCGCGCGGGATCAGGGTGCCACGCCGGCGCGCTACCAACCAGGGCCAAACTTTTGACGTAGAACGAATCGGAAATAATCATCACGGCGCAGGCGGAAAGGCTTACAAGCAGCGTTGTGCGCAAACCAGCGGCGCGGCCATGACGCTCACGCTCAATGCCAAGAATAAATCCTGCGGCAAGGGTGAGTCCAATGCGCAGCAAAATTTCCGGGCGCATATCGATCAATATTTCATTCAACATGTGAATGACCTCCATTTGAAATTGTGTTGTAAGAGCGACAGCCAACACTTCTGAAAAATTCAGATTGTGTTAATTCTGAATGCACGCGAAGGCGTGCCAACGGAATCATCATGACCATCAGTATGAAAGCGTAACCACTTCCAGTCCGTGTTTCAAATGCAATCAAGACATAACCGCTGCAGCAATGACTCCATTGCGCCAAGTGACGCGCGCGATTACTACCTTGAACGCTCTGGCATGAGAAACCACAAGACGAGATACACCAGCGTTCCAGGAAACGCGGCGCTGATTATTGAGAGTAATACATAGGCGATACGTACACGGTTGGCGGACCAACCAAACTTGTCGGCGATACCGCCGCATACGCCAGCGATGATTCGATCATTGGAGCGGTACATGATGTTTCCTTCTTTGAGTGTGCAAGTTTGCAGTCATGCAAGGGAAGGTAACGCACGCGCGTGATCGTGTCCGCTAGAAATCCGAATGCCCGCCTATGAAGACACGCCTGATTTTCGTAAAAACACAACGTTTTTGCAAGGAATTTCGCAGGCCAAGTCAAACTCACGCGCAATGACTTGGAATGTCTCCTGCCGATAGAAAGTCACGTGCGTGGCATCGCGTCGGTAGTGCCAATCGGCAAAGCGACTGTCGTCGGTTTGAAAGTTGGTCATCAGCGCCAACAGTCCGCTAGGTTTTAGCAACGCAACCAAGCGCGTGAACTCCGCATGCGGCTGATGAAAATGTTCGACCACTTCCGTGCAAGTGACAAAGTCAAATTGTTGATCAAGCACCGCACTGTCTGGGAAAAAAAATGGGTCATACAAGTGCATGGTGTGCCCCGCCTCCGAAAGCATGTTCGCCAACGCTGGCCCTGGTCCACAACCAAAATCAAGACCCACTTGTTTGGGCGGCAATGCAGCAAGCAGCGGCGCAGCCACACGATTTAAAAACTCGCGGTAGCGAATGTCTTGCGGATCATTCTCATGCTGCAAATATTTCTGCAACTGCGTTTCATGACTGGGCAGTTGCTGCGCTGACAACAATGTCGCGTGACAATGACAACAGCGCAGGTAGGTCAAGCCATCCTTCTGCACAAACGGCGCGAGCGACTGACGAAGGCACACACGGCACACACTTTCATTCATCAAGGATTGTTTTGCATCTACTTGCGGCACACGGCGATAGTACTTTCCCCACCCACGCTGAAGTTGATTATCCTTGCAGTGAACAAGGCAGAATTGCCTTTCAAAATAAGAGAAACCACCCCATGCCGCCCATTGCACTTTCCAAATTTCAAGTTGATCCAAAATCAAAATTGCATTTAAAAGATTGGAAAACCAACGATGACGAGGGACTTACGCGCGAAGCGATGGCCCCCATCTTTCAGGAAAATCTGAAGGCTATTTCAGAACTGCAATACAAATTGTTCGCGGATGGCTCGCGCGGCGTTCTGATTGTGATTCAAGGAATTGACACCGCGGGCAAAGACGGCGTGATACGCGATGTGTTCAGTTGCATGAATCCGCAAGGCGTCTATGTGAAGTCATTTAAAAAGCCGGAGAAAATTGAACTGGCCCACGATTATTTGTGGCGCGTGCATCAAGCGTGTCCAGCCAAGGGAATGATTGGAGTGTTCAACCGCAGCCACTATGAGGACGTGCTCATTACGCGCGTGCATAAATGGATTGACAGTAAAACCTGCGAGCGCCGCTACGAGCACATCAATCAATTTGAGAAGTTGCTTGCCGATGAGGGCACCGCCATTGTGAAATTATTTCTGCTGATCTCCAAGGACGAGCAGTTCGCGCGCCTGCAAAGCCGCATTGAGGAACCGCAACGCAACTGGAAATTTAATTTGGCTGATTTGGCGGAGCGCGCATTTTGGAATGAGTACATGGACGCGTTTCATGACGCGCTTGCAGCCACCAGCGCAAAGCATGCGCCGTGGTTTGTTATTCCCAGCGATAAAAAGTGGTTCCGAAACCTGCTTGTCAGCGAAATCCTGCTGGCGCATTTGAAATCGCTTGACTTGAAATGGCCCAAGCCTGCTGCCGACTCCGCAACATTGCGCAAGGCATTGAACGACGCCAAATAAATCCAAGCAACCCCAATAAGTGGCACATTCCCACGTCCCAAAGTTGTACAAAGCGTCACAATGTCATTTCAAATGTGGCTAGACTGTAAAACCCAAAAGGAGCAACACCATGTCAGGATCCGCATTCGACAAACGAGAAGAGAGTTACGAGAAAAAATTCGCGCATGACGCGGAACTTCGATTTAAGGTTGAGGCACGCCGGGACAAAATGTTGGCCGCATGGGTTGGCGCCAAATGCAAAATGAGCGCGGAGGAAATTGCCACCTACTCCACCGAACTTGTGCGCGCGGACTTGAAGACTCCAGGCGACATGGATGTGCAACACAAAATTCACGCCGACCTGAAGGCGCGCGGAGTGCACCTAAGCGAGGCCGAAATCCGCGCTGAAATGCACCGTTGTTTCCAAGCTGCCGCCGCTGAACTCATGTGACTGCGCGGTTTGTCAAACAGCGTCCGTAAACGCACTGTTCAATTTGGTTTTTATTTCAAAATCTACTTGATCAGCAGGGAATCAGTGATACTGTGAATCAGTCATTGACTTTCCTTTTGTCATTTTTAGATCCAGAAAGACCCTCTTGAAACTTCAAACCAATATCGCTGTATCGCTTGCGACCATTCTTTGCACTTGCATCACAAGCACACTGTTCGCCGACGCGACTGGTCACGGACCTCTTGCGCCACTGAATGAACCCAAGCCAGTCGAGGCCGCGCCGACCGAGCAACTTGGCCTTGGCTTTATGCCAATTCCAAATGTGGTACTGGGCGACATTGATCTGTTCACGGTGCTGCAACAAGATGATCGCACCGCGCAACCCGCGCCACTGCGCATTGGAATTTCCCAAGACGTGAATGTGACCCTGGGTGATGGGCAATGGGTGAATGTGGATGGTGGCCGAGTTTGGCGCATTGAGATTTCTGGATTCGGTTCTGTGTTCAATCGTCTTCATTTGTCTGGTGTCATGCTTGAACCTGGCGAAAAACTGTATTTAGTTTCTGGCAACGGAACTGAAGTTGCCGGCCCAATTCTTGAGCGAGGAGAATTTGAAAACGGTGAAGCTTGGGGCGTGTTCGCACCTGGCCAGTCCAGCCGAATTGAATGGTTTGTTCCCGACAGCAGTTCTGCGCAAGCGCTTCCATTTGAAAGCGTGGACTTCACCCACGGCTATCGCGATATTTTTGCAACTGAAGCGCAAGAAGCCACGACATGCGATCAAGACCCAGTGTGTTTTCCAACATGGGCCAATGAATCAAACGCCGCCGCGCGCATGACTTTCACCAGTGGAGGCGCCAGCTACTTGTGCTCTGGTCAACTCATGGCCACCAATGCCGCCGATGAAACCCCCTACTTTTCCACTGCAAATCACTGTATTTCAATTCAGAGCGAGGCCAATAGTTGCCAGTTCTTATTCAACTTCCGAGCCACGACGTGCAATGGCACAACGGGAACCACTTACAACGCGGTGGGCTCCGACTTGGTCAAAACATATCTGACTAGCGACTGCACGCTGTTGCAAATTCGCGCCACACTTCCAACCACTGCGTACTGGGCCGGCTGGATGTCGACCAATCCCGCGACTGGAACAGCGTCCACTGGAATTCATTTTCCAGGCGGCCGCGAGATGACTATTTCATTCTGCAACAAAGCCGCCGCGTCCAGCATTTGCGGAACCAGCACTCAGTGGTCAACCGTGTCGTGGTACAGCGGCGTCACCGAAGGTGGATCATCCGGCAGCGCGCTCTATCAAGACAGTGACAAAAAAATGTATGGCGTGTTGACTTGTGGATCCAGTAGTTGCACTTTGTTGACAGGCAAGGACGGCTACGGTCGATGGGACAACGCCGTGAATGCCGGTGGCTTCTCAACTTCGCTTGCCGCAGGCACAGACGATGCGCAAGAACCAAATGACAGTTGCGCCGCGGCCAAGGCAGTTGCCGCCGGCACGTACACGGGTCTGGTGGTCAAGCGTCTTGATGAGGACTGGTACGCGCTCACGGTTCCACCAACCGCAACTGTGACAATTTCTGAGACTTTCACGCACACCAATGGCGACATTGACACGCAGCTTTTCTCCACATGCGGCGGAACCGCCTTGGTTTCTCGCAGTGGTCGCGTGAGCAATGATTCCTTCCAATACACCAACACCACCTCAAGCAGCACCATTCTGATGCGGGTGTTCTTGTACAGCGACACTCGCAACGACTACTCATTTACCTATTCAGTAAGTGTTCCAGCACCTGCGAATGATGAGTGCGCTGGCGCAACGGCTGTTGGCAGCGCCGACACCGCGTTCAATTCAACCTACGCCACCAATAGCTCGCTTGCCGTGGCGGCGGGTTGCGACGGTGGAACAAGCATGAACAAAGATGTGTGGATGAAATTCACCGCAGCCACCACAGGCGACGCGACCGCCACAACATGCGGACTTGCCAGTTTCGACACGCGTCTTGTTGTGTATCCAGGCGCATCATGTCCAACCAGTTCCGCGAATTCAATCGCTTGCAACAATGACTCGTGCGGCGGCACAACCAGTAGCGTGACGTGGCCCGTGACCGCTGGCAGCACTTGGTACATCCGCATTGGCAGCACCGCCAACGTGGGCGGCGCAGGAACATTGCGAACCAGCGTTGCGGCGCCAATTTGCGTGGGAGACTTTGATTTCTCAGGCGCGGTGGATAGCGCTGATATGAGCATAATGTTGCTGGATTTTGGCGTTTGCGGCGGGTGCGTAACGGATCTTGACCAGGACGGCATCGTGGACAGCAGCGACACGAGTTTATTACTGCTGGGCTTTGGCGAGTGCAACTAAATCACTTCGATCCATTTCCATTTACAAATTTGAATTCAAAACGCCCGGCTCAAACGAGTCGGGCGTTTGTATTTAGGAATCGGAATTCAATCGTTCAATCGAGAGCGCGGGAACATCTTTTGATGCATGCTCAACTCGACCAGTCACCCATGGCAGAACAGCCAATGCTGCGACAGCGAATCCGCTTCCCATCCAGAAAGCGATTTGTGGAAGTCCGTAGCTCCACAAAATTCCAGCGGCGACGCTTGCACTTAACACGGCAGCGCCTTGGAAAAATCCAAACAAGCCAAGCGCGGATGCCAAGCGTTCTTTGGGCGCGTAGTCTGCGATCATGGCGCGCGCTGTTCCTTCCGTGCACGCAACACTGACTCCATACAAGCCGAAGAGCACCCAAAACATCCAAGATGAATCGGCGCTCAGCAAGGCAAATCCAGCATAACTGACGGCATAAATGGCCCAACCTGTGGCGAGCACCGGCCAGCGACCATGACGATCGCTGAGCAAGCCCATGGGATAACTCGCCGCGGTGTATGTGGCGTTGAACAACGCGTACAACAAAACGCATGTGACGGGTGATTGACCAAGATCAAGCGCGCGCAACAACAGAAATGTGTCGCTGGAATTCCCCAGCATGAACAACACCAGCGCACTCATGGCAACCCAAAATGATTTTCCATAGGGAACGCCCGTCGACTTGGCGAAATCTTTTTGACGCTGCTCCACTTGCGTTGGTGACGTATGTGGAATGAGCCAGGTCATGAAGAACGCGACGGCCGAAGACGCCGCGGCGATGGCGAAGATGATTCGAAATTGCGGAGCATCTTGCGGCGTTGCCGCGCGCGAGCCAATCAGCCACGCAAGAACCGCCGCCGCGATGAGCGCGCCACCAACTCCACCAAGCGAATCGACGCCGCGGTGAAAACCAAATGCGCGTCCGCGATCTTGTATTGAAACACTTTCCGCGATCAGCGCGTCGCGCGGCGCTCCGCGAACACCCTTGCCAACGCGATCCAACGTGCGACCGCACAAGACAAAGCTCCAATGAGAAGCGACCATGACGAAAATTTTTCCAATAAATGTAATGCCGTACCCACGGCGAACCCATCGCACACGGTGGCCGGTTGCGTCGCTGTAATAGCCAGAAAGCCCGCGCATAACACTGACAATTGCTTCGGCGAAGCCCTCGATCAATCCCAACGCGACTGGACTTGCGCCAAGCACGCCCGTTACAAAAAGTGGCAACAGCGGATAGGTCATCTCGCCGGCAAGGTCGGCGAAAAGACTGATCGCGCCAAGAATCCACAAAGACCTTGGAAGCGGGCGTCGATTATGGCGCGCCAAAATCAAACATCTCCGATTTGGACCATTTTGGTTTCCATTTCTTGATCAACGCAACATGTTCGGGGTTCGCTTGAAACGCGCGATACGCGTCCACGTTGGCAAATTCCACAAGAACGCCAAGCGTGTAATCCTGTCGGACATTTTTGCGACCCACATCAATATGTGGGCCACACGCGTAATTCAGCACGCCAGGAATTTTTGGAAACACGGCGTCGGAATCCGCCTTCATGGCCGCGGCATCGCTTGGGTTTGCAAGCGTCACAAAAACCACGTGTTGAACATGCGCCGATGAGATCTTCACTGAGTTGGCACCCCCACTTGCGGCGCACGCGCTCAACATCAGCGCAAAGGCGCACGTCAGAAATCCATTCTTGATCACCACCACGGCATATTGAATTCTGTTCATGCGCACCACGATACCTCATAGATTTGTATTACGATTTCCACATGCCGCAATCGAACGCTTCAAACCAAATTCCGCACAAACCTGACTATGTGCTTGGAACACACAACGACGAACACGCCCGACTTGGCATGCAACATTCGTTGTGGCAAGAATTTGTTCTTGATGCGTGGAAACGCGCGGGCATTTGCACAGGCACACGCGTTGTGGATGTTGGCGCGGGTCCTGGCTTTGCCACCATGGATCTTGCGGACATTGTTGGAGGCACTGGTCATGTGACTGCGGTTGAAATTTCAAGCAAATTTGCGCAAGAGGTGAAGGACCAGGCGAACGCCCGCGGCTTGAACAATGTCAGCGTTCACATTCTTGACTTAATGCATGATGACATTCCACTTGCAACCGCTGGCGCGGAGTTTGACGCCGCATGGTGCCGCTGGGTTTGCATGTTCGTGCCCGATGTTGGCGCGCTGGTCCGCCGAGTCCACAATGCACTTCGCGCGGGCGGCGTTGCGGTGTTCCATGAATACGTGCACTATGAAACATACGGATTGCAACCACCCACGCCTGGTATTGACTCTTTCACACAGGCGGCCATGAAAAGTTTCAGCGCTCGCGGCGGCAACGCCAACATCGCGGGAACACTGTTGAAAGAATTGCGCCAGCACGGTTTTGAAACCATGTCCATCAAGCCCATCGCGCGCGCGGCGCGTCCACATGAGCCGTTGTGGCAGTGGCCCGCCGGCTTCATACGCACGTATTTACCGCGACTTATTGAACTGGGACAAGTGGACAATGCGTTCGCAGCGAATGTGCTTGCAGAACTGGCCCGCGCTGAACAAGATCCACAATCCATCATGCTTACGCCAACGGTGCTTGAAATCATTGCGCGCAAATAGCGCTGCTTCAAACGCGCGACGCGACCTGCGGCGAATATGTTGCCGACACAGATTCTCAACAACTCAACGCCTCACAAAGCTTGCGCTATCACTGCGGGCAAAGTCTTTGGCGCGCGAATGCGCAATTGCTTGTTCACATTCGTCTGGCCAAACACAACTTCGATAGCGGATTTGCTCACGCCAAACTCTTTGGCAAGAAATCGCACCATGTGATCAGTGGCTTTGCCATTTTCCGGCGCGGCCGTCACGCTAATTTTCAGTTGATTGCCCTTCACCTTGCCAATGACATCACACTTGGAACTGGGCTTTCCAAGCACATTCAGCACTAAGATGTCGCCGTCCCATGCGCAAAATTTTTCCATGTTGCCAGTCCCTTAGGGCGCTGAAAGAGAAATCACCTGCAATGAAGTTACACCAACTCACGCGCGCGCTTGCTGCGGTGGCCTTCTTCTTGATGTTGGGTGCCGCCGTGCAAACCACGCCAAAGTCGCCACCATCAAATACGCCAGCCAAAGCGATCACAACACAGGCGCAAGCGCCTCCCAACTTTCTATTTATCTTGGCGGATGACCAAAGCTGGGCAGGTCTGTCCGTGGCAATGATCGCGGGAAAAGAATTCAGCAAGGGGAAAAATTTCAACACGCCCAACACGGAAAAACTTGCCGAGCGCGGAATGATTTTCTCGCAGGCATACGCCGCGCATCCAAAATGTGAATGCTCACGTGCCGCCATTCTTGCGGGGCGCACCACCACCACGCTCAATGCGACAACAAAAGCATCGACCAATTGGTCCATGCCACTCACGGATTCACTTGCCAATTCGCTCAAACGCGCAAATCCCTTGTATCGCGCGGCGCATCTTGGTAAATGGCAGTGGCCCATGAAGCCCGCGGACTTGGGCTACGACCAAAGCGATGGCATTACGCAGAATCAAACTGGTGAATCAAAAGATCCAACTGATCCAAAACTTTCCCTCAGCCTCACGCGTCGCGCCTGTAATTTTATGACCACGCAGGTGAAAGAGGATCATCCGTTCTTCCTGCAAATTTCTTTTTACGCGGTTCATGCGCCCGCTCAAGCATTGCCCGAAACGCTGAAAAAATATGACAATTTAAAAAGCACAAAGAATGATGTTGGCAATGAGGCGGCTAAAGGTCCCGGTAAAGGCGCGGGAAAGGGATCGGGAAATGGTCCTGGCAAAGAAAATGCAAACACCGATCGCGCAACCATGGCGGCCATGACGCAAGACTTGGACACGTGCGTGGGCACGCTCATGAAAAAACTTGACGAGCTTGGTATCGCCGAGAACACCTACATCATTTATATGAGCGACAACGGTGGGCACACGGACATTCTCAGCGGTGGCAAAGGTAATTTGGGCGAGGGCGGCCTGCGCGTTCCGCTGATTGTTGCCGGTCCTGGAATTCGCGCCGCGACGTATTGCAACGAACCCGTGATCAGTTACGACATTCTTGCAACCGTGCTTGATTTTGCCGCCCCCAACACCGCGCTTCCCAAGGGAGCGGAAGGTGGCAGTTGGAAATCCGTGCTGCAAAATAGCGGCGCCGGAAAAGTGAAGCGCAGCATTGATCGCATGGTGTGGCATCAACCTGTGGAGGTGCCCCATCCGCAATCCGCCATCCGCAAAGGTGATTACAAGTTGCTCTACGAATGGGATACAAAAAATACGCAGTTGTTCAATCTTGTTGATGACCTGAGCGAGAAAAAAGATTTGTCCAAGGAGAAACCCGAACTCACGGCGCAACTGATGGCGGAATTAAAAGCGCATGTGATTGCTGGCTTGGGCGAGGAAGCATGCGCCGCGCTCGCTCGTGGCGAAACTCCGCAAAATCGCGGAGGCGGCAATGGCGGCAAAGGTGTTGGCAAGCCTAAAGATGCAAAACAATAAATGAGTGAAAAAATACTTCTTTGAAATACACAATTCGAGCGTGCGAATGAAGTGATCGCGGGGTGCGCTGGACAATGTGCGACCTAGCGCTGCGGCGCAATAAAGAAAATCACTCCAAAAGAAAACCGCACCACAAGCTGGGCTTGGATGCGGTTCCTTCCAAAACTCCCCCGACTGGACTTGAACCAGTGACCTAGCGGTTAACAGCCGCTCGCTCTACCGACTGAGCTACAGGGGATTCGGAGAGGCAAGCATACCCAACTCGTAAAAAACCGCCACTTTCCATGCAATGTTGGCGATTCACATGAGACATGCTTGCACCCCTTGAGTTTGCGCGGCAAAACCGCTAGGATCTTCGTCCCTCGGAGCAACCAATGAAAAAAGAAACTCATCCAAAGTGGTACGCAGATTGCAAAGTGAACTTTCGTGGTCAACATGTGTTGACCGTCGGCGCGACCGTCCCTGAAATGAATGTCGAAGTATGGTCGGGTTCACACCCGTTCTACACCGGCCAAAAGTCGTTCGTGGACACCTTGGGACGCGTTGAACGCTTCCAAAAGAAGTTCGCTGGCGAATACTTCAAGAAGGAAGGCGAAAAGGATGCGAAGGCTGCGAAAGCCCCCGCCACCAAGACTGCCGCCAAGCCAGAGAAAAAGTAGTTACTTGATTTGAAATTTGTGACAGCCGCGCTTTCACCAGCGCGGCTGTTTCTTTTCACACGCTGTGTCCTCGCCTTTTTGTTGACGATGTGTTCCACAACCCAGTTTGATTGGCACGCACACATTCCGTTTCTTCATTCACCACAACGCGCATCATGTTTCGATTGAAAATGAAATCGCATGCAACCATCGCCACGACTGCTTGAAAAACTGAATGAAATAGAGGCCAACTTTTTGCGCGACGAAGCGCAATTGTGCGACCCCGACATCATGTCCGATCACCGCAAGGTCAAAGTGTTGTCGCAACGACGCGCGGCGGCGCAACCTTTGATAGAAAATCTGCGCCAGTGGCGGCGCTTGGAGCGCGAAGCCCGTGAATGCGAATTGCTTGCCAAGGACACCGATACAGATGTCGCCGCCATGGCGCGCGGCGAAATTCATGGGCTGCAAACGGCGCGCGACGCGAGCATGGAAGCGCTCATTCGCACGCTTGTCATGGCGGATGACCGCGCCATTGGCAGCCTAATTCTGGAAGTTCGCTGCGGCGTGGGTGGCCTTGAAGCCGCGATTTGGGCGGGCGATTTGCTGCAAATGTATCGCCTTGCCGCGCAATTTCACGCATGGCAATGGGAAGAAATGGAAATCAAACATGGCGACGCGGGCGGCGTGACGCACGCCATTATTCGTATCGAAGGAACAGGGTGTTGGAACACGCTTGGGTATGAAAGCGGCGTGCATCAAGTGAAGCGCGTTCCGGCCACGGAGGCGGCGGGACGCATTCACACATCAACCGCGACAGTGGCGGTGTTAAGCGAACCTGAAACAGTTGAGTCGCAAGTAGATCCAGCCGAGGTGCGCGAAATTCTGACCACCGCGCAAGGTCCAGGCGGACAAAATGTGAACAAGGTTGCGACGGCCGTGCATTTAATCCACGAACCAACCGGCATAGAAGTACGCATGCAAGAGACGCGTAGTCAATTGCAAAATCGCGACAAGGCGTGGCGGCTGCTGCGCGCGCGCGTTCATGAACGTCGCCTTGCGGACGCGGCGGCCAAGCGCGGCGAGTTGCGACGCGACATGATTGGCGGCGGCGAGCGCGCGGAGAAAATTCGCACGTACCGCTACAAGGACAACATTGCCGTGGATCACCGCGTGGAGCAATCGTTCAACTTGCAGAAGTTGCTTGCGGGCGACATGGAAGAATTAGTCATGGCGCTTGAAACGCGCGACATTGCACAGCGCATTGAAATTTTGTGAAGCGCGCGTGCGACAAGTCACCAAGTTGGCGCGCCCCCGCTCACCGAGTGGGCTTATCAGTGACTTGCAAAACGAGTCGCGGCTTTAGTGCGGCAGCGGGAATTTGGCGCAAAACGCCCTGATTTCCTCACGAACCGCCCCGCTCACCGTGGCATCGCCCTTTGAAATCATGACGCGGTCAAGCCATGCCGCCACTTGCTTCATCTCGCCTTCGCGCAAACCGCGCGTGGTCAGCGCGGGCGTGCCCAAACGCAAACCACTGGTCTGTAATGGCGGACGCGGATCATTTGGAATGCCGTTCTTGTTCACAATAATGCCCGCATCTTCCAGCCACTTTTCGGCGTCGGCGCCAGTGAGTGACGCGTCGCGGGGACGCAAATCAACAAGCATTAAATGATTGTCTGTGCCGCCCGCGCACAATCTGTAACCATGCGACTGCATCGCAACCGCTAGCGCCTTGGCGTTTGCGACCACCTGCTTGCTGTAGGTTGTGAACTCCGGCTTCAACGCCTCGCCAAAAGCAATGGCCTTGCCGGCAATGACATGCATCAGCGGTCCGCCTTGGCTGCCAGGAAAAACTTTACGATCAATTTTGGTGGCTATGTCTTGGTCGTTGGTCAGAATTAATCCGCCACGTGGACCGCGCAATGTTTTATGCGTGGTGGTGGTCACAACATGCGCGTGCGGAAAAGGACTTGGGTGCACACCAGTTGCAACAAGCCCCGCAATGTGCGCGATGTCCGCCATAAGTAGCGCGCCAACTTTGTCGGCAATGGCGCGAAAACGCGCGAAATCAATCACGCGGGAATAGGCGGAATAGCCGCAAATAATCAACTTTGGCTTGCTCTCTACGGCGGTCTTCTCAATGGCGTCGTAGTCAAGCAATTCAGTTTTTGGATCAAGTCCGTACTCGGCGATTTTGTAGAACGTGCCGGAGAAATTCGGTTTCAAACCGTGGCTTAAGTGACCGCCGCTTTTAATTGGCAAGCTCAACACAGTGTCGCCCGGATCCATGATGGCCATGAACGCGGCGATGTTTGCGTTTGCGCCGGAGTGTGGTTGCACGTTGGCAAAATTGCATCCGAACAATTGCTTGGCGCGGTCGCGCGCCAGATTTTCAATTTCATCGTGATACGCGCAGCCACCGTAGTAGCGCTTGCCAGGGTAACCCTCCGCGTACTTGTTGGTCATCCATGAACCCACCGCATGCATGACGGCGGTTGAAACATGGTTCTCGCTAGCGATCAACTCAAGCGTGGTGGCTTGGCGATCGGCTTCGCGCGCCATGATGTGCGCGACCGTTGGATCTTGCTCCTGCAGT
>CAIUGT010000037.1 GCA_903898755.1 uncultured bacterium | reverse complement strand
TCATTCGTGCGCCGGCGTGTTGCCGCCTGGTGACGGACTTATGCGCGCGCGGCCCGTGCGATGTCCGCATCACACGGCCAGCACGGCGGCCATGGTTGGTGGCGGCAGTAATCCGCGGCCTGGTGAAGTGAGTTTGGCGCATGAAGGCGTTTTATTTTTGGATGAGGTCGCGGAGTTTCCCCGCAGCGTGCTTGAGGCGCTCCGCGAGCCGCTTGAAGATGGATTTGTCACGGTTAGTCGCGCGCGTGGAACAGCGCGATTTCCCGCGCGCGCGTTGTTGATTGCCGCCATGAATCCCACCGCCCGCGGCGACATGGGGCAGGGTTCGCGCCGCGCCGTGGAGCAATATTTGTCGCGCCTCAGTGGACCCGTGATTGACCGCATTGATTTACATGTTGAAGTGCGCGCCGTTTCTTTCGCGGCGTTGTCCGGCACGCGCGCGGCAATCAGCACCGCCGAGTTGCGCGAGAAAGTTCTTGTTGCGCGCGCTCGCGCAGTGCATCGTCAAGGTGAAACGCCCAACGCGCGTTTGGTTGGTGTGGCGCTTGATCGCGTAGCCGTGCTTGATGATGAAAGCCGATCGATTGTGCAACAGGCCATGACCGAACTTG
The DNA here is from genome assembly GCA_903898755.1 of uncultured bacterium. Lineage (GTDB taxonomy): Bacteria > Planctomycetota > Phycisphaerae > Phycisphaerales > SM1A02 > SYAC01. The sequence continues at coordinate 13,866 of CAIUGT010000037.1, read as the reverse complement.
GTTTAAGCGCGCGCGCGTATGACAAAATTCGCCGAGTGGCGCGCACTATTGCGGATTTGGACGGCGCCGAATTGATTCGCGCGCAGGACATTGCGGAGGCGGTTCAATATCGAATACTGGATCGCTTCCGTCCCAATTCGGAGCCGTTGATGGCGGGGATGGAAATTTAATCCAGGCTTAGCGCGAAACTGCGCGCGCATTTTTCCTCAAGCAATGCTTTATGATTTTGTGCTTGCAATATTAATCCACGCCTGGCGCGAAACCGCGGCGCATGGTGTTCTCGCAAATCGCGCGCGGCTCGGTGAATTGCAACAAGTAATCGGCGCCGCCAGCCTTGCTTCCCACGCCGCTCATGCCAAAGCCGCCGAACGGTTGCCGTCCAACAAGCGCGCCAGTAATTCCACGGTTGATATAAAGGTTGCCCACGCGGTAATCGCGCTTGGCTTTCTCAAGGTTGCTGGGCTTGCGCGAATACACGCCGCCGGTGAGTTTGTACGCCGTGGCGTTGGCAATCTTCAAGGCCTCATCAAAATCGCTCGCGCGAATAACGGCAAGCACGGGTCCAAATATTTCTTCGTTGGCCAAGCGGTGCTCGGGGCGAATTCCACTGAAAATAGTGGGAGAAACAAATGGTTTTCCAACGCGCTCTTCCAGCCCAGCGGGCACGGGCAACTGCAACTCAAGTTTGCCTTCGCTCTTGCCAATCTCAATATAGTGGCGAATTTTATTCGCGGCCTCTTGATCAATCACGGGTCCAACATCCGTGCCTGGCAACATGGGATCTCCCACGGTCAAGCATCGCGTGGCTTCAACAAGCCGGTGCAAGAACGCGTCATGCGCGCTGTCCACCACAATCACGCGACTGCACGCGGAACATTTTTGTCCGCTAAAACCAAACGCACTTTGGCGCACGCCAAGCACCGCCTCATCAAGGTCGGCGCTGGCGTCAACAATGATTGCGTTCTTGCCGCCCATTTCGCACACAACTTTTTTCACGGCTTCCTGCTGCGGCGTAACCACGCCGCACGCTTGAATAATGTCAAGACCAACGCCCTTGCTGCCGGTGAACGCGATCAACGCCACGCGCGGATCGCGCACCAACGCCGCGCCAACTTCTTCGCCGAGTCCAGGCAAGAAAGCCAGACATTCGCGCGGAACTCCGGCGCTCCACAAAATGTCGCACATGATTTTTGCAATGCCCACAGTTTGTTCCGCGGGTTTCACCGCCACGGTATTGCCAGTCACCAACGCGGCAACGGTCATGCCGCAGCAAATGGCCAGCGGAAAATTCCACGGGCTAATGACGGCGCACACGCCGCGCGGTTGATAGGTGATTTCATCCAATTCGCCCACAAAACGGCCCAATCTGGCGCGGTCAAATAGTCCCGCGGCTTGTCGCGCGTAGTACTCGCAGAAATCAATCGCTTCGCAAATGTCGCCATCGGCTTCGCGCCACGTTTTGCCAGCCTCGCGAATAATCACGCCGCACAATTCGTCGCGGCGAGCGCGCATGGCGGCCGCGGCCTTGACCAAAGTTTCCGCACGCTGCGTGAATGGCCTGTCACGCCACGCGGGATACGCCGCCGCAAGCAAGCCAACAGCGTCGCGCGCAATTTGCGCGGAGACATTTTGAATTCCAACAGGCACGCTGGCTTTGCGAATGGCCGCCGCGAATTGCTCGCGCGCGCTAGACACGGAAAAGTTTCGGTATGGTTCGGTGAAGAAGGCGCGGCCATTGCCAACATCAGGATGCGAGTGCGAAAGTTTGTGCTTGTCAGCGGCCAGTGCCAGACGTTCTTGCTCTGATTTAGTGTTTGCCGCGGAAATATTTTCGTGCGGCGACGCCAACAACACCGACACATCGGCGTTGTCCATGAAGCCAGCCTTCAGCCAACTTTCATTGCTGGTGTTCTCCAAAAGCCGACGCACCAAATACGCCATGCCTGGAATCATTTCACCCACTGGAACATATTCACGGATGCGCAAACCCATATCGGAAACCGCAAATTTCAAAGCGTCAGCCATGCCGTGCAACATTTGCAATTCAATGGCGGAGGGGGGCAAGCCCAATTGCTCCGCTGTTGCCAAAGTGGCCGCAATACTGCGCGCATTGTGGCTGCCCAGCGCCAACTTGGTGCCGCCATCGCCCACTTTGCGCGGGCAATGCTGCAAGAAAATTTTCTGCATGCGCTCAAAGCACGCGTCGGTTTCAACCTTGGTTGACCAGACCGGACATGGCCATCCTTGTTGCTCCGCGTGAATGGTTTCGTAATCCCAGTACGCGCCTTTGACCAAGCGCACAGTCACAACGCGTCCACTTTTCTGCGCCCACGTTGCAATGCGGCGCGCGTCATCATCGCCGCTGCGCAAATACGCTTGCATGGCAAGACCGGCTTCAAATGGAATTGCCTCGCAACAACGCATGAACAATTCAAGCGTGAGATCCTTCAGCGCGAATTGCTCCATGTCAAAGTTCACCAGCACTTTTTTGGCAACGGCCGCTTCCAGAATTGGTCGCAGTGCTTTCATTAAGCCTTGCAAGCAACTTTCCGTATCAATTGGATCGGTGCGCGCGTACAGCGACGAAATTTTTATGCTGACATTGGTGCGCGCGATGGGACCCAAGTGGTCGCGCTCCAGTTGATCGTTGCCCGGCCACGCCGCGACGGCCTGCGGCAAATTGCTTATTAAATCAAGGTATTTCGCCTGATATGCGGCGGCTTCCTCATCGCTCACGCACGATTCACCAAGCAAGTCCACGCTGAACGCCACGCCGTCTTGCCACATTTTTTTCAACTGCGGCAGCGCGCTCTGCGCGTCGGTGCCGGCAATGAACTTGCTGGCCATGCCCGTGATTTGATTGCTCATGGTCTTGGTCATCAAGCCCTTGGCAAGTCCGCCAGCTTTCAAACCAAGATCAAGTCCAGGCGGCAACTTCACGCCTGGTTGCGTGAGATAGTCCGTGAGATGTTCATGCACTTGATCCGCGGTGCGCAACATTGGAAACGCGTCCACAAATCGAAACAGTTGAATTTTAAACGCCTCGTCCTTCATGGACCAGTCCATGAGTTTGTCCGACCAAAATTGCGCGCTCAACATGCCCGACTTGTTGTCGCGCGCGCGCGCCAAAATGTCCGCGCCTTTGGCTTGGATCAATGCCTCAAGAATTGGATCGGCGCTGGCCGCAACATGAAATGCGGGAGCAACTTTTGGACGACGCTTGGAAAATAATCCCATAGAAATTCATTCTAGATGCATCCGCCCATGGATTCCTGCCCAACAAGTAGGGGATTGTGTGAATTTCAAAATAGCTTTGATTTGCCTGCTTAAAATGCTTTTTTCACTGGCACGGTGTTCCTACCTACGGCAAACTCGAGTTTTGCAATCGCATGAAGGGATTGTCACGCTGGCGCCATAATTGTTTCGCGACGAATTTGGTTTAGTGCACCGCGGCAATAGCGCGCTCGTACACGGCATCCACCTTCGCGGCGGCGCCATCCCACGTAATGCCACGCACTTCAAAGAAACCGCTGTCGCGCAATGTTCGCTGCAGCGGCGGATGACGCAACACGGCCACAATCTTGTTGGCCATGTCGTCGATGTCCCAGAAATTGCACTTCAATGCGTTGGTCAGAATTTCACTTACGCCACTGGTGCGGCTAATCAACACAGGCACGCGGTGGCCAAGCGCCTCCAGTGGCGCGATACCAAACGGTTCGCTCACGCTTGGCATGACATACAAATCCGCCATTGCGAAAACTTTTGGAATGTCTTTGCCGCGCAAGAAGCCGGTGAACAAAACCTTGTTTCCAATTCCCATGGACGCCGCCATTTCAATCATGCGCTGCGCTTGATCGCCGTTGCCGGCCACAACAAACTTCACGCCGTCCATGACATCAAGCACGCGCTTGGCCGCGCTGATGAAATACTCCGGACCCTTTTGCATGGTAATTCGCCCGAAATACAGCACAATTTTATCGCTGCGCTTGATGGGCTCCGCGCCCACGCCGGTGGGATCAAGATCCACGCCGTTGTAGACCACGTCCACTTTGTTGGGGTTCACGCCGTAGCGATTCACCACCAAGTTGCGCGTGAGCATGCTCACGGTGATCACGCGCACCGCGCCATGCATTCCGCGGCGCTCAATGTTGTACAGCGGTTGATTCACATGCTCGCCGGAGCGGTCAAACTCCGTGCTGTGCACATGCACAATAAGCGGCTTGCCCGTTGCGCGCGCAATGGCAAGACCCGCCGGATACGTCAGCCAATCATGCGCGTGGATCACATCAAAGTGAACTCCGCGCGTGGCTTGCAAACAGAAGCGCGCGTATTGTTCGCTCTCTTGAATTAAATTCCCGCCGTAGTCGGCGCTCGTTGCGCCGCGAACTTGGATTTCTTGATTGTCACTGGCGTTTGATTCTGGAAGCGCGTCCATCATGGCCAACTCATGCGTGAGCCAGGTGCGCGTTTGAGCGCTCAGCCAAGTTGGCAAGTTCAATGTTTTTCGCAGCGCCGCGGAGCCCAGCAATGTTTTCACCGTCAAATTGACTTGGCTTGAAACATACGGCGCGCTCACGCTCATGGGCACGGAAATACTTGTCAAGCCAGCGCTTTTTGCGGCCGCCGCGACATCGGCGGGCTCCACATTTTGCTTGATGACTTTGCTGATGAACTCCGTCGCTTGATGCACAATGTCGCGCTCCACGCGCTCTCTTTGTACGGCTTCAGGCGGCGGAAGCGATGGATGTGGCAAGTCTGTTCCAGGCGAAAGCATCTGCACATGGCTGGCGAATTGCCCATCAATATGTTTCGGCAACACAAAGGTCACGTCATCGCCGCGTCGGTCAAGCGCCTTGGTTAATCCATAGCACGCAGTGCCCAAGCCGCCCGTGATGAACGGAGGAAATTCCCAGCCAAGCATAAGCACGCGTCGCCCCATGAATCAGTCTTTCTCTTCGCCGGACATGTCACCTAGATTTCGAAACGCAGCTTCATAGGCCAGTAACCATGTTGCCACAATAGATGCGTCGGCGTTCAAGGAATCATTCAGTAACGGAACTTTGTTCACAAATACATATTCGCGTTGCTCGCTGCGAAAATGTTTGGGCGGCTCAACTTCAAAGTCGGAGCCAAGTTCAACCAACTCTTCTTCAATCAACTCCTCAAGTGGATCGCCAAAGTGCATCAAGTCTGTCTCAATGCTTTCACTGAGCCAACGATCGGGAGTGCTCAGGCTGACGGTCCAATGTCCATCTTGCGATTGCACCAAATACCACGCCTCTTCCTTCACATCGCGGGCGCGGCAACGCAACAACTCGCCTTGCACTTCTATGGAGTGAAAGACATTTCGATCGCGCGCAATTTCCGCAACACTTTCCAAGAATTCCCGAACATTTTTCATGTTGTCTCTAATCCTTTCATACACTGATGGGCGGAAGATTGTAACCAAAGTCCAACTGAACACACTCTTTACACTTTGTGCGGAATTGTTCTTTATCCAACTCAGTCCGCATCACTGGAAAGCATTGCAATGAACGCCAAACAAGGGACAACAGAAAAAATTTGGACCACGCGCGAATTGCTGGCGTGGATGACTCCATTTTTAACCGCCAAGAAAATAGATTCGCCGCGCGTGTGCGCCGAGATGTTGCTTGGTCATGTGTTGGGTTGCGATCGCACTCGTTTGTATATGGAGTCCGACCGCGTGGTGGACGCCGCGCAACTTGCGCGTTTGCGTGACTTGGTTCGCCGCGCCGCGGAACATGAGCCCGTGCAATATTTGGTTGGTGAAACTTGGTTCTACGCCAAGCCCTATTTTGTGGATGGCAGCACTTTGATTCCTCGTCCAAGCACCGAGCGTGTCACGGAACTTGCGGTGTCATGGGCGCGGCTGACAGGGCAAACTTCTTTGCGCATGTTGGATCTTTGCACTGGTTCTGGATGCGTGGCCGTGAGCGTGGTCAGCGCATTGGTGACACCCAAGCGCAACAATTATGAACCGCCGGTGGCGGTGTTGGATGTGACCGGGCTGGCAACGGATTTGGTTCCGGCCGCGCTTGTGTTGGCGGCGCGCAATGCGACGCGCCACGGAGTTGATGCGCGCATTGAGTTTCGCGCGAGCGATTTGTTTGAATCAATCGACGCCGCTCAGCAAGGCACGTTTGATCTCATCACCGCGAATCCTCCATATATAAGCGATGCGGAATGGGCGGAGTGCGCGCCAAATGTGCGTGAGCATGAGCCAGTGACTGCACTGCGTGGCGGGGTGGAAGGTTTGAACGTGATTGAACCGCTGCTCCAGAATGCCGCGACGTGGTTGCGTCCGGGCGGAAGATTATTGATGGAAATCGCGGCATCTCAAGCCGCGGCGGTGGAGCGTCTGGCGCGCGCAAATCCCCAACTGGTCTTTTATGGCGTAGAAAATGACGGCGACAATTTGCCGCGCGTGTTGGTGGCTGATCGCGTGGCGTAAAAAAATTCAGCGTTGCCATTTCTCAAGCGCTCAAAGCAAAATATTTTCGAATGGGCAAGCGCGTTCATATCACGGGAGTGGTTCAATTCAAACGCCACACATGTGCGGCGTGAATATGGAGCCCAACTGTATAAAATCAATTTCACAAACCGGCCGGCGGCGGCGTGACAATGGCTTTGCAAGCTTCATCAAGAAGTTGCTGCGCCTGAAACGGCTTGAACAAAAAGCAATGCAAACCTTCTTGGCTGGAGCGCACGATTGAATGATTGGGGTCGTAGCCAAAGCCCGTCATTAAAATCACGGGCGTCTCGGTATCAATGGCCTTGGTGGCGCGGAAAATTTCGTATCCATTGCGATCGGGCAAGCGAACATCGCTGAGCACAAGTTCAAATGGAGCGTTTTTATTTTTGGCGGCTTCCAGCGCCATCAACGCGGGCTCGCCTCGTTCAAACGAAGTCACAATTGCTCCTTGTTGGCTTAAAATATTCACAATCGCTTCGCGCACGCCGGCCTCATCGTCCACGACAAGCACACGCCGACCCGCAAGTTTGGGTTGTTGCGAACCGGCCACGGAAATTCTGTCCACGCCAAGCACGCCTTTGAAACCTTCCGTTGCATTTTGCAGGCGCTTCTCCAATGCGGCAACGCAATCATCCATGTGCCCAAGCGCCAACAAGCCGACGCTAGTGTTGGACATATTGGCGCGCAAAGATTCAAGCGACTCGCGCAAAGTGCGCACCGGAATGGCAATTTCTTCTTGAACACTTCCAGTGATGCGTTGATTGGTGGTGTATCGCTCCACAATCAGCATGTCCAAAATATTCAGCGCCATGGCGACATAGCGGCCATACAACTCAAGAAGAAATTGATCCTCTTCCTCAAAGGCGCGCGGGTCTCCACTTTCCAAATTGATTGTTCCCACCACGCGGTCGTGTAGCAGCAGCGGCGTGGTCAATGAGCAACGACAGTTGGGCAAGCCAGAGCGGTAGCGCGGATCATTCGCCGGGTCTTTGCAGAGATAACTTTGACCAGTGCTTGCGACATAGCCGGTGATGCCGGCGCCATCAATATCGGCGCGCATTTGCTGGCCAATGGGAAGTGGCGCAATGCCGCGGTGAAGCACCAATTCCAGCACGCGCGTTTTACGATCAAGTAGACGCACTTGATAATTGGACGCCGCGAACAATTCGCGCAAGGCTTGCTCAACGCGGCTTTCCAGCAATTTCAAACGCTCCGCCACATTCAGCGGATTCACAATCACAGCGTCCAAATTCAACATCATGTCGCCGGCGTTATCCACTTGCTCAATGCGATCAAACAATCGCTGACGCGGCGTGACATTTAAAAGTGTCGCCACAGCGTGATCGCTTTGTCCAGCCACCGCCAATTTGGAAATAGCAACTTCGAAGGTTTTTGTGCCGCTGCGAAAGCGACGCAAGTGGCTTGCGCGATCGGACTTCGCCTCGCGCAAAATATCTCGACAGGTGTCGGCGAATCTGCGCATGACCTCGGGAGTCTGCGCCGCAAGACGTCCGCTCATCCACACAATTTCTCCGGCGGCATCGACCACGCCAACGCCATCCACCAAACCTTCAAGCAAGGTGGCGGCGTCAAAGGTTCCAAGTTCGCGGGTCTTCGCGGTCATGATTCAAGTCTAGGTTGCGTTGGAAGAAACACCAACTTCCACAAGAAGGTTTACACTATCTCTTCAATCGGTTTCACAATGATTGTCGCTCAAGATTTATTCAAAAAATTCGCCACGCGTACCGCCGTTGACGGCGTCAGTTTTCATGTGCCCGCTGGCGCGATTTGTGGTTTTCTTGGGCCAAATGGAGCTGGCAAGAGCACTTCAATGCGAATGCTCGCGGGAGCGTTGGCGCCGGATGGCGGCAGCATTGAGATTGATGGCGCGAATGTGTGGACGCAACCACGTGAGGCGCGCGCGCGCATGGGTTGGCTGCCGGAGCGCGCGCCAGTGCAATTGGACGCCAGCGTTGAGGAATTTGTTCAGTGGTCGGCGCGCATGAAGGGCGTTGAAAAAAAATCCGTCACGCTCTTCGCGCGGCACGCCATGGATCAGTGTGGGTTGCTTGATGCGCGCGCGCGATTATGCGGCGAGTTGAGCCGCGGATTTCGCCAGCGCGTTGGCTTGGCGGCGGCGCTGGCTTCGCGTCCCAAAGTTTTGCTACTTGATGAGCCCACGGCCGGACTTGATCCCGCGCAGGTGCTGGCGTTTCGCAAATTGTTGCAGTCGCTCAAAGGCGACGTGACGGTGTTGTTGTCAACGCATGTGCTTGCTGAAGTGGAGGCCACATGTGATCGACTCATAGTGCTTGACCGCGGCCGCGTGATTGCAACAGGTTCGCCGCACGAGGTGCGTTTGAAATTGGGCGTGGCCACCACGCTTGAAATTGAAGTCAATGATCCTGCGCGCGCCGAAGTTGCCATTGCGGAGGCGGGTTTGTATTTGCAATCGCGTCGCCTGCTGGACGCGCCGTGGCACGCCATGACGGCAACAGGCGATGTCACGCTTGCGGCGCGCTCGGTTCTTTCGCAATGTTTGGCGCGTGATGGCGTGGCCGTGCGCCGCATGGATGTGCAGGCCGGCGCGCTTGAAGAGGCATTTCGGCAACTCGCTATGGAGGCGTCATGAGCGGATTTGCCGTGGCTTTCAATAGGGAATTGCGTTCGCTTGTGGCAACGCCTCTGGTCTGGGGCGCTGCCGCTGCTGCTTCTATTCCCGCGGGAATGGGTTTCGCCTTTGGCGGACTTGTTGCGGGATCAGTTGCGGATTTGTCGCGCGCGATTGGAATTTCCCTGTGGTGCGTTGGCGCCGCGGCGTGCGCATTGGCGGCGCGTAGTGTGCCAAGCGAGCGGAGAGCGGGGACTTGGGATCTCACTTTGGCTTCGCCCATCAATGTTGCAACAGTGTTGCACGCAAAGTTCGCAGCGATCGTGGTGGCAAGCGTTGCGCTGCTCATTCCAATTTTCTTGCAGGCGATTGTGTTGTCAACAGTTGCCGCGCCATCCTGGAGCGTGATCACTTGTGGCGTGTTTGGTTTGTGGCTGATCATTGTCGCCGCAACAGGTGTTGGTTTGCTTGCGGGAGTGGTTGTGCGCTCAAACGCCGGAGCCATCGTGGCATCATTGACCGCCATCGCGGCGTGGATCGCGCTTTGTCGTGGCGGGCAATCATTGCATTGGCCCATGCTGGCATCCGCCGCGTTCGCGCTTGATCCACTGCGCCGCGGCGAAGATTTCACGCGCGGCACGTTTGATCTTGGCAGCGCCGTGGCTTTAATGGCTATGGGTGTTGGCGGCGCTTGGTGCGCAGGCGCATGGGCCAACAGTGATGCGGAAATACCTTCAAAACGCAGGGAATTGCAGCGATGCGCCATGTGTGTTGGTGTGTTCGTGGCGGTGGTGGCTACTGTGCTTGCCGTGCGCGGATCGGGCGCGCCCAACGCGCGCGTGGAAGCGTCGGCGATGTTCAGCGGCTCATTGCAATCCGCCACCAAAAAATTCATCGCGCAATGCGCGTCACCAATGAACATCACATTGTTATCAGCAAAAGGAAACGCCGACGCCGCCGCCTTGCGCAACGCTCGCGCTGTTTTGGCGCGGGCCTCTGGCGGAGTGCTTGCGGATGGAACATATTTAAATTGCCAGGAATTTGATTCGCTGGAACTGGCCGACGCTGAACGAACCGCAGCGATGTTTGAAATGATCGAAGCCAGCGAATCGAAGAATGTGAACGCATGGCGTCAGGCCAACGCCAAGGGATTGGAGGCTTTTCGCTCCATTGAAAGTTTCGCCGACGCATCGGTAGCGCAAATTCAAACGCTGGCAAACGCGCTTGCCAAAGATGACACGGCCCGCACCAAGCTGGACTCCCTTGCGGCGGCAATGAACAAGACCGCGTCGCAAGGTCATGCGGTGCGTGAGGCGATTTCACAAATGGCAACGCCCACAACGGAGCGACCTCTTGGAAACGCGGAAGGTGCTGGGCGCAAGTTGGCCAATGAATTGAAGTGGTGGTCAAGCACGCTGCAGGAAGTCGCGGATATATCGGGAAATAGGCTGCAAAACATCACTCCAGCCATGGCCATGATCGCGCGGCAAACGCAACGAAATTGCGCGCTGCACGCCGAGCAAGCCAAGGCCGCGCAGGATCAGATTGATCAACTTCCGCCGCTGCGGCTTTCTGAAGTTGCCGCGGCGATGCAATATCCACCGACCCTGATCGTGAGTGGAACAAAAGGAGTAGCCGCCATTCCATCCTGGCAAATGCGAACGAGTGTGGACGCTACTGAACTTGCATTGGCGGAGGCCATTCGATGCGCCGAGGGCGCGCCACGCATCGCGGCCACCATTGTGCACGCACAAGCAACATCGCCAACTGAAAGTGTTTCGGCTGGCGGCGACTTGTCGCTCATTGTGCAATCCCTGCGCGCCGCCCGAATTGAAGTGGATGAATGGAATCCATCTAAGACAACTCGGCCACTGACGCAAGGCGTGAAGCGGGTTTGGATTGTGGTTCCTCCTTTAGATCGCAGCGCGCAAGAACCCGATCCCGCCGAGATCGCGCTCTTGGCGGCCACGCGGCAACTGGTGTCCGAAGGCGAAAATATTTTCGTAACCGCAACGCCAAATCCTTTCGCGGCAATGGGCATCAGCGATCCTTGGGCAGATCTATTTCAATTCGCTGGCGTGCGCGCCAAAAGCGGCCAAGTGGTTCTGGATCTTGGAGCCCGCTCTGAAAATGTGAAAGAATTGCGGAGTTTTATAGAGTTTTCAGGTAGCGCCGTGGGGCAGGGCGCTTCCATGGCTGCCAATGAAAATATTTTATGGCCCATGCCAATTCCAATTGAAATCACCAAGCGCGAATCTTGGACAGCCACCGTGGTCGAAAGTATTCCGCCAGCTCCACAGCGCTGGATTGAAAGTGATCCGCGCGTGGTCAGCCGTTCCATCGAGGCTGCTCCATCTGGGAAAGTTTTCACGCAAGGCGTGCCGGTGTTGGTTGTGGTTCAACGTGACGATGGCATTCGTCTTGCAATCTCGGGTGGACTTTCCTGGTTGCTCACGCTTCATAGCGGCATGAGTGAAGGAGACATGCGCACGCTTCGCTATCCAGGCAATCGCGATCTTGCTATTGGAGTGATTCGTTGGCTTGCTGGCAGCGAACCCATCTCAACAGTGGCGGATACTGGACGCGTTCCAGAACTTGGCGAGCAAGCGCGAGTCATTCTGAGTGCGATGAGTTTGCTTGCAATTCCACTTTCAATGGCACTCACAGGAAGTCTGATTTGGAAATCAAGGAAGCGCCGATGAAATCCATTCCTTCATTTCTCAAGCCGTGGTTGGTCGCATTTCTTGCGATCATGTTGGGTTGGTTCTTGCGCTCGAATGTGGACAACGCTAGTCCAGCGCAGCTTTTATTTGATATTCCCGTGGATCAAGTTTCAGTAATTCAGCTTGAAAAGGCTGGAAGAACGCTGGTATTTGAACGAGTGGGGGACGCCTGGCAACAAACCCAGCCCTATGTTCAGTCGGCCAATCCAGTGGCAATCCGGCAAATGTTGGTGGCCATGGCGGAGGCACGCGTGCTGCAAACTTCTCAACTTTCTCAGTTGCCCGCTCGTGCAGGCTTGGACGAAAGCGCCCCACATATCAAAGTCACATGGCCAAATGGCAGCGCGACGTTGCGGGTTGGAAAAAGTCATCCCGCGGGTTTGGCGTGGCTTGCCGATGTCGAAAAAAAAATTGGCGGTCCTGGCTCCAGTGAAATGCATCGCTTGCTTGTGGATGGCGATCCGGTGCAACTTCGGAGCGCGAGACTTTTTGACCGCTCGGGCGCCGAAAGTGATCGCGTGATTGTGCAGGCGAACTCAGGAACAAAGCGCTTGGAAATTGTTCTTGAAAAGAAAGATGGGCGCTGGTCTTTGATTGAACCCATTGAGGCCCGCGCCGACAATATCGCGGTGGCGGATTTTCTTGAGGCAGTTGCGCGCCTTGAACATGAAGGCTTTGTGGATGACTCTCCAAAAGATCTGGCGCTCTTTGGTTTGTCGCAGCCCGCTGCCACGATTGCAATTCGCTCCTTGGATGTGTCCAAGGGCGTGGTCACTGAAGAAATTCTAGAAATTGGCGGCGATGGCGCCGCGGGTCCAGGCGGTCGCTTCGGCAAGCGCCGCGATCGACCAGGTGTATTTCAGCTTGAAAAGCGCTCGCTTTCAACACTTTTTCCACCCAGCGCCGCGTTCATTGATGCCACGATGTTGGGCGTTGACCCCGCCGAGATTAAATCCATCGCGTTGCAAAATGCAAACGGTGAACCTACTGCGCAACTTGTTCGCAGCGTCACGCAGTGGCAACTTATTCTTCCTACCCAACCCGCGAAAGCTCAGCCTGGCAACCCGCAACCTGCAAACATTGCCAATCCTGAAACCGCCAACACGCAACCAGCCAACATGCAACGCGTTCGTGATGTGCTGCAAACCTTGTGCACGGCCCGAGCCTCTGATTTGGCGACGGAAATGATTCCGCAAAACATGGTCGTTGCAAAAATGCAGGTGACGCTTTCCAGTGGCGCCACGATTGAATTAGTTGTTGGAAAAGATTCGCAAGGTCGCTGGCTTGTTGGCGACGGCGGCAACTTGACTCGGGTTTATCCAGCCACGCTTGCGTTTCCAATAGAGCCAGCGCTCTTTGGCTCCTCAAATCGATAATGCAGCAGCGCATCTTGGTCGCGCCGACGCACCGAAAGCAATCGCACCGAAATAGAATCATGAATTGAAAGAGGCGAAAGTCCGCGCGCTGGATGAATGGCTTCGCGGTCGCCCAATACTTTTGGTCCGACAAAAACCCACGCTTCGTCAATCACATTTTCTTTGAGTAATTCACCAGTCAGTCCACCACCAGCCTCAACCAAGACCGTGGACACCCCATATTCCTTGCGTAAAGCAGACAAAAGTCCGCGAAAATCCGAGTGTTGCTTCATGCATCCCACGCCCAAGTCGCCCAACGCGCGCCGATGTTCCGAACGCTCTGAAAATGATTTCGCCAATGTGGCCACAACCGTTTTGTATTGGCGCGCGGTCTGCACCAACGCCGCGCTCAGCGGCAACGCCAACTCTGGATCAATCACCACGCGAATCGCGTTTCGCCTTAGACGCACTTCGCGCGCGGTCAGTTGCGGATCGTCGTGCATAACAGTTCCAATGCCAGTCAAGATTGCGTCCACTCGTCCGCGTTCACGGTGCACCATGCGCCGACTGCGGTCGCAACTAATCCACTTGGAGTCATAATCGCGAGTGGCCACGCAACCATCAACTGTTTGCGCCCACTTGGCCATGACCCACGGTAATCCTGTTCGAACACGCTTCACAAAC
>CAIUGT010000036.1 GCA_903898755.1 uncultured bacterium | reverse complement strand
GTGTCAAAGGCCTGGCGCGTATCAATCATGAGCGCGCGTCCCTTATCAAGCATGGTCATGCGGTCGGCGATGGTGAACGCGCTGTCCATTTCGTGGGTGACCACCACGCTGGTGACGCCAAGTTTGCGAGTGAGATCAACCATCAATTGATCAATCTCCGCGCTGGTCACAGGATCAAGGCCCGCGCTGGGTTCGTCGTAGAAAAGAATGCGTGGATCCAGCGCAAGTGCGCGCGCCAAGCCAGCGCGCTTCTTCATGCCGCCGGAAATTTGCGAAGGAAATTTATTGGCATGCTCGCGCAGGCCAACAAGTTCAAGCTTGATCATCACTTGGATTTCAATAATGTGCGAGTCAAGCGTGGTGTGTTCGCGCAGCGGCAACGCGATGTTGTCGGCAATGCTCATGCTATTAAAAAGCGCGCCTGACTGAAAAAGAATTCCAAACTTTTTGCGCACGGCATCCAAGCCGGCCTCGCCAACAGTGGCAATTTCCTCGCCCAGAATTTTGATCGAGCCTTCGCTTGGTTGCAAGCTGCCGATCAAGTGGCGCAGGAGAGTGCTCTTGCCGCAACCAGACCCGCCCATGATGACCATGGTTTCACCTTCGGCGATATCCAAATTAATTCCGTCAAGCACGGTTTGAGTGCCAAAGCGGCGAACCAAATTGCGGATTTCAATGACGTTGCCCATAAGGTTCTTAGGCTACCAAGGTCGTGTGCAAGATTTCGGCTTACAAATTCATGTCGCAACAGCAATGTGTGGTTGTATGAAATACGGCTGACCATGCGCGTGTTCGCGCGGCGCATGAAAATAGACAAATCGCGTGGCATTGTGAAAATTCACAAATGATTTAGCGGGTTTGTGGCACGGCTTTGGGCGCTTGAGGTTTCAGAATGGTGGCGGGTTTCCCGCTGTCAACCTCGGGCAATTCGGGCGGCGCGGGTTCGCCTTCGGGGAAAATAATGTTGCCTTGGGTTGGATCAATAATGCGCAAAGACCGCCAAACCATGCTGCTTTTACCTGTCTTTTCGTTGAAACGTTCAAGACCAAGGTCGGCTTCAAGCGCGCCTGAAGCGAACCGGATGGTGATTGGAATGACAACCATTGATCGCTTCCATGATTGTTCCAGCGGGGTGGGGCGTTTATCGCTGACCTGCGCCGATACAAAATTTCCATAGAGGTTTGTGACTTGCAAAGCGAACGCGGCGAGTTGCTCTTGCGAGAGTTCAGCGGCGGGTCCGGCCCATTCTTGTTTCATGCCCTGCGGGTCGCTTGCAAAAAGCGGAGCAAGAGCCACGGTTGGTCCAAGCACAATGGTGCGAAGACCGGAAACCCAAAACAGCCATGTCGAAAGAATTGTCGCCACCACGCCAACAGAAATAGCCAACCACGCCAACCACGCGCCTTTGGTGTCTTTATTTTTGCGCAAACTGCGCAACGCCAACACGCCTGTTCCGACGCCCACAAGTGTCATGGGCGGGCAAAAAAACGGAATGCAAAACATTGCGGCAAGAACCGCCGTACGGTTCCATGACCGCGCGGGCATTGTGAATTCATCGCCATGCGTAGGCGTGTTGGTGTTGAATTGTGGATTTGAAATTTCATTCATGCTTGTGATTTGTTTCTGGTGTTGGCGCTAGCACTACATCTCCCAATGTGGAATCGTCCACGGTGAGTTCAATCAGGCGAGTCGCTGGAATCCAACTATCGCTTTGGGGAACCAATTGAAACACGGCGCTTCCAGTGGTTTCACGTTTGGTAAAGCGCAAAGTAATTGCGGCGGTCATGGCCACATCGAACATGCCGCCATCGCCCACTTGACTGATGATGGAGATATCCCGAAGTTCTCCGTAGCGCTGCTTGGCCAAGTTTGAAAAAAATTGCAATTGCTCCGCTGTGGGCGCGGGGCGCGCAATAGGTGCCAGCGGATTTGGAGTCACCGCAACGACGCACTTTGCATAGTCGTTGGCGAACGCCGCTTGCATGCTTGTGTTCATATTGCGGCCAATATCTTTCAGAACCCATTCGCTGAGCGTTTCATAGGTGACGGCTTGAACAACCAGCCCCACCAAACTGAGAGCCACGGCGGCTCGGGCAAGTTGGCGCAAGCGCCCATCTTTGCTGTCGCGCAGTTTCCAAAGCGCCAATATGGAAAGTGGCGTGGAAATAAAACCAACAAATGGGCAGCAGGGCACTGGCGACAAGATAGAAAACACAAACGCAATGAACGCAAGCGAGAGGCGTGTTGGCTTTTCCTGGGGAGCGGGTTGCGGAGAGGCCGATTTGGTTGGGGTGCTATTAAATTGGGTCACGGAGTGCTGACTTTATACGGCTGGCAAGCGAGTGTTTTTTAGCCAAGTGCAATAGTACGCCTGTATAGGCAACGGATCCCAAGGGCGCTTGAAAGTAGTTGTGTTTGATTGTTTCAATGTGCTTCTGATTGCCACAAAATACAGAGCAAAAAGAAAGTCCTGCGCATCGTTTCGGATGCGCAGGACTGAAGAGTGTAGAAAAGAGACTCTGTTAATTGCTGAATTTAAGAGCGACGACGCTTACCGAAGAATGCACCAGCGATACCGATCAAAGCTGCAGCGCCTGGGGCTGGAACTGCGGCGCCAGTAGCAAATGACCAAGCTTCTTGTGCGCCATCTACTCCATCAAAGGTGGAATCAAATGTCCAAACCTTGCCACTTGTTGTGTACTTGGTTTGAGCATCGCTCTTCAAGTTCAAGCTCGCAAGTGTGTACATGGTTGTTCCACCTGTTTGAGCTGTTGACTTGCCAGTGGTGTCGCCCCACACGGTCATCTTAACTGGTGTTGCACTTCCCAAAATGTCGCTGACTTTCAAAGTGAAACGTCCAAGCATGATTAACTTGTCAGCATTAGCGCTAGCATTGGTTTCATAACCAGCATCTGTTGGTGCAGATTGATACCAGCCCGCACCAACAAAGGTACCGCCGCTAGAACCTCCAACAATTGAACCAATATTTGAATTGGGATTTGTGAAGTAGGTGTCCGCAGTCACAGCACCAGTGTTTGTTGCGCCTTGAGTGCGGCAGCCAATTGTTCCAAATGAATCCCACGTGTTGTTGCCCACGCCACCATTGGCGCTTGAGGCTGGCAACCAACTTCCGTTGCTGTGTTGAAAGGCAAGTCCAGCGCTGTTTTCATACTTTGCACTTTTGTTCACGCCATAGGTTGAAGCATCTGTGGTGGCTTGACCAAAGAAACTCACAATGCGCTCACCAGAAGAGCCAGTTCCTACCGCGGAATTAAACTTTACATAAACATCCATAACGCTGTAGTACGCGTTGCCGCCAGTCGCAGCAGTTCCGTCCGAAGCCAACAAGTAATTTCTTGCATAAAGGCCTTGCATGCCAGCCACAGAAGCATTGGCTACGCCAGCCATGTTCAAAGCAGTTGCGGCCGCCAAAGTAGCTCCAGCAAAAGTGAAATACGAATTCTTCATTTCTTTTCCTTCCCTCTTCTTCATTGAGGAACAAATTATAAGCAGAGGTCCTTTTCCTTTTGATTCTGAAACAACACGTTTCTGAACCAGATCCCTGCCGAGTGATCTTCCGCAGAGTCCAATTCAACGGTTCCAATGCAAGCGAACATCTTTGAATTTTTTAAAGTTTTTTCGATTGACTCCAGGAGTCTTGGAGTGGGGCCAGTGATTTCACATATGAAATGACAGTTTTTAGGCTTCAATATGTGTTTTTTATGACTTCGACCGCTTGTCAAGGCCAGCCATGTTTGCGGACATTGCCCCCGAGTCAGGTAGACATTTTGGCCCGCCAATTAAAATTGGGCAGCCGAAATCGAGCGCGATTGGGGCACAACCAGCCCCGCGGTGAACGCCCCGTGCAGCAACAGTGCGGAACCGCGCTGCAAGAGAACTGGCATGATTTGCCCGACAAAATCACTTGGATTGGCGCCTTGCGGGGTGTCCATGCTGACAATCAGGTCACCGCCAGTGCGTCCGCGCAATGTGGTTGGCGCGGGTTGCATTTTGGCGGCCTTGGTTTCCCAGCGCAGTTCAACCCCGCCAATGGCAGGTTGCGCGTCACGTTGCGTGCAGACTTCCTCAATCAGCACATCCACCGTGCGGCCAATCCACGCGGCGTGCACGCGTGCGCTGGTTTGAGTTTGCAAATTCAGAAGCACATTGTTGCGAAACTTTTTCACTTCGTTCGAAATGTCGTCCTTGAAGCGGTCAATGGCAACGGTGCCAGGGCGCGGCGAATACTTGAAGATGAAATTGTTTTTGAAGGGAAGTTTGCGCACCATGTCGCACGAGGCTTCAAAGTCCTCGTCGGTTTCAGTGGGAAAGCCCACAATGAAATCGCCGGCAATTGTGGCGTCGGGGAGAATTTCCAGAGCCTCCGCCGCGAAGGCTTCGTATTCGCCGCGGGTGTAGCCGCGGTTCATGAGTTTCAGAATTCGGTCGGAGCCGCTTTGCGCCGGCGCATGCAAATATCGGCAAATACGGGGGCAATCACGCATGGTTTCTAGAATGTCGCGGCCGAAATCGCGCGGGTAACTGGTGACAAATCGCAAGCGCGCAATGGCGGGAATTTCATCGTGAATGCGCCGCAGAAGTTGCGCGAAAGTGGTTACGCGCTTGCCAACAGGAATGCCTGTGCGAAAGGCGGCAAGTCCAGGACCAATTTGAGGCGCCTCACGGCCACTGATAGTGACAGCCGCGCCGTGCTCGTAGCGATAGTGATTCACAGTTTGCCCAAGCAATGTGATTTCAAGCGCGCCGGCGTCGGCAAGTTTGCGGCACTCATCAATAATGTGGTCGGGCGGTCGATGAACCTCGGCGCCGCGCGTGTTTGGAACCACGCAATAGGTGCAGAATTTATTGCAGCCGCGAGTAATGCGAACTTGCGCGGCGAAGGAGTTGCGGCCGGCGACAACGGGGTCAAAGGCGCGCGAAAGATCCAGATTTTCAAGGTCGTCCTGCACGGCGCTCAGGGCGGCGCTACGGCGCGTGCGATTGCCGGCAAGGGCGGTGCGATCAGCGGCCGTGGCGGTATCAGAGCGGCGGGCGGCATCAATCAGGGCGGGCAATTTGTCCAACTCGCCTGGCCCGCACATGATGTCAACCTGCGGATATCGCTGCAGCAGAGCCAAGCCATCGCGTTCCGCCATGCAACCCAACACGCCCAGCAGAATATTTTCGCCCGCCAACTTGCGCCTGCTCACAATGCCAATACGCGAATACACCTTGCTTTCCGCATGTTCCCGCACGGAACACGTGTTAAACAGCACAATCTGGGCGGCATCGGGGTTGTCGGAAAATGTGTAACCCAAGGTGTTGAGTTGGCCACGAACCAACTCGGAGTCGAGCTCATTCATTTGGCAACCGAAAGTTTCTAAATAAACCGTCGTGGCGGACATGGATGCAGTCTAGTGCGGCGCCACGGTTTGCCGATGAAGGAACATGCGCGCTGGACAAGGACTTTTATTTTTCGTGGTGGCTTTATTGGTCACCGGAACCGTCATGGTGAACTCCGCTTCGCTGACCTCGACCAATGGGGTGGGCGTGACATTGAACGATTTACTGTTGGGGCGCAACACGTGGTTTGCGCTTGCCGCGGCGGCGGCGTTGTGGTTGGGAACGCGCGTGCCTGTTGATCGCTTGTTTTCGTTGCGCGGACTTTCAAGTCCAATTCCATGGATCGTTTTGGTCATGTTTCTGGGATTGGTCTTGGTGCATGTGCCAGGCATTGGCCGCGAAGTGAATGGAGCGCGCAGGTGGATTACGATTGGTCCGATTGGCTTGCAACCAAGTGAACTTGTGAAGTGGGGCATGCCCATGGTGATCGCGTGGCATTGTTGCCGGCGCGCGGGCGGACTTGGTTTTTTCTGGAAGGGATTTATTCCGCCGCTTTTATTTGTGAGCGCGTTCGCAGGTTTGGTTGCGCTGCAAGATTTGGGAACCGCGGTGTTGATTGAAGTTGTGGCCATCGCCATGTTGATCGCGGCGGGCGCGCGATTCTGGCACGCGTTATTGCTGCTGCCCGCGGCGTGCGCGGCGGTTGGCGCGCTCATCATTACAAGTCCATATAGAGTGAATCGAATTCTTGCGTACATGGATCCATTCGCCGATGCGCAAGGCAAGGGTTATCACATCATTCAAAGCATGGCGGCCATCACTGGTGGCGGCTTGCCTGGACGCGGCCTTGGAAATGGCGTGCAGAAATTTGGATACTTGCCGGAAGCGACGACGGATTTTATTTACGCCATTGTGTGTGAGGAGTTGGGAATTGGCGGAGCCATTGGCGTGCTCGCCATCTTTGTCATGTTGGCAATCACCGGCTTGGCGATTGCCACGGGCACAGCAAAAGTGAAGGAAAATGACGGCAAAACGAAGGTGATTTCGTTGGTGACCAATTTTGAGTCGTTGATCGCAATGGGCTTCACGCTGACCGTGACAATGCAGGCTTTGATTAACGCGGCCGTGGTGACGGGCTTGGCGCCGACCAAAGGAATTGCGCTGCCGTTGATTTCGCGCGGCGGCACTGGATGGATTTTGACCGCGTTTAGTTTAGGAATGGTGGCAAGCATTGCGGGTGCATCCGATAGACGACGCAGGATGTTGGCCAGTGCGGGCACGCTTGTGGAAAATCTAGAACCAACAGTGGCGGGTTCGGGCGCGGGCAGTGAAAATAATTCCGGTGGCGAGTCAGGTGCGCGCGGGAACGCGATGTCTGTGGCTACACATTAGGCGCACGCATGAGTGGGATTGCGTTGAAAGATTTGAATCAAGCAGTGCAACATAAAATGAATACACAAGATCATGCGCGACTTGATAGCGGAGTTGTCCATGGCGCTTGAAGGCGTGCATGATGGCGCTGTTGGTTTTGCGGGCGGCGGGTCGGGCGGACATATCAGTCCAGGCATTGCCATTGCGGAGCGGCTTGCCAAGCGCGCGCCGAATATTCAGAGTGTGTTCTTGTGCAGCACGCGGACCATTGACGCCGACATGTTGCGCCAAGCTGGAGCCATTGCGGAGCCAATGCCAGCGTCGCCGCCATCATTGAAACATGCGATGAAGTTTGCGCTGAATTTTTTGGCGGCCAAGCGACGCGCCACGCAGGTCATGCGCGAGCGGAACATTCGCCACATTGTCAGCCTGGGTGGATTTGTGACGGGCCCCGTGGTGGTGGCCGCAAAAAAGCTTGGAATACCCATCACTTTGCTGAATTTGGACGCAACTCCGGGGCGCGCCAATCGCTTTGTGCAGTCGCGGGCAACGCATGTGTTAAGTGCCGTGGCGGCCACGGGCTTGGCGCGTTGGGATGGAAATGTCTTGGGATTTCCGGTGCGTCGCAGCGCGGTTGCGCCTGCCGATGCGGCGACATGCCGCGCGCGGCTTGGGTTGCAGCCCGCGCGTTTCACGCTGTTGGTCACCGGCGCTTCGCAAGGCGCGACAAGTTTGAATCAATTTGTTCCGCACTTTGCGGCGCGCCACAAGGACTTGCTTTTGAATTGGCAAATTTTGCATTTGGCCGGTGGTGGCGAAAGCGACGCCGCGCGCATGCGCGGTGAATACGCGCGCCTTGGCGTGAAGGCGGTTGTGATTCCATTTGTTCATGAAATGGGATTGGCCTGGGGCGCCGCGGATTTGGCGTTGACACGCGCTGGCGCAAACAGTGTTGCCGAAGTGGAGATGAACAATGTCCCCGCGATCTTTGTGCCGTATCCGTATCACAAAGATTTACATCAGAAGGCGAACGCGCAACCGCTTGTGAACGCGGGCGCCGCGGCGTTGGCGCTGGATCGACTTGATCGTGATTTCAACATGCAGTCAATTGGAATTGTGTTGGAGAAATTTATGTTTGATGGCGTCGCGCGTGAGGCAATGCGCGGCGCGCTTGCGGGCATGCCAAAGCGCGACGCTGCCGATCGCGTGGCAGAGTTGGTGCTTGCGGATTTGAAACCAAATTGAGCGAAATCTCCGCCGCGCAAGACTTTGAAATGCGTGCGCTTTGAGACGTTGCGCCGCATGTTCCATGGCAAAGTGAAAGCGCCAAAAACTCCTAGTATTACAGGCACAATGCGACGATCAGCCCTACATGATGAATTGGAATCTTTCGCCCGCGCCGAATCAAATCGGCGCGTGGAGTTGGTGCGAGCGGCGGATAGGGACGCGGCGCATGAAACGCAACCCGCCAAGAGCGAGGTGATGTGGATTCCATACGGGCCATCCGAGGAGGAGTTGTGCGTGGAGATTGCCGCGGACATTGGCGCGGCTGCGGCGGAGTACGCGGCCATTCGCCGCGGCGTTGGCGTGATGGATTCCAGCCAGCGCGGAGTTGTCGAGGTTCGCGGCGCGCAACGCATTGCGTTTCTGCAGCGCATGGTGACGCAAGATATTTCTAAAATGGTGACAGGCGAGGCCTGCGAAAGTTTTTGGCTGAATCGCAAGGGTCGCATAGAGGCCGACATGTGTCTGTGTGAATTCACCGATTGCATGCGCATTGATTTGGATCGATTTGTCGCCAAAGATGTCGCGCAACAACTGCAGGCATTTGTGTTTGATGAGGATGTTTCTATTCGCGACGCGTCGAATGAATTTGCACGGCTGTCATTGCACGGCGCGGCTACGTTGCGAATGTTGACGGAGCTGGGAATTCAAGTTGATGCGCTGCGCACAAATCTGCGCGTAGTCAGTGGCGTCATCGCGGGGCATGACGTGTGGTGCGCTCGCCGCGATCAAACTGGCGAAGTGGGCGTGGAAGTTATGTGCGCAACGGCTGACGTGGCTGCGATTTGGAGGCACATGCTTGATCATGGCTCGCGCGGCGACATTGTTGTCCGTCCGGTGGGTTGGAGCGCCTTCAACGCCGCGCGAATTGAAGGCGGAACTCCGCTGTTTTTAGTTGATTTTGGCAAGGCGAATTTGCCTCACGAAACTGGCGTGTTGGCGCGGCGGGTGAGCTTTAAGAAGGGTTGCTACTTGGGTCAGGAGGTGGTGGCGCGCATGGAAAGTTTGGGCAAGCCAAAGCAAATGCTGCGCGCGCTACGGGTGCAAGGCGAGGCCATTCCGGTTTCAGGCACGCAAATTTTCGCGCCCAGTCAAGATGGCGCCGGAAGTTTTGGTGATTGCATTGGCGCCGTCACCAGCAGCACGCCCGCGCCCATGCTTGGCTCAACGGGCATTGCATTTGGAATGATCAAGACCGCTTCCGCCGCTGTGGGTGGCGAAGTGGTGATTGCCGCCGAGGGCGAATTGACGCGCGCCACGATTCAAGAAACGCTTTCGTTTTTGCCGGAGGCAAAAGCATGAATCGCAATTCGCAGGCTTTCCGAAATTTGAATATCACACGAGAAAAGCAATTCGCATGCGTTCTTGAGGTGACAGCATGAATTTCAATTTGCATGTTGCACGCGCGGGCCATGACGATGGTGAGAAACAATGCACTCAGTGTTTGGAGACCGCCTCATGAGCGTTGAACCCGAATTTATTTTGTTCGCGGCCGCGGTCGTGCTCACCATTATTGTTGCGGTGGCGGCTTTCTTTGGACTTCGAAATATCTTGCGTGAAGAGCGCAAGAATCCGCCAGGAGATGGCGCGTGAACGTTCAGCGCGTTATCCGCATCACTGAAGTTGGTCCACGCGACGGGCTGCAGAACGAGGCCACGCCCGTATCCAGCGCCGCCAAGATTGCGTTTATAAACGCGCTTTCCAAGGCAAATTTCGCTGAAATTGAAGTGACCAGCTTTGTGCGCGCCGACCGCATTGCGCAACTGGCCGACGCCGCGCAAGTGATGGCTGGCATTACTCGCTCTACGGGAACCGTGTACTCGGTGCTGGTTCCAAATGAGCGCGGGTTGGATGGCGCGCTTGCCGCAGGCGCTGAAAAGATTTCCGTGTTCGTGAGCGCCAGTGAAAGTTTTAGTCAGCGCAATGTGAACGCAACCATACAAGAGTGCTTGGACAAGTTGCGTCCGGTTGTGTCGCGCGCGCGCGCCGCTGCATTGCCGGTGCGCGGCTATGTGAGTTGTGTTGTGAAATGTCCATACGACGGAGTCATGAACGTGGCGCAAGTGCGCGAAGTGTGCGCGCGACTTTTAGAAATGGGAGTGACAGAATTGGATTTGGGCGACACCATTGGCGCGGCGGTTCCTGACGACATGGATCGATTGTTGAATGGACTGCAATCTGTCGCGGAGCCAAAAGACATGACGCTGCATTTGCACAACACCTCTGGTCGCGCGATCGCGGTGGCCGAGCGCGCGATCGCGCTTGGCGTTGTCAGTTTTGATTCCAGCGCGGGCGGTCTGGGTGGCTGTCCATATGCGCCAGGTTCGCCTGGCAATGTTGCAACGGAGGACATGCTTGAGCTTGCGGCAAGGTTGGGGCTTGCCACCGGCGTGAACGTTGACCAAGTGCGCGTGGCCACGGCGCAATTGCGCAAAGACATGCAAGGCTCCAAGGCGTAAACATCGCCCAGTCTCGCCCGCGCGCAACGCTGAATGCGCGCGCCGAGCACGCGACGGCTTATTCTTGCAAATGCGCCGCGCGCCAATGTTAAATTGAACTACTGCTCGGAGCGCGTTTGAAAATGTCTCTGCATTTCCCATCAAAGAAGGGCAAATTGGCTGGGAAAAAATTGATCACTTTATGGGCTCCCCGCCCACAAAAAGACGGGAGTTTGATTACACTATTCGGCTCGTCGCTCCCGATCGTCGGGGGCTCTCGCAATTTGAGATCCAGGACGCAATAACTATGAGTCAGTATTCAAGTGGACAGTTTGGAATGGGACAGGAACCTCGTCGAGCTACGATCAAGGGCCCCATTGATTACAAGAACGCCGAAGAACTTCGCCGGCTGATGACCAACAACGGCAAGATCCAAAGTCGCAAACGACTTGGGCTTTCCGCCAAGGAACAAAAGCAGATCACGCAAGCCATCAAGCGCGCGCGACATATGGCCATTCTTCCGTTCACCAACGCCACTGCCTAATTGCCATTTCCATTGGACGCGCTCCGCATGAAATTGCGGGGTTGGCTGTTCATTGGCGTGCGCAAACTTGCGACCACATTATGCGCGCTTGAAGAAGCGCCGAGTTGCACGAATTTGTGGCGCAAAGAATATCGGGCGGTTCCAAGAATTCAGCTTACGCCGGTTTCGGTGTTGATCGAATCAGGCGCGACAGCAACGGGTAGCGCAAAATGCGCGCGCGCCATCGAAGGCGGCGAAACGACGCGTCATTTGGTTTGGCGGCCAAGCCCAAGCGAATCCATGACATGGCTTTGGAAATTTCGCCTTGCGAAAGGCACGCAAGCGCCAGGTTGTGCAGCGCGCACATATTTCCTGATTCAATTTTCAGAAGTTTTTCACTGGCCTCATTGCCCAGCTCCAAATTATTGTTGCGATAGTGCGCCAGCGCCAATTTTTGCCAAGGCAGCGCGGCATTTTGAACGCGGTCAAAACGCATGGCGGCCGTAAGCGCGCGTGCCGCAAGAGCGGGGCGCTGAGCCGCAAGCATGAGCGCGGACAAGTTCACGGCGAATTCAATATTGTCCAAACGTGGATTTGTTTCTGGCGGACATTGCTGCGCATGAACTTCAAGCAAGCGTGCTGCCTCCGCAATTTCGCCATTTTCTAGCCGCGCCCGCGCCAATTCAAGCCGCGGTAATGGATTGGACGGATCAAGACGCATGGCCATTTCAAGTTCGGTGCAGGCCTCATCAAAGCGGCGGGTGTTGACGGCCAACACGCCCAGACGAAATCGCGCCGCCGCATTGGCGGGATCAATTTCAATGGCGCGGCGGAATTTTTCCGCGGCCTCTGGATTGCGTCGTTGACGCAGCAGCACATCGCCAAAAGCCAAAAGCGTGCCGACATCACCAGGACGCAAACGCAATTCTTCCGTGAGCAATTCAATGGCGCGGTGCGCATGGCCGCCATCGCCAAGCAACTGCGCAAGCCTGGTGCGCGCGCGCGGCAGATTTGGTTCAAGACGAATGGCCTCGCGCAAACACCACATGGCGCGATCAACTTTGGTTTCTTCAATCAACACTTCCGCCACGGCCTGCAATGTGGCGGGCATAGTTTCTAGATTTTGCTGCGCCAAATAAAATGCCACCATGGCGTCGTCGCGACGACCAAGTCTGCGCAAACTTTCAACGCGGCAGCCCCAGCCCGCATCAAGGGAAGGATCAAATAGCGTGGCTTGCTCGGCCCACTTCAACGCCACCGGCCAACGCCCAAGCGCCGCCGCCGCCATGGCCGCTGCCAAGCGCGGCTCCGCATGCTTTGGCGCGCATTGACAAGCCATTTCAAAACATTGCAAAGCTTCTTCGCCGCGACCGGCCGCTTGCAACGTCACTCCAAGATTCAGACGCCACGCGCTGCGCTCTGGCTCCAATTCAATGGCTTTGCGGAGACAGGCCTCGGCCTCGCCAAGTCGACCCTTGCGAAAAAAATCGCGAGCTTGCTCCACAAGCTGCTCGGCGCTGAATTCAAATTCAGGCGTGTCTTCCATGGTTGCAGTGTAGTAATGCTTTTGGGCGGATCGTTCGCGGGACTTCCAAATTTCTAGAAGATTGTTGATTTAAAAATCCAAATAAACAACCATGTCAGGATTTATGCTTCATCAAGGCGATTCATAAATCGGATGTGGAATCCGATTCACGCAATCAAAGCGGGAGCTCGACTAGTACACTTCAATCATGCAGCGATGCGTGTGGCGAACGCGCCGCTTGATTTGCTCATCGGTCCATTGGTCAGCTGGAATGTCGCGAAGCGTCTCATCAATCGTGAGATAATTGGCGGCCAAACCCTTGGCGGCAAGCAGCCGAAACAAGCCAATTTGCATGCCCGCAAGTCCGCACACATAAATCAAAGTGCGCGGGTTCTGGAACATGTCTTTGAACCCGTCAAGTTGGCGCTCCAGATATTGATGCACGTACTCGCCCTTGCCACCATCAACGCGGCGTTCGCGGCTGATGACCGGGTGATACTTGAAATTGTTGTGGGCCTTGGCCAGGTCTTGAATTTCTTGGTCATACAAAAGATCGGTGTTGTACGGAGCGCCCATGAGCAATTCAATGCGGCTGCCGCAGCGCGTCCATGATTTCTGCCATGGACTTCCCGCTGGTGGACCCGCGAGCAATTCTTGCAGCATGCCGCGGAACGGCGCAATGCCCGTGCCAGTGGCCAAGAAAAGATAATCGTGTTTGGAAGGATCGGTGGGCAAAAGAAATCGCTTGCCGGAGGGACCCGTCACCTGAACTGGATCGCCAGGCTTGAGATCGCACAGATAATTGCTGCACACGCCAAGAATAAGTTGCGGATGCGCTTGGGTTTCTCCGG
This sequence comes from uncultured bacterium, assembly GCA_903898755.1. Taxonomy (GTDB): domain Bacteria; phylum Planctomycetota; class Phycisphaerae; order Phycisphaerales; family SM1A02; genus SYAC01. The sequence goes on along the minus strand of CAIUGT010000036.1, from coordinate 9,900 downwards.
GCTTGGTGATCAGCTCCTCGCTAATGAGACGCTTTGGAGTGGTGGCAAAAATCTGGCCGTGTCCGTCCTCGCCCCATGTGGGACTGGCAATGGAATACAGGCGGACTTTGTTGGGGCGCCCTTGATGGTCGTTGCCCGGAGGCACAACGCCAAAACTTTGGCCGGCCTGAAATTGACCAGCCATGGGCGTGCCCGAAAGGTCAATGGAGACATGGCGAACATAGCTGCTCGAGCGACCTTTGATGCATAATTCATTGGCCGTTACGCGCGCGGTGGCGGGCGCGTTTGGCGCCACCAAATGCATCTTCACTTCGGGCAGGGTTGGTTCACCCACGATTTCAAGAGTTGTGGTCACGGCGGTATCGTAGGCATCTCGGGCGGAAATTGTTGCTCGGGCACTCGCTTGGTCGATTGAGAAAGGCTCACTTTTTTAGCCACACATTCTTTTAGAAGGATCTCAACTATGGATTATTTTCGCATTCAAGGTGGTCGGCGGCTTGCGGGTCGCGTGACGGTTGAGGGATCAAAAAATGCGGCGCTTCCGCTCATGGCGGCGTCATTGCTGACCGATGGCGAGTTGAAGCTGAAAAACGTGAAGCCCTTGGCCGACATTGAAAATATGAATGCGCTGCTGCGCGAGTTGGGGGTCCAAAGCAAGCGCACCGGCGACGCCTTGTCGCTGACCAGCATGGATCAGAATTGCGTGCACGCGCGTTACGACATTGTGCGCACCATGCGCGCCAGCATTTGCGTGTTGGGGCCAATGGTTGCGCGTCGGCGCAAAGCCGTGGTGAGCATGCCTGGCGGTTGCAGCTTTGGACATCGACCAGTTGATTTGCATTTGAAAGGCTTGGAAGCGCTTGGCGCCAAAATTGAACTTCGCAATGGCGACATCATTGCCACGGCGGATCGATTGAAAGGCAACACGGTTTTCCTGGGTGGACCAAACGGCAGCACCGTGCTTGGAACTTCAAACATTATGAGCGCCGCCACGTTGGCCAAGGGTCGCACCATTATTGAGTGCGCCGCGTGCGAGCCTGAAGTGGTGGAAGTGGCCGACATGCTGAACAAAATGGGCGCCAAGATTCAGGGCGCTGGCAGTCCGCGCTTGATCATTGATGGCGTGGAGGAATTAAGCGGCACCGAATACAACGTGATGCCTGATCGCATTGTGGCCGGCACGTACGCGGTGGCCGCGGCCATGACCAACGGCGACATTATTTTGGATGATTTTCCCTACGATTCGCTGCTTGCAACGCTTGATGTGTTCCGTGAAATTGGCGTGCATGTGGAGCGCTTGGATGACAAGGATTCCCGGCGTTGCTCGGTGCGCGTGACCAGTGAGCGCAACTTGAAACCAGCGACCATTACCACGCAGCCGCATCCAGGATTTCCAACGGATTTGCAGGCGCAATTGATGGCGCTTTTATGTTTGGCGCAAGGCAATAGCGTGATCACCGAGAAGATTTATCTGGAACGCTTCCTGCATGTGGCGGAGTTGTCGCGCATGGGCGCGCACCTGAATCGCCAAGGACCAACCGTGATCATTACGGGTGGATCCAAGTTGGTTGGCGCGCCGGTCATGGCCAGCGATTTGCGCGCGAGCGCAAGTTTGGTGTTGGCTGGTTTGGCCGCCGAAGGTGAAACATTGGTCACGCGCGTGTATCACTTGGACCGCGGCTATTACCAGATGGAGAAAACATTGAACTCGCTGGGCGCGCGCATTGAGCGCCTGCGCGAGGAGAAGAATTCTCCGGCAAGTATTGAAGCCGCGGCAAGCGCAAGTTAAGCCAATTGTGAATCGCTTCCAATCGCTCGAAACGTGTCGCGCACGCGCGAAACGCGCCGCATAACGCTGTTGAATTTTTGTGCGCGCATCAAAGCGTCGCGAGTTCCTCACGCCGCAGGAGTTTGCGCGGCGAGTTTGTTGAACTCACCAAAATTATTTTCGATATTGGGCTTGCAACGTGGCGTTGAACGCGTCAAGCGACTTCTTTAATTCAGCCAATGTCGCGGCGGTGCGTTGGCGGATTTCATCGGCCATTTGCGGGGAGTTTGTCTTCATTTGGGTTGCCAGTTTCTCCAAATCCTCCACTGACAATTGAACTTCTTGGGCTTGCAGCGCCAAGCCGCGGGCAATCATGAGTTGGTCTTGCTGGGCGAACTCGGCGTCATCAGGTTTTTCTAATATTGCCCGCGCCAAGCCACCAAGCAAGTCTTGAAACGCGCGCGTGATTTGCCCGCCACTGAGCGACAATTGGGAAATACTTGCGGCGTAAAGGTCATTGGCATCCTTGCCCGCGGCGGTGACAGATTCCATGTCCGCCTTGAGTCGCGTGAATTGTTTTTCAAAATCTTCATACGCCTTTGTCATCTGGCCGCTCAATTTATTTTTAATTTCAGCGGCAATGGCTGTGTAATCACTTTGAACACTGTCCGCGTCGGCGCGAATTTGCGGCGAGTCCTTGTTGATGATCGCTGAAATACTGGTTGGATCTTGCTCGCCCGAGTTTGAGATTCCCAAGCGACGACTCATTTCGGCCGAGGTCGATTTCAGCGAGGCGATGCGCGGCTCCCACTCGGTGGTATCGGCTTTGACTTTGCTGCGAATCGAATCCACAGAGGACTTGAGGGTTTGAAGTTGAGAGGCGATTTCTTTGCGTGCTTGATTGGTGAACCACTCGTAAAAGAGCGATATTTCCGAGTACATCTTGTCCAATTTCATGGCAACAGGACCGCCGAAAATGGTGGACATTCCCGAGGGCGGATTGCTCGCGCGGATCGTGGCGCCGGCGATCAATGGAGTGTGGGACTTGGAAAAAACTGGATCAGTTTGAGTTTCAAAACCGGTGTCGTAAATTTGAATGGCCACATTTCCACCAAGCACGGTGGCAGTGCGGCAGATTTGCGCGGAGGGCCATAGGGAGATTCTGGAATCCAGTTCAAATATCACGAAGGTACCCAGCGTGTTTGCGGTGTCGGCTGAAGGCGGGGGCGTGTTGACACGAAAATTTCCAGTCTCATCAAGCAATGGACCTGTTTTCACCCGCAACACTTTCCCGTATGGAAGGCCGCCCACATTCACCGGAGTTCCAGGCTGAATACCTGCTGCGTCTTGAAGGAGTGAAAACACCAGGCGATATTGCGTGTAACTGTGCCAATCAAATTGAGTCGCCACAAGAAGTGTCAGTGTGGACAGCAGAATGACAGCCAGCGTGATGAAGCCGGCAAGCCGCTCCTTTGCGGGATTGGAATCAAGCGAACCCATGCGTTACTTGCCTTCGCCGCCCTGGGATTGCGGAGCCGCAAGCACGTCGAAAAGTTGGCGTTGCGCGGCGTCATATTTTTCCAGAGAGTCCAGGACTTCTTGTCGCACTTCTTTGCGGAAATTTTCGTCGCTGTTGAACTTGTTGGCGTCTTGGGCAAGAACGGCTTGCAATGATGCGCTGGCGGTTTTCAAATCCGCCGTTGCAAGAGCGAACGCGCGCGTGGCGTTGTACAAATTCTCGTGCGCCACTTCGCCGGGCTTTGGTTGATAAAGCAATTTCCAAGGACTGCGGCGAATTTCAATCGAGGTCAATTTCAATTGACCAGCAATCTCGCGCGCGTCAAGCATGAAGTCGCGCAGGTCAGTGAGACGTTGCGGCAGTTGCTGTTCGATTTCATCCAGGCTGGTCGAAAGCGCGCCCGCGGCTTCTGCGCCTTGGTCCAACAATTTTTGCAGCGCGGGCAAGCCTTTGGTTCTAAATTCGCTGGCGATGACCTTGGCGTCGGCCATGGTCGATGTGGTGCTATCCATGAGTTGCGTGAATTTGGCTTTATTGTCCTTTAAAAGTTGATCCGCGTTGCCCGTCAAGCTTTGCGCGTTCAGCAAGGTGTCGCCAATGGGCTTGCGCCACGCGTCGTAATCTTGGTTGAAATTCGCGGTGGTGGTGGAAAGATTTTGCAGCGTTGGCACGACGCGGGTGCGATATTCCTCTGGGATGGTCTTCAGCCACGCAGCGGTGACGGCAAGGCCCTTGATAATTTCGTTGGTGCGCACCGCGTTGGCTGGACCCACAAGCGTGGTCAACATTCCGCTGCCGCGCGTTGCTAAAAGTGAATCGCCACTCTTCAGAATTGGCGCGGGTTCCTGGCCCAACGTGTTGAAGTTGATGATTGCAGTGCTTCCCACCAAACTGCCAACGCGAATCACCTCTGCGTTGGTGCCCTCCGGCGCCGTGGCTGAATAGCGAATGGGAATGCCTGCCATGATTTGAATAGACACATTAATTCCCGCAAGATTCCCATCCTTGTCAATTTCTGGAGAGATCAGCGTTACTCGTCCCACGGTCAGACCGCCCACTTTCACTTCGCTTCCGCGACTGAGGCCGCTGACACCCTCAGTGGTGTCGAATTGAAGGATCAGTGTTTGATATTTGCTGAAGAGATCAACTTTGAGCAGCACAAATCCAACAGCGAGTGCGAGTGCAAGAATGGTTGATACGAAAACACCGGCGCGGAGATTATTGGAAAAATTAGAGTCGCTCATAGGTGCCGAATAGTAACGAAATCAACTCGCGACGGTTTGCGGGCCGCCCACCATTTGCTCATTGGTGCTGTAGCGTTGCAGCGCCGAAAGCAATTGCTCTACTTGCACATGTGGCGGCAAACTGAGCAACCGTCGTCGCAGCGCGGTGACGGTCTTGAGTTCTCGATCGGACAACATGAGATGTTCTTTGCGCGTGCCACTGGCCGCAAGATTGATGGCGGGGAAGACGCGCTTTTCAGATATGGATCGGTCCAAAATAAGTTCCATGTTGCCCGTGCCTTTGAATTCCTCAAAGATCACTTGATCGGCGCGGCTGCCAGTGTCCACCAAGCATGTCGCGATGATGGTGAGCGAGCCGCCCTCTTCGCATTTGCGAGCGGCGCCGAAAAGTTGCTTTGGCACTTCAAGCGCGCGATTGTCCAAGCCGCCGCTCATGGTGCGTCCGCCAGAGGCGTAGCGACGATTGTTGTTGAAAGCGCGTCCCACGCGCGTGAGTGAATCCAGCAGAACCACCACATCGCGGCCAGCTTCCACCATGCGCTTGGCGCGCTCAATGGCAAGAATGCCAAGCGCGGTATGGCGCTCCACGGATTCGTCGTTGCTGCTGGCAAGCACTTGCGCTGGAACATTGCGTTTGAAATCGGTGACTTCCTCGGGGCGCTCATCAATCAAGAGCGCGATGAGTTCCACGTGCGGATTATTGAACTTGATGCCCGCGGCGATGTTTTGCAGCAAAATTGTTTTACCGGCTTTGGGCGGCGCCACAATAAGACCGCGCGTGCCAAAACCAATCGGGCAAAATAAATCGATCAAGCGGCAGGCGGGCGCGCAGCCGCGATGTTCCAGCGTGAGACGCGGTGACGGATCAAGCGCGGTCAATTCAGTGAACGCTTTTCGCGCGGCGTAGGTTTGCGGATCCATGCCTTCAATATCAATCACATTCAGCGCGACGCGCTTGATGCCTTCAGGACGGTTGGGCGCGTGGCGCTCCTCAATTTCAACGGTGATGAATTGCGCGGGGCGCAGCGAAAATTGAGCCACGAGTTCAGCGGAGACATAGGGATCACCGGGATTATCAGCGAGACCCTGTTCAAATTGTCTGATGCGCGCTTCGCCGCCCGCGGGCAACTCAAGAACGCCACTTTTCGTGTTCATAGAGGTCAATCTTCCCGTCACAAATTGGATGGTTCCAAACAAGAACCGATTACCGACGGACCACCTGAGGTCCCATCACCAATTTGGGTTTGACGAGTCGTCGAGGGATCTCGACTGACATAGTTGAGCACCAAACAGGGCATAAGTCAAGCGCAATGTTAAATTTTAGTTGAGATTGCGGCGGCAGTGTGGGCGTTATGAAGCAGCAATGCAACATTGGCGCGCAAGGTTTTTCCGCCAGAAAGCTGCGCCAAATGTGAAAGCAAGAACGGCGTCACGGCCGCGCCCTTCACGTTGTGCGTGCGCGCGGCGATCTCTGTCTCTGCGTACCAACTTTCAAACTCATCGCGGGCAATGGCGTGCGCGGCGGGGCACGCTTGCACGGCCAACACTCCGCTGTGATGGGCAAGCGCCCAATGTGTGCGCGCGATAGCGGCAATGTCGGTGGCGTTCTCAACGGAACTTGCCAGAGACAGCGACGCGTCTGGAGGAGATGAGAAGCAAGGAAAATGTTTGGTTTGAATTCCAATCACTGGAACACCAAGCGAATCAAGCGCCTCCAAAGTTGCGGGCAGATCTAAAATACTTTTTGCGCCGGCGCACACGGTGATCACGCGCGCGCGCGCAAGCGCCGCAAGATCCGCGCTGATGTCAAGCGATTGATTCCATTCGCGATGCACGCCGCCAATGCCGCCGGTGGCAAACACGCGAATTTCCGCGGCGGCACAAGCGGAAAGCGTGGCCGCCACGGTAAGTCCACCGGTGGCCGCGCTGTTCATCGCGCTGGCTAAATCGCGCGCGCTGAGTTTCATTGGGTTGGCGTGCGCGGCAAGTGACTCAAGTTCTTGCGCGGTGAGACCAATCACCAACTCGCCTTCAATCACCGCGCATGTCGCTGGTGTCGCGCCGCCATCGCGCACGGTTTGCTCCATGGCAAGTGACAACGCCAAGTGCGCGGGTTGAGTTTCATTCCATAGGTTTGAAATATCGCGAAGTGTTGGCACAGCGTGACGCGGCAAACCATGCGTAAGCACCGCGGTCTCAAGCGCGACAACCGGTGCGCCTTTGTCCAGCGCCGCGGCGACCTCGGGGTGAATGCGAATGTGCTTGTGCTTGTTGGCGTGCGGCATCAATGTCGTCGTCGAGAATTCACTTTGCCACCCAATCGCTTCATGGGTTGACCTGTTGGCACAACGCCGCCAGGAAACTTTGTTGGATCGGCAGCCGTTGGCGTTGGGGCCACGGCTTGAAAACGATTCTTGGTGGCATCGTTGGTTTCACGACGCTTCACTTCTTGATCGCGGCGCGCCTGCACTTCAACGGGTGGCGGACCCGGATCAAAGTCTGGATATTCCTTGCGGACAATTTCCACATTGGTCAGCATTTCAATATTTGTAAGCAATTCGCCCTGATCTGGGCATACAAAGCTCCAGGCAATTCCACGGCGACCGGCGCGCGCGGTGCGGCCAATGCGATGCACATAGACCTCGGGGTCCTCTGGAATGTCGTAGTTGATCACGTGGCTGATGTCGTCCACATCAAGTCCGCGCGCCGCAAGATCGCTGGCCACAAGCACGCTCAGTTGCCCGCCTCGCAAACGCTCCATGACTTTGTCGCGCGCCTTCTGATACATGTCGCCGTGAATGGCGAAGGCGTCGATGCTTTTCTTTTGTAGATATTCGGTGACATCATCCACGGTGCGCTTGGTGCGGCAGAACACCACGGTGAGTTCCGCGGTTTCATGCGTGAGCAAATGATGCAGCAGTCGTCGCTTGCACCAATAGTCAACTGGCAAGTAGCTCTGATCGACTTGGCTCACGGTTAAACTTTTCTCGGAGCTGACAATTTTTTCCGCGTCGCGCATGTAGCTGCGCGCCAACTTCTCAATCTCTGGACTAATGGTGGCCGACACGAACACGGTTTGCGGATGTTGCTTCATACTGCCCAAAATGCGGCGAATATCCTCGCGGAAACCAATATCAAGCATGCGGTCCACTTCATCAAGCACCGCAACTTTGACATTGTTGTAGGGCAGAATGCCGCGTTGATTCATGTCCATCACGCGGCCAGGCGTGCCCACAATAATTGAGGGGCCGGACTTCAGTTGAGTGGTCTGCGTGTTGATGCTGCTGCCGCCGTACACCGCCACCACTTTGTGGCCGCTGTATTTGGCAAACTCCATAAATTCCTTGGCCACTTGAATGGCAAGCTCGCGGGTCGGCACAAGCACCAAGCCGCTGAAGGCATCGGCCTTGTCAAGGCGAGACAACATGGGCAGCGCGAAGGCGGCGGTCTTTCCAGTTCCGGTCTTGGCTTGACCCAGGCAATCCTTTCCGGACAGCGCGACTGGAAGAAGCGAGGCTTGAATGCGGGTTGGATGCTCGAAGCCTTTTTCAGAGAGGGCACGAAGCACGGTTTCTGGAAGTCCAAGGTCGGAGAATTTTTTACTGGTGTCGAAAGTTTCTGTTGAGTTCATGAAATCCTTTGGGAATCTAATGGTAGTTCCCTTTCAAAGTCGATACAACGGACACTCTATGAGCCCCCGAAGCGAAGTAGTCGTTGACCTTGCCGCCGTTGATCATAATGTTTCTGTCATTCGGGCGGCTCTTGACCCCTCAGTGCGTCTTGGTTTGGTGTTGAAATCAGACGCCTACGGCTTGGGCGCGGCGCGATTGGCGCGGCGCGTGGCGGGGCGGGCGGATTTTCTGGTGGTCTACGGAATAGAGGAAGCTGAAGTGGTTGGCGTTGCCGATCCAAGCACGCCAGTGATCGCATTGATGCCCGTGCGCGAGATTGATCGCGGAGGAATTGCGCACAGCATGTGGTTGAAGGGTCAGTTGCATTTGTCCGCGCATGATTTGGACCAAGTGGAATCACTCTCCAAGTGCGCCGCGGACTTTGGCGCGGTGTTGCCTCTGCATTTAGAAATTGACACGGGCCTTGGCCGCGGTGGTTGCTTGCCCACGGACGCCACGAAAATCGCGGCGCGCATTCGCTCGGATAAAAATCTTCGATTGGCTGGAGTGTTCACGCACTTCGCCAACGCTGGTGGCAGCGAGGCCGCCACCGATCAACAGCGCAAAATGTTCGAGGCATGGTGCAAGGCCGCGGCGCTTCCAGCGGATTGCATTGTGCATTCGGCAAGCACCTTCGCCGCCATTCGTGATCAGAGATTTCACCACAACATGATTCGCGTTGGCTTGGCGTGGACTGGGTTGGCCTTTGAAGGAACGCGCGATGGCCGCTTCATGGAGTTCGCGAAAAAGTTGCGGCCCGTGTTCAGTTGGCGCAGTTCTTTTGTGCAAGTGCGAACGGTTCCAGCAGGTACGGCGGTGGGATATGGCAGCCGCTGGAAATGTGAAAAAACAAGCAGGATTGGCTTGGTTCCAGTGGGATACGGCGACGGCTATCCGTTGCTTCCAATGAACCCCATGACTCGTCGCCCGTTGGGCGTGGAGCGGCGCATGGTGCGCGTCGAAATGATCGTGGATGGTGTTTCAACTTGGGCCAACGCGCCCGTTGTTGGCGCAATCAGTATGGATCAGATCGCGGTCGACTTGAGTGATTTGCCTGACGCGCTTGCAACAAATTGGAATCATGCGGCGGTTGAATTGATCAGCTCCGATTGCAACGCGCCCAATCACGCGGCGCGTGTGGCCAGTATGACCGGTCATCACGCCTATGAGTTGTTGTGCCGAATTCCGGCGCGAGTGCCGCGCAAATTTGTGGAGCCGGTGGTCATTGAACTTCCAAGCCTAGACTCGTCGCAGGTGTCGACGAATGCAATTTCACAAGCATCTTAAATTTTTCTGGACAAACGCGCGCCTTGCGGTTTGGTGTTGCGCGTGAGCCAGTCCACGCACGGTGTTATGCCTGACGCGTCAAGCGCCGCTCATAATTCGGCGCAAGCAAATCCCAATCTATTTTCTACTTTGGGTGATAAGCAAACTGTGGATGTGCTGGTGGTTGGCGGCGGACCCGCGGGAAGTTCATGCGCAATTGCGTTGGCGCGCGAAGGCGCAAATGTGATGTTGGTTGACGCGCAGGCGCGCGGTCGAGACAAATGTTGCGGACATTGCCTTTCCGGTGCCGCGTGGACAATTTTGAGCGAGTTGGGATTGCGTGAGTTGGTTCAATCGGTGTCCACAGGCGCAACCGCTCAGGTGGCGTGGCGCAGTGGAGCGCAAGGATTTGAAATGAATTTGCCCGCTTTT
>CAIUGT010000035.1 GCA_903898755.1 uncultured bacterium | reverse complement strand
TACCGCCATGTTTGGCGCGGTTATTACCATTGGTTGCGATTCGCAACCGCAACCAGTTTGGGTGAAACAAGAAATTGAAGCGCAAACCGATCCTAAATCGCTTGGTGGTGGCAAGTGGGTGTTGGTCAGCATGAATAGCAATGGAGCAATTCCAAGTGCAAATCTTAGTCTTGAGTTTGCAGCCAACAACGCGGTCTCTGGATTCGGCGGCGTGAATCGATTTTCTGGAACATGCACAACGTCAACTGGGCAATTGAAATTTGGTCCGCTTGTTTCCACCAAAATGGCGGGATCGCCAGAACTGATGAAAACCGAACAGGCTTATTTTGCATTGCTCGCAAGCGTGCGAAACTTTTCCTTAGAAGGCGGCTTGTTGCGATTAAAGAATGACAGCGGCACAACTGTTGTGGAATTTTCGCATTAAAGACGCCTGGTATGTGGGGCTGAATGAGTTCGTGAAAAAAGATATTGCCACAACAGCAGTGTGTTGTCTGAGCACACGCAGCAACATATTTTATGAAGCGCGAATATTTGCCCTGTTGTACAATTTAAAATCAAGCACGAACAGCGCGCGTCCAAGTTGTTCCCGTGGCGCCATCTTTAATTTGCACGCCTAACGAAACAAGTTCATCGCGCGCGCGATCGCTTGCGGCAAAATCTTTGTTGCGCCGCGCGGCGGCACGGACTTCAATCAACGCGTTCACTTTGGCTTCGAAGTCGCTGTCGCCACTGGTTGCAACTTGAGTGTTGCGGTCTAGCACGCCAAGCACGGAATCCATTTTGTGCAGCGCCGCAAGTTCGCGATGCGCGCACGCCGAGCTGTCTTCAACCGCCACTGCTTCATTCAATGCGGCAATTGCGCGCGCCATGTTTAAGTCTTCGCACAACGCTTGAGTGAATCGCGGCAGGGCGATTTCAAGCGGTCCGGCGGGCGCGTTGTGATTGATGTTTGCGCTTGCATTTGCATTTATATTTGCGTTCGCGTTTTTGGCGCTGGCAGAATTGTGTGCCTCGCCTCCCACTAAACCTGGCGTTCCCACCGCAACTTTCGCTTGCAACGCCTCGGCGGCGCGACTCCATCGATCAATCATGCGCTGGCAATCCGCCAAACCTTGCATAGTGAAGTTGGCGTTGGTGCGGTAATGCGTGCGCGTAATTTCTAGGCGCAGAGCGGCGGGCGTAACGCCCTTGGCGAACAGATCACGCGCAGTGAAAAAATTGCCTTTGCTCTTGGACATTTTCTCGCCCTCAACAATCAGGTGGCGCGTGTGAAACCACAGGCGTGCAAAACTTGGCTTGTTGTGCGCGCAGCGGCTCTGCGCAATTTCGCATTCGTGATGCGGAAAAATATTGTCCTCGCCGCCAGAGTGAATATCAATTTCGGCGCCGAGCAAGCCCGCGGCCATGGCGGAGCATTCCAAATGCCAACCTGGATAACCCGCGCCGTAAGGCGAATCCCATTTCAAAACATGGTGCGGGTCGGGCTTCCACAACATAAAGTCGCCTGGATTTTTCTTGGCCGCCTGATGCTGCGCGCTAATGCGACCGCCCTCGCCCTCGCGCAAATTATCCAGCGTGTTGCCGGAAAGTTTTCCGTAGTCAGCGAAACTTTTCACATTGAAATACACCGCGCCGTCGCTGGCCACATACGCGTGGTCGCGCTCAATAAGTTGCTTGATCATGTCAAGCATTTGTGAAATCCACTTGGTTGGTCGCGGCATAAGCGATGGATCGTTTTGCGCTTCAATGGCAACCTTCAGACCAAGCAAGCGCGCATCTTCCAGAAATCGGTTGGCATAAAAATCCGCGATCGCCATTGGATCGTTGGCGTCAATGGCGACATCGATATGAATTTTTCCAGACTTTTTTGCTTCCGCAAGGCGACGACCCGCAACAGCCATTTTGTCCTCGCCGCCACCATCTGCATTGGTGTCGTCGGTCATGTGACCAACATCGGTAATGTTCATGACATGACGAACGGGCGTTCCAGTAAGTTCAATGGTGCGGCGCAAAATGTCGGCGTTTAAAAATGAGCGAAAGTTTCCAATGTGCGCGTCGTCGTACACCGTTGGTCCGCATGTATAAAAAGTGACGGGACCAGCCGCACCCGCAATAGGTTTAATTTCGGAAAGTTCACCAGTAAGCGTGTTGTGAATGTGTACGACGGGCATGCTGGAATGATAAGTACAAGAGCGAGAAGTTGTGTCTGAAGCGCAAGGAATTGATGTCGCAAAGCGCGTTTCAAACTTCAAAGCAACGCGCTGCTAGAAATTTCATTAGAGAGTCGCCCCACCTCGGACGCGACGCTTGAATACGCAGCTCAAATGCATTGAATTTACGCGGCAACAATTCGCATGGCGGGCGTATAAATCTGAATGCCCGCCGCGCGGAATTTTTCCAATAGCTCGTTGTAAATGGCTGGACCGGCGGCGCCTGCGTCGGCCACTTGCGTCCATGGCTTGATTGCAATTTCAATGGCCACTTCTTTTAAATTTGCAATTCCAACCGCCGGCGCTGGATCTTTCAACACATGCGCGTTTGCGGCAAGAACGGATCGAACAACTTCAATGGCGTGGGCAACATTTGTTCCATACACCACGGACACACTCAGTGAAAGTTGGCGCAGCGTGCCATAATTATGAAGAATCTCGCCGACAATTTTTCTGTTGGGCACAATCACAATCGAGCGATCTGCGTGGCTGAGTTTTGTGGAGAACAGAGTGACGGCTTCTACGCGCCCCTCCACGCCCTGCATGGAAACATATTCGCCCACGCGAAACGGCCGCGTGAAAATAATTGTTAGACCTGCAACTAAATTTCCAAGCACGCCCTGCATGGCCAGCGCGATGCCTGCGCCCGCGACACCAAGTCCGGCAATGAGTGGCAGAAGTTGCACACCCAGATTTTGCAGGGCCATTAAGACAAAGACCAACAGAACGACGACGCGAATAATGCGCGTTAAAAGCGTTTGCAACGTTGTGTCAAATTTCAGCGGTCGCACCGCGCGCAAAAACACTTTTCCCATCCATCGCGCCACAAGAAAACCAACAATCATGATTACTGTGGCGGAAATGACCTTGGGACCAAACTCCATCAGAAGGTCAATGCCGTTGTTCTTAATGCGCTGGAGTGTTTCAAGTTGTTCGTTCATGGTTTGCTTGATGTTGGAGTTGGAGTTCCGTATGAGTTGAAGTTGGATTGAATGGCGTCATTCATCTTGTGTGCAAGGCACACTATAAAGCGATGTTGAAGAGTAAGAAAGTTTGACAAATCTTATAGAGGCAGCGAACTTCAACAAGTGATAGAAATTATGCCGATACGATATGGGCGTGACCATCAATACAGCAAAATTGCCCGTTACCGTGGTCATTGCGGTGAAAAATGAAGAGCGAAACCTGCCTTTGTGTTTGGAACGCCTGTCACGTTTCTCAAAGATTGTTGTGATTGATTCAGGAAGTACGGATCAAACGCGGGCCATTGCCGAAAAGTTTGGCTGCGAATTTATTCCGTTCAAGTGGGATGGGCACTATCCAAAAAAGCGCAATTGGTATTTACTCAATTACCACGTTGACACGCCCTGGGTTTTTTTCCTGGATGCGGATGAATATGTCACCGACGAATTCGTAAATGAATTAGAGCGCGCCATAGTCAAGACTCAACACGCGGGCTTTTGGGTGAACTACTCAAATTATTTTCTTGGGCAAGAACTAAAGCATGGCGTGCCGCAATTGAAGCTGCCGCTATTCAAAGTTGGCGCAGGTTTATACGAGCGAATAAATGAGAACGCTTGGAGTTCGCTTGATATGGAAGTGCACGAACATCCAGTGCTGCAAGGGAGCGTTGGCGAGTTGAAGTCCAAAATTGATCACAATGATTTCAAGGGTCTGCACTCGTACATTGCAAAGCACAATGAATATTCTTCCTGGGAAGCGCGGCGGTATATGAAGTTGCGAAATGCGGGTGCGACAATGGGCGCGGCTGCATCCGGGGCGGCAGACTCCGCGCACGGCAACGGAACCAGTGCCCAAACTGAAAATGTTTCGTCAACAAACTCCGCAATTGGCGACCAACATTTCACCAACATCCAGCGACGCAAGTACAACAACTTAACACGTTGGTGGCTGGCACCCGCGTACTTTTTGTACACCTTCGTTTACAAACTTGGCTTCTTAGATGGCCGAGCCGGCTACGCCTTTGCGCGCATGAAGGCGATCTACTTCTGGCAGATCAGGCTTAAGATTGCAGAGTTAATTTCAAAAGATCGTCGATTGTCTTAAGTCTGCGCCGACGACTCAAGCCTTGATCACAACATTTACCCCCGTAAACCTGAACTCTGTGGGCGAACAATTTCATGCAAAACATTTTGCCAAGCCTGGCAGGCGTGGTGAGATTCGTATTTATTTTCATAAGCAACCTGACCCCGACGACCCATTTCGGCCGCTTCGCTTCGGTGTGCGGCCAGATATTGAATCTCGCGAGCAAGGGCAGCGCCATCACCTGGTTCGCTTTGATAGCCACATTGATTTTCATTCAATATGGTCACACATTCACTTTTCGCTGGACCAACCCACAACACGGGCTTGCCAGCCGCAAGAACACTAAAAAACTTGCTGGGCAAAATCAATCCTTCCCAACCCGGAAGCAATGTAACCAAGTGCGTGTCGCCCACATCCAAAACATCCGCAAGCTGTTCGCGCGTTTGGTAGCCACTTACAAAAATATTCTTTGCTCCGCACTCCTCGATGCGGCGCTCTAAATTTGGTTTTGCTTTGCCATCGCCAATAAATAGCCAGCGAATAGAGTCATCATCTTTCAATCTTTCAACCGCACCAGCAATGGCGTCCATGTCGTGTCCAAGACCAAAATTACCCACATAAAGAATGGTGTATCGATCGCCAATATTCCACTGTTGACGCAACGGGTTTTGGTCTCTGTTTCGCTTTGTGAATTGTTCGGCACCGCTCCAAACAGAAATTGTGCTCACCTTATTGGCAGAGGCACCCTTCTCTATTACTTTTTGTTTCATGAAATCACCAAGCGCAACTACTCGATCGCTTTGACGCAAACAAATTCGATCTATCCAACGGAAAACATTCCAAAGCATGCCGCGCGATGTCATCACGCCCGCAGCGCCGGCAACTTCTGGATACAGATCCATAGTCCAGTAGACCAAGCGTGTGCCCTTGATCCATTTTAAAAGTACGCCAACAAGCGCAATAAACGGTGGCGTTGTGAAGCAAATCACCACATCGTGGCGCGGCAACATCATGCAACGCCAAAGGGCGGCAATATAGAACAGAGTGAAGTCAAATACGCGTGGAGTAATGCCGCGCTTTCCGAAAAGTTGCAAGCCAACGCGGTAAATTTTGATTCCTTCTCTCATTTCACGCTTTGGAAGTGTTGATCCGCGTTCGCCATAAATAGCGCGACTTGCAACAACCGTGACATCATCGCCGTTCTCGCGTAGGTAGCGAGCTAGGTCGTCGGCGTGTTGCGCAGTGGCGACAACGTCGGGCCAGAAAGCTTGATTTAACATCAGCACTCGAATTCTTCGCAGCGCTTTGAGCATGCTCAACGCCAACATGTTTCGATCATATTTCTTGGCGGCAAGCAATCCGTTGTCTCGGAATGTCTTATAGAGCTGCTTGTCCTGCTGCAACTTGCGCATGGATGCCAACAATGCGGCCGCATCTTCTGGAACAAATGGAATTCCAACACCTTCAGTTTCCACAATTTCAGCGGATTCGCCAGCTACGCCATGCAATACAGGAATGCCCATTCCCATGCACTCAAAAAGTTTTGATGGAATCACCGTCTCAAACAAAGGTGTGCGCCGAAGATGGATAATTGCGACATCAAGCAAGGCCCAATAGCGAGGAACCTGGTCTTTAGCAACGGAATCCACAAAGTGAACATTTTTCAAGGCAAGTTCCGCCGTGCGATTTTTTAATTCAGCTTTCTTTGCGCCGTCACCCAAAAACACAAACGCAAGGGAATCATCCCCTTCATCCTGCGCCATCTTTGCGGCATCAAGCAATGTTTCAAGTGCGTGGGCAAGACCGTGGGTTCCGATATAGCCGCCAACAAACTTGCCCTCCAATCCAAGTTGTCGCACTAATTGTTCATCGCGTTTTTGCGGCATAAATCGCGAACTATCAACACCGTTGGTAACGACTTTAATTTTGTCCCCCTGGATGCCGCGCTTGATCAGATTTCTTTTGAATGCATGTGTTACAGAAATAATTCTGTCTGCGCGTCGATACAAAAACAGTTCCAGTTTTTCCAACATGTCCAACGCGAAGGAGTCCTTCATGGCACCAACGACACGAATTGATTCTGGCCACAAGTCGCGCAACTCAAAGACAAACGGACGCCGCTTGTACACGCTCACAATCCAAGCCCCGCATGCCGTGAAAAACTGTGGCGAAGTACCAATGACAACATCTACCTTGCTTACAAATAAAGCCGCCACCACCGCGCTCAACATAAAACTGATGTAATCCAAAATGCGTCTTAAAAATCCCTCGTTGGCTGTTATGTAGGTCCACACCCGAATGACGCGAATACCGTTGATGGTTTCGGTTTGCCAGAGTTTATTTTTATAACCCTCAAAAACTTTTCCCGTGGGGAAATTTGGTGCGCCAGTGATCACCGTTACTTGTTCTCCCTGCCTCACCCATTCGCGGCAGTGTTCAAATGTGCGTGATGCCGGAGCGTTGACTTCGGGTGGAAAATTATCGGTGAGAAAAAGAATGTGCATTTCAAGACCACTGTAATTCAAACACGGATTCTGATCCGGTGAATGTGAACACTAAGCATGTGTTGCCCACATTTTTTCCAAACTCTGGGTGCCAAACGGAATCCACAATGGTCACGATTGCCCCATGAACGGAATAGCGTAACTGTTGTCCGTTTGGCAGGGTAAACAAGCCCGTTCCAGATACTTTCACAGATGGGTGTAAATACAAACGTGCCGTAGCGACATCCGGTTTGCCCGTAATTCGATCAGTGATAGTCAACGAGTCCGATGTAAGTTTCCAGATTCTTTGATGAGTTGGATGACCGACAAGTCGTTGATATCCGTTATGCGAAGCAGAAATTGTGAGCGTGGTTTCTTCGTCAACACATGTAATGCCAAATGGATGCGCTCGCCGCGCCACGCGGAAGCCGCACCACACCTCGGATGAATCCGATTTATCAATCTCCACAGTATTGTGAGCCGCAGTTGATCGCTCTAGTGATCTTTGTGCGCCCGTTTTATAAGTGGAAGTTCCGCTGTTCACAAATACTCTCTGGGCACCCAAAGAAAATTCAAACGAAAG
>CAIUGT010000034.1 GCA_903898755.1 uncultured bacterium | reverse complement strand
CGCGAATGCCGTGCGCGTATCCGCGATCGTGGTCATCACCAATAAATGTGAAGTCGGCTTGCGTGCTGCGCGCCAACTCTTCCACGATGGCGCGTCGATAGTGCGGAAAGAAGTGATACACAACAGCCACTTGCGGACGAGAATTAGTGATGGCTTGCTGCGTGGCGTTCATGTAAAGGCTTTCGTACTGCGGCGCGATATGTTTGAATGCATTTTGAATTGTGATCGTAACTCTTTGTTTCTATCGGCGATTCATGAATGCCTGCTTCATATCTCGCTGATGCTTTGGCTGCGTGACAAAAACCTAGACAATTGCCACAACTACGGGCAACACATGCGTGAATATTTTCGCGGCCACATCCGTGCTGGGATTTCTGCCGCGCGTTTCAATGCCCGATGGCCTGCGTCAAACTTGGCATTGGTTGCAGAGCGACGCGGAGTCGTCCACTTAAAATTTGTCATTCACCTTGAAATTTGAGTTGAACCGAAAAATTTCAATCAATTCAGGCACTAATTTGGCAAAAAATTCAAAATATCCATGGTGAAATCACCCTCCTGGGTTAGGTTGTAACTCTCATGTTGAACCCCCTTTTTATCTCATGTGTGCTGGCCACGGTCGCTCTTCCCAACTTGAATACACAAGGCACAAATGATTTCGGTGCGCCAACTTCCGTGCCTTCAAGCGCGACACAAATTAATTCACGAATGACTTCTTCACGCAACTCCGTCATTGCTTCGCGCGCCCTTGACTCCACGCTCATTCCGGAACTCATGACGCTCACCACGGACGATCCCGCGCCCGCCAACATTCGTCCTTCGGGTTGCGAGCAACTTGTTCTGGCGTCAATGAAAACAGACGAGTCGGGTTGGCAAACTCTCGTCTTCAAGAGCGGTATTGATTCCGGTGATGGCGGAACGGGCGGCGGCGTGCTTGTGATTCGCGGTAATGAAGTTTCTGGTTTCTTGCGAGGCGATGATGGTCGTCGTTGGCGAATTCTTGCAAGCGACACTGGTGTGTCATCGCTTGATTGGGTTGATGAAACACGTCTTCCACCGTGCGCTGGTTCGCCACAACACATCACGCAGCAAGCGCGCGTGGTGCCCATGAATGGTTTAGCCGCGTGCGACACTGGCAAGCCAGCCGATGTATTGGTGCTCTACACCGCCGCCGCAAAAACCGCCGCGGGCGGCAAGGCCGCAATTGAAGGCCAAATTGCCGCCGCATTTTCCAGCGCAAACCAGGCGTATCAAAACAGTGCAATGGCAACACGAATTAGTCCCGTTATGGTTCTTGAAACTGACTATGTCAGTGCTGATTTTGGCACTGATCTGGATCGGCTTGCAAATCCAAGTGACGGTCAACTTGATTGGGCGCACGCGCTTCGTGATGTCACCGGTGCCGACATGGTGGCATTGATTCGCGCGAGTGGTGAATATTGCGGCATTGCCTATTTGCTTTACGACAACACTGCGGCCGCCGCGAATGAAGTTCCCTTCAGCGTTACGTCTTGGGATTGTTTGTCCACGCAAACATTCGCACACGAACTTGGCCACAACATGGGATGCTGTCACGCCAATGGTGACGGCGGTGGTTGCACAACTGGCGGCCTGTATTCCTTTAGCTTGGGTTGGCGATTTTATGGTCGCGGTGGCGGACTCTATCGAACGGTCATGGCCTACTCGCCAGGCAATCGCATTGACAACTTTTCAAATCCAAATATTTTAGTTGATGGCACGCCAACCGGTGTTCCAATTGGTCAAGCCAACGAAGCCGACAACGCCACGACAATTGGTTTGACAATCAACACCATTGCAAACGCGCGTTGCTCGCGTGGTCCCACTCCGTCAATCGATTGCGATCTCAACGGTGTTGTCGACGCGCTTGATGTTGCGTTTGGTCGCGGCAGTGATTGCGACGGAAATGGCGCGCTTGATGCGTGCTCGCTCTTAAACGCCGCACCCTGCACAATGCCCGCGGCGCTTGCGTTTTGTTCTAGTGGCTTAACGGCGGCGGTTCGTCCAGCCACTCCAGTCGCTAGCGATTACTTTGGAAAAAGTGGCGCAATTGGCGCAAATACTGCAGTTGTTGGCATTCCTGGCAACGATGACCGCGCAAGCTTCGCGGGCAAGGCGATGGTCTATGGCCGTGTTGGTGAGAATTGGATTTTGCGCACTGCACTCACCGCCCCCGACGCTGAAAAAAATGCGCAGTTTGGAACCGCGACTGAAGTTGGGCCTGACATGCTTGTTGTCGGCGCTCCAGGCGCGCGCGCCGCTGGTGTTGCGACGGGTCGCGTGTATGTCTACTCGCCCAGTGGATCGTCATGGCAACTTGCGCAAACAATCGAATGCCCCGAGCCAACCTATGGAGATTTGTTTGGTGAACAAGTCGCGCTTGATGGCGACATGCTTGTGATTGCTTCTCGTGGACATAAGACCAACGGATTGAACTCATCTGGAGCGGTGTTTGTCTTTCGCAAAGCGGGTGGAACATTTCTGTATGAAAGCAAACTAGTCGCGTCAGTTCCGCAAGCTGGCGCGGCGTTTGGAACAAGCGTTGCAATTCATGGAGACAAAATTGCCGTGGGTGCGCCGTATGAAACCACTTCCACCGGAATACCCGGTGCCGCATATGTGTTTGCAAAAACCGCTTTCACATGGCCGCTTGAAACTCGCATTCAAGGTCCCGTGAGTTCATCCAGATTTGGTAACGCCATTGCAATTGATCATGATTGTCTGGCAGTCGGCGCGCCAAATGATGATCTTGATGGCTATCTTTCTGGCGCAGTCATGACGTATCGATTCGCTGGTTCTTGGTCTCTTAACGCGGGTTTGCGTGGTGGTTACGGAGCCGGCAGAAATCAAATTGGGGCTTCTGTTTCCCTAAGCAATGGGCGATTGCTTGTGGGTGTGCGCCCAGAATTGAACGCGACTGGTTCCGTTGCTCTGTATTTAGATTCACCAAGTGGTTGGCAACGTCAAGGAGTTTCGTATGCGGGCAACTTTGGATATATCAATGGCGATTCGGCATTTGTTGGCGCTCCATACTTAAACACTGGCGCCCTGAATTCTGGTGGTGGTGAATTTATTCTGTGGGCCAGCGATTGCAATAGTGACGGCATTCCAGATCGCTGCAATATTGATCTTGGCGCTGAATCAGATATCAACAACGACGGCATTCCAGACAGTTGCCAACCTTTCAACCCTGATGTGAACAGCGACGGTGTGGTTGATTCAGCTGATATCGCAAACATTCTCTTAGGCTTTGGCGAATGCAGCGGCTGCCCAGAAGATGTGACGCGTGATGGGTCGGTTGATGCTGGCGACATTAGTTACGTGTTGATTAGTATGGACTAATGATCTTTCCAGTTCTGCCATTTCTTGTTGGTTCAATTGTGTTGTCTGCCAACACACAGAATGCGACTGAAAAAAATTCAACACCCGCTTCAGCAACAGAGAGCGCTGCAACAGAAAAAGCGAGCTCATCAACTGACAATAAAGCGCCCGAGCAACCCAAAGAACCGCCGCATGATCCGGAAGGCGTGAAGCCACCCGAAGGATTTCAATGGAAATTGTGGGCAAAAGAGCCACTTGTTGCCGACCCAGTTGCGTTCACCGTGCTCAGTGATGGATCGTTGATGGTGGTTGAAAGCGAGCGCCAAGATCGTGGCGTGGAAGACAATCGATATTCACCGTGGTGGCTGATGGAAGATTTGCGCGCCCGCACTGTTGAAGATCGCTTGGCGATTTACACAAAGTGGGCAAGCAAGCGTGTGAACGGAATGGATTGGTACACCAAGTATGCGGATCGTGTGAAACATGTCACGGATACAAAAGGTGGCGGCATAGCGGACACTGCCGTGAATTTTTCTGGCGAGTTGCACGAACCACTTGATGGCACCGCCGCGGGCGTGTTGCAGGTTGGCGACAGCGTTTTTGTAACTTGCATTCCAAACTTGTGGCGCTTTCAAGACAAAGACGGTGACGGCGTTGCAGAAGTGCGTGAAAAAATGTTCACTGGCTTTGGCGTAAAGACAAGTTTGCGCGGCCACGACATGCACGGTCTTGTTCTTGGAATGGACGGTCGCTTGTACTGGAGCATTGGTGATCGCGGTTACAACGTTCGCACCAAGGAGGGCGCCGTATTGCAAGATGCCGCGCGCGGAGCGGTGTTTCGCTGCGAACTCGATGGCTCCAATCTTGAAGTTGTATTTCGCGGGCTGCGCAATCCCCAGGAGCTCGCGTTCAATGACCTTGGCGATCTCTTCACCGTTGACAATAATTCCGACGGCGGTGACAAGGCGCGCATTGAATATTTGCCGGACGGTGGCGACGTGGGTTGGGAAATGCACTATCAAACTTTGGAGGGCGCAAACAAGCGCGGTCCGTGGGAACAGGAGCACGAGTGGTTCATGTTTGATCCAACAGATGTGGTGCAGCCTGCGTGGCTCACTCCGCCCGTCGCGCATTTAACGGATGGACCGTCTGGACTTGTGGCGTATCCGGGTGTTGGATTTCCGGAAAAATATAACGGCGCAATGTTTGTGTGTGATTTTCTTGGTGGCGATGCGTATAGCCAGATTTGGTCGTTCAAACTTGAACCAAGGGGCGCGGGATATGAAATGAAAGATGCAGAAGTTTTTCTGCGCGAGGTGTTGCCAACGGATGTGGACTTTGGAACAGACGGCTGCATGTGGGTCACGGATTGGTTTGATGGCTGGACCAGTGACGGCACGGGTCGTTTGTATCGCGTTTGGCAGCCAGAATCATTGGAAAAAGCGAAGGTCGCAGGCGGTTCGGACATTCTGAAAAAAGGTTTTCGTGGTTCCGACACAAGTGATTTACTAGCGTGGCTTGATCATGCGGATCGTCGCGTTCGTCAAGGCGCGCACCTTGAATTAGCGGCGCGTGGTGGTGCGGCGATTGATTCACTTGTTGCGCTCACGCATAATTTTCAAACACCCGAACGCGCGCGCCTTCACGGATTGTGGGCGCTTGGAGTTGTGGCGCGGAAATTTGGTGGAACAGTAACAGGCGATAAGGCGTGTGATGAACTCATGCAACTTGCGGCGGATCCAGATTCTGAATTGAAGGCTCAAGCCACGCGCGCACTTGGTGATTCGCGCTGCGTAAAATCGCTTGATCTTCTTCGCGCAATGACGCTTGATGAAAATCCGCGGGCGCGTGCGTATGCGTGCGCCGCGCTTGGTCGACTGCAAGACAAGGAGGCGATTGCAAATCTGACCGCCGTGCTTTGGGAAAACGACAATGCGGATCCATGGTTGCGCCAAGCTGCCACCACGGCACTTGCCCGCATTGGTGATCGCGCAAAGTTGGAGGCGATGGCGGCGGATCAATTTCCGCAGGTGCGTTTGGGCGCGTTGTTGGCGCTTCGTCAAATGCGTGATCCAGCCATTGGTCGCCTGCTCTTTGATTCCGACGCGACCGTTGCGCTTGAAGCCGCGCGCGCAATTTACGACTTAAACATTGAATCGCAGATGCCAATGTTGGCGGCG
>CAIUGT010000033.1 GCA_903898755.1 uncultured bacterium | reverse complement strand
CAAGGCGTACGGCCGTTCATTGTGGGGAAGACTTTCACGCGAGGCAAGGGATTCAACTATTGAGTTGTGCCTTGTTGGCGAGGAGCAAGCCAAAAATGAAATGCTGAATCAAGTTGCAGCTCTATGCGATATTCCGCGCGCGCAGATTGACGAGGAAATGGAAATCATTCACGCGCAAGTTCAAAAGCGCGCCGACGCGACATGGGCCAAACAGCGCGAGGCGCTTGCCACCAAGTTGGGTCATGATCCTGGCGACTCGTTTCACCCGGAACCAATTCGCGAACAAAAGACTGCACATGTCATCGCGCGCCAAGTCACCGACTCCGCGGCGTTCGCCATTCGAAAAGTGGCGGACGCATTTCCAGATTCGGTGGAGGTCATTGACGCGGCGCGGCGCGTGCGACCTTGGGAATCAGCCGATGTTCGTTTGAGTCAAAAAACACTGCCAAAACCACTTCAAAAAGCGGCCGATGCCAACATTCATGTGCGCGGTGTTTTTGATCATGTGCTGGGAACAATTCGCGAGGAGACATGGGCCGAAGATTTGGCGCGACGGCCATTTGTTGGCATCGATGGAACTATTGATCCCGGTGGATATCGACCGGGACCCGATCTGATTGGTGGACGCGGACTTGAGGCCGTGTATGAAGATTGGTTGCGGGGCAATCGCGGACAATTGCGCACGCGCTTGGAGACCGCGCAAAGCGAAAGAGTGGAACCTGAATTTGGTCGCGATTTAAAGTTGACCATCGACATTGAATTGCAAGCGCGCGTGCAGGCCATTTTAAATCCTGAATTTTCGTTGACCAAGGTGCAAGAGTGGCATCATGGTGGCGGCGATGGGTTGCCTTTGGGTATGCCGTTGGCAAGCGCGGCGGTGGTTGTTGAAGTGGACAGCGGAGAAATTCTGGCGCTTGGTAGTTGGCCCACGTTGGCTGACGCCGAAGGAATGTCCGCGAGCGATTTGTTTCGCTTGCAGCCTGGCGTGAACCGCGCCAGCGAAGCGGTGTATCCGCCAGGCTCCATTGTGAAACCTCTTGTGTATGTGGGAGCGGTGGGCGCCGGAAAATTTCCGCTCGCTGGCACGGTGGAATGCAAGGGACATTATTTTCCGGAGTTCAAAGATCGCGCGCGGTGCTGGATTTATCGACCGCAATACGGCATGACAAATCACACCGCGCAAACCGGTGGGCCGCTGAATGTGGAGGCTGGAATTAGCCGTTCTTGCAACATTTTCTTCTACACCGTTGCGCACAGATTTGGCTTACGGCCATTGGTGAGTTGGTATAAAAGTTTGGGCGTGGGCATGACGCTGGGAACAGGTTTGCAAGGACCATTGCCCACTGCGCAGCGTGCAGTTGGTGGCGAGAGCATTGGCATGATTCCAAATGAGGAGCAACTTGCGAACATAGAGGGGCGCCACGATGTGTTCACGCCCATCATCATGGGAATTGGACAGGGACCGATCGCATGGACTCCGCTTCAAGCCGCCAACGCGTTCGCAACGCTTGCGCGCGGCGGTGAAATTCGTGACGCGCATATTGTTCGCGATGCCGCCGCGCTTCCGCCAGATCGTCGCACTGGAAAACTGGATATGCCAGCCGAAGCATGCCGCCGCGCTCTTGAAGGCTTGCGTCAATCCGTGGAGGAGAAATATGGAACGGGTCATCACATTAAATATGCTGATGGAAGCCAGGAACCAATTATTGCAATTCAAGGCATGACGGTGCGCGGTAAAACTGGAACGGCGCAGGCTCCTCCGCTGCCGCTAGACGACAACGGCGATGGAAAACCGGATCGTTCATTGAAAGGCATTGATCATGCGTGGTTTGTTGGGTTGGCTGGTCTGAAGGGCGCGAAACCTAAATACGCAATCGCTGTTCTTGTGGAGCGTGGTGGAAGCGGAGGAAAAGCGGCTGGACCAATCGCGGGTCAAATTGTTCAGGCCTTATTGGATGAGGGCTACTTTTCAGAAGATAAGAATGGCTTGAATATCAATGAAAATAGCGGTGTTGAGCCATTTTCTCCCTCACAAGATCCAATGCCAATTGATCCAGAACTTGATGAAGGTGACACGCAAGTATGAGCGCAGTATCACCACCACTTGGATACACAGGCGGACGCTCATTGGGCAGCGGCGGACTTGTATGGTTCAACGCCGGTTGGATCGTGGTCGTCGCCGCGGCGTTGTTGACGCTGCTTGGAAGTTTTTCAATTGCGATCACCGAGCCAACACTTGCGAAGAAGCAATTGATGTTCGCTGTGCTGGGCATGATCGCCGCCGCCGCGGCATGTTTGCCAAGTCATAAACTGCTTTCCAAAAGCGCGTGGTACTTGTACGGTCTCTCAATCATTTTATTATTGCTCGTGCTGGTTCCAGGCACGCCCGAATGGTTGGTGCGCCCAAAGAACGGAGCACGGCGTTGGATTAATCTTGGCTTCTTTGAATTTCAACCCAGCGAAATTGCCAAGCTTGCGTTGGTGTTGGTGTTGGCAAAGTGGTTGCGTCGGCCACCATCCATCTCCAAGTGGCGTGGATTTTTCGCGCCCTTCGCCATTGCTCTGCCGCTAATTCTTTTCATTCTTGTTGAGCCAGATTTAGGAACGGCCATGTTGTTTATTCCTCCGGTGCTCGCCATGTTGTTGGTGGCGGGGGCTCGAAAAAGACATATCGCCACGCTTATCCTTGGCGTCTTAGTGATCGCGCCCATCACCTATCCCATTTTGCGGCCGCATCAACGCGAGCGTGTCGACGCGCTTTTTGCCCAATTTCGTGGCGATGACCGCTATGCGCGCGACATTGGATTTCAAGCCGATCGTGCCATGACCTTGGTGGGTGCTGGTGGATTTTGGGGCAACGATCACGCCCACGCGGAGGCGTTGGTGCGCAACAATCATTTGCCAGAGGAGCACAACGACATGATCTTCGCGGTGATTTGTTGTCGCGCTGGATTTATTGGCGGGTTCATCACTTGGTGTTTGGGTTTGCTCTACGCCGGTGGCGCCGTGGTGTGCGCGCTCTCCACGCGTGATTCATTTTCACGCCTCATCGCAACAGGCATTGCCGCGATCGTCTTCACGCAAATCGCCATCAACACCGGAATGACATTGGGAGTTTTTCCAGTCACCGGAATCACGTTGCCATTTGTGAGCTACGGTGGGTCGAGTATGGTGTCTGGGTGGCTAGCCACAGGAATTATTTTTGGTCTTGGACTTCGTAAACCACGCAACTTGGAAAGCCTAGGAGGTGTTCGTTGAATAGGGTCTCTTCTCCGCCGCCACTTTTTTATGAAATGTTGAAGTCGCAATCAATTGAGCTGGATCACGGCGACGAGGACAAGTTGGCGACATTCTTGTCCCACTTGCTCTTGGTGAATCAGCAATTCAATTTGACCGCCATTAAAGATCCCGCCGAGGCGTGGGTGAAACACATCGCGGACAGTCTTTCGCTGCTGCCTTTTCTTGCTGCGCTTGAAGCCAAGAATGTGGCTGACATTGGTTCAGGTGGTGGTCTGCCCGGCATTCCGCTCGCCATTGCCATGCCCAATGTCTCTTTCACTTTGATCGAAAGCACTGGTAAAAAGGCTCGATTTCTCTCAGAGGCCGTGGAGTTGCTTGGCCTTTCCAATGTGTCTGTGATGCAGGCGCGCATAGAAGATGCCTCCGCGTTTCGCAGCGCCGAGCGCGAGGCCATGGACGCGGTTACGTGCCGCGCGGTTGGGCAATTGGCGTCGATTATTGAACTGGCGATTCCGCTGTTGAAAGTAGACGGCGTGTTGTTGGCCATCAAAGGCGAACGCGCGCCGCAAGAAATTCAGGCGGCGGAGCGGGCTCTTGAATTGTTGCACGCGAAAGTGGACACCACAACGCGCACTCCAACTGGAACAATTGTGGCGGTTCTAAAATTGGCCAAGACTTCGCGCATGTATCCGCGCGATCAAGGACTTCCTTCACGCAAGCCGCTTGGAATTGTTGAACCCAATGAATTCGATTCGCAACAAAGTTAGAAATTTGAAATGACATTGCACGCTGAATCCATGTTGTGTGAGGATGGTCCGCTTTCGCGGCGCTTGGTCGGTTTTGAAATGCGACCGCAGCAAGTGGAGATGGCGAAGTTGGTGGAGGAGACCTTGGCCAAACGTGGACGACTTCTAGTGGAGGCGGGAACGGGCGTTGGAAAAAGTTTCGCATATCTCATTCCAGCCATCGCGCGCGCGGTTGAGGCCAAGGAGCGCGTGATTATTTCCACCAACACCATTAGTTTGCAGGAGCAGCTCATTGAAAAAGATTTGCCCTTGTTGCGCGCCGCGTCCAGCCACGAGTTCAGCGCGGTTTTAGCGAAAGGACGCGGAAATTACCTGAGTTTGCGGCGCTTGCGTTTGGCCAGCGAGCGTCAGGAGCGACTCTTTCCAGATGAGGAAGAGCGCCACCAATTGCACGCGGTGGAGGATTGGGCGATCGAGACGCGTGACGGAACATTGTCGTCGCTGCCAGTGCTTCGGCCAGAATCCATTTGGGAGCAAGTGCAAAGCGACACGCACAATTGCATGGGCAAGCGCTGTCCAACGTATGACAAGTGCTTCTATCAATCGGCGCGGCGGCGCATGGAGAACGCGGATATTTTGGTGTGCAACCACGCGTTGTTCTTCAGCGACTTGGCCATGCGCGCGCGCGGTCGCGGATTTCTTCCCGACTACACGCATGTGATTTTGGATGAGGCGCATGAAATTGAAACCGTGGCCAGCGAAAATTTTGGATCGCGTTTGTCTGAAAGCGGCGTCAAACATTTTCTGCGCACGCTGGTTTCAAATAGCGGTAAGGGCTACTTGCCGCAGTTGCGTTTGGCCAAGGCCGGGTTTGAGCGTATTGAGCAGGCCGTGCGCTGCGTGGAGTTAAGTGAGCAAGCGGCGGAAGGAATGTTCAACGACCTGTGGAACTTGGCAAAAAATGGCTCGTCCGATCCCGAGTCCGCGGGTGAGCAGCGGGTGATTGGCGCCAATGCCGTGGTGGACTCGCTGAGCGAGCCCATGAAAAACTTGGCGGGAATGCTAAGGTTTCTGCGCGAATCCGCCGAAGAAGCCGATCAATTTGAATTGAACGCATTTGCCGAACGCGCCGATTCATTCGCGCTGGCCAGCCAATCTTTGGTGGCGCAAAATATTCCAGGCTGTGTCTACTGGATTGAAGGTGGGCGCAAAA
Organism: uncultured bacterium; assembly: GCA_903898755.1. Taxonomy (GTDB): domain Bacteria; phylum Planctomycetota; class Phycisphaerae; order Phycisphaerales; family SM1A02; genus SYAC01. The sequence continues at coordinate 10,132 of CAIUGT010000033.1, read as the reverse complement.
ATAAACGCAGCGGGCGCGCGGCGGTGTCGCTTCAAGCGGCCGCGGTTGATGTATCACCCTTGCTGCGCGAGCAACTTTTCTCCAAAAATATTTCCGTGGTGCTGACCAGCGCCACGTTGGCGACAAGCTTGAATGATTTCTCGCTGGCGTCGCGGCGCCTGGGTTGCGACGACGCCAAGACCGTGCAACTTGGAAGCCCATTTGATCTTGCGCGTCAAGTCAAATTCATTATTGACGCCACCATGCCTGATCCAACCGATCAGCATTTTGAGGCAGCGCTTGCAAATCGAATTGTGCGCCATGTGCGTGAGACCGACGGCGGCGCGTTTGTGTTGTTCACAAGTTTGGCGACCATGGAGCGGGTGGCGCGCGCGGTTGAGTCGGATTTAGCGCGCGATGGCCATCCGTTCTTCGTGCAGAACCGAGGCATGCCGCGAAACATCATGCTGGACCGATTCAAAGAGGATTCGCGCAGCGTTCTTTTTGGAGTCAGCAGTTTTTGGCAGGGCGTGGATGTGCGCGGCGATGGCTTGCGCAACGTGATCATCACGCGGCTTCCATTTGAAAGTCCTGACAAACCGCTCACTAAAGCGCGCGGCGAAAAGTTGGCAGGAGAGGGCGGTGATTCATTTCGCGACGATCAACTTCCGCGCGCAATTCTGCGCTTTAGACAAGGTTTTGGTCGCTTGATTCGCTCCAGTCAAGATTCTGGGCGCGTGGTTGTTCTGGATTCACGCATCGCCAAAAAGAATTACGGCCGCGCGTTTCTCAAAGCGCTGCCTGAGGGCGTGGTACCGGAAATTGACGAAGGCGAAGGAATTGATCCTCCGAGTTTCCAAGATTGATCACCCTTTGATGATCGAACTTTTGGCGTATGTGCCACCCAAAATTTTCGCGCTTGGTGCCTTGAGCCAATCATCCAAAATGTTTGCGTATACACCGCGGAAATCTTGCTTGAACTTCAAGTCGCCTTGATCAAGGTCCGTCAAACTTGGATGATCACCGTGTACGCCGGCTTTCACCTTGGAGCCAATCACAAACATGGGCGCCGCGGTTCCGTGATCGGTTCCGCCGCTGGCATTTTGTTTCACGCGCCGACCAAATTCACTGAACACCATGGTGACCACGCGGTCTTCGGCGTGTTGCGCGGCCAATTCCTTTTGAAACGCGGCCAAGGCGTCGCCCACTTGTTGCAAGGCGCGGCCGTGGCTTCCAAGTTGGCCGCCATGCGTGTCATAGCCCGATTGGGAAACGTAGTACACGCGCGTTGGCATTCCCTCTTGAATCAGCGAGGAAACAATGCGAAGTTGATTGGCAATTTCTGAGTTGGGCCAGGTGGTGAGCGATGGTTTTCCGACCGCTGCGCGAATGCGATCGCTACTGAGCTGCGCGTCAAGAGCGGTGCGCATTAAAAATGCAGCCTGACTTGTTTGCGCAGTCTCGGGCAAAATGCCGGCGCGGTTGATCTGTTGATATGGATCATTCAAACTCTTGTGCAAATCTTTTCCAAGCCAGCGAAACAACTCGGGGCTCTCAAATGAAATTGGTTTTTGCACTTGGCCATTCAGCGCCAACGGCGCTGTGCGACCAATATTTATTGCGCCTTCTGGAATTGGCGTGCCACTGCACGTGTTGTCAAAGTAGCGGCCAATCCATCCATTGCCTTTGGCGCCAGTGTTGGCGGTCTGCCAAATGTCCATGCTTGTGAAATGGCTTCGATTTGGATTTGGATATCCCACGCCTTGCAGCACGGCGAGTTTTCCATCGTCATATAAACCCTTCAAGCCCTTGAGCGAAGGATTCAAACCAAGTCCACGCTGTTGATCAAGCATCAACGCGACACCAGTCTGACCCTTGGCCGTTGCGTTGGGCGCGGGAATTCCAATGGTGGGCCGCGCGTTGTAATACTCGCTCATTCCAAAGGGAATCACGGTGTTTAGGCCATCATTTCCACCGCCAAGTTGCACCACAACAAGAATGCGATCTTGCGGAAGTCCGGCGCCGCCAGGATTCCCCGCTAATTGCGACATCATTCCAAGCGCTGAATTTTGTATGAACTGGGGAATTGTGGTGGCCATGCTGGCCAGCGCCACGCCATGACGCATGAACAATCGCCGCGAGTAGGGAAGGTTGTGTTCACTCATATGTGCGTTCCTGAAATTGTTGTGTCAGCATAGTTGATACTCCGGCATAGACGTGGTCAATAAAAGCACGGCGATGATTCGATCATTGTCCAAACGAGTGCCGCGACTTTGGGCGAAGGCCATCACTTCTTGCAGGCGTTGCGGCGCGGGTGGCTGCGCCAACGTGAATCGCATGAGGTATTCAATGCCGCTCGCCATGTCCACGCTGCCATCGGGTTGGCGCAAGTGGTCCACCAAATGCGTGGCGTCAAAAGGAATATCGCTGGATTGCCACTCGTACATGTCGGGTTTGCGGCCCGTGAGCAAATACACAAGCACGTTTTGGCGAATGAACAACGTGCTTGTGTTTATCCAACTGCGACCGCCGTCCCAACCTTTCACATTGGGTGGAAAGAAAACATTTTGCCCCATCAAGTCCGTCGCGCTGGCCAACGCGCTTAACTCGCGCACGGGCGTGCGCAGACTGCGTACGGCTTGCACCGTCAGTTGAATGGGACTTTTAATAATGGCGCCGCGGTTCTGCGCGCTGTAGAAGTAGGCGCTTGAAAAAACCGCGTCAAGCAGGGGCTTGAGCTCATATTTGCTGGCGCGAAATGTGTTGGCCATGGCCACAATAAACGCCTTTTGTTCTTTGGAGGGCTCGTCTGGCAAGTCATTGACAAAAAACTTGAACAACTTTCCAGCCAGAAATTCGGCGCACTCGTTGCGCGCAAGAATGACATCTAGAAATCCGTCGCCATCAAATTGACCGCTCTTGCCCATGATGGTCTTGGCGGATTCGTCGTGGTTGTTCTGGTTGAATTGAAATGTGTCGTCGTCAAAGGTGTAGCCCGTCAACGCCAAGGCGCCAGCTTTAATATCTGTCTCGGTGTAGCCACGGCCTTCACCCAACGTGAACAACTCCATCAGTTCACGCGCCAAATTTTCGTTGGGTTTGGACTTTCGGTTCTCATCGTTGTCGAGATATTTCAGCATGGCAGGATCACGAATAATTCTGTGCGCCAACTGAGCGAAGTTGCCCGTGGCAAATTTGCGAAAGAGTTGGTTCTGCTGAAACATGTGGAAACTGTCTTCAATGGTGCGGTAGCCGGTGGCGAAATGGCCGTGAAAGAACAGCGTCATTTTTTCTTCAAGTGGCCGCGGAGTTTCAATCATGCGTTTGATCCACCACTTTTGCAGTTCGGCAATCTGCTTGCGGTCTAGACCTTGTCTACGTTGTCGCTCGCGTTGCAGCGCGGCCAAGGCTTCTTCATCATTGGATTGACGGGCTTTGAGCGCTGTTTCACGTTCTTGCGTCGTTGGCGGATGCATAATGTCGTGGTCAAAGAGATCTCCTTTGACCGGATCGAACGCCAGAGATTCATGTTTTACCAAGTGATCAACGGCTTTGTTCAAACCCATGTCGGCCAGCGCGCGCGCCTGCGCTGGCGTGCCACCAAAGCCAGCGCGATTTAGGAGATGAACCGCCGCGTCATAGTCGAAGGCTTTTTCCGGCAGAGGTTTGAGAGCACCTTCGAACATTCAAAGTCCTTTATGAAATACAACGAACATTTTTAAATCCAATTGAACGCCAATGTTTCACATGAGCATTTTCAGTCCACATGAACATTCGCATTCAAGGTTGGGAACGTCCATCCTCAATTGCAATTTCAGGTTCTTTGATCAAATTGTCGCTTTGCCATAGCGCCGCGATCACAATCACGCCCAAAGACACCAGTAAAAAAGAAGTTCTCGCCCCCACCATGCCGCGCTCGGCGGCGGCGGCGGCCACAAAGATGGCGGGCCATGCCACTGCGGCGGGGACCCGTCGCAATTTCAACAGCAGCCAGGCCGGGAAAATAATTCCGTAAAAACCAAGACAACGCATGTAGGTCGCTTCGCCTGCGGAAGTCAGCGAGGAAACTGACGCAAGCAGTTCGCTTGCCGGCATCATCACCGGAACATCCACGGTGATTGCGGTGAGTAAATCAAGCAGAAATCTTCCAAGCGCCATGCCCACAATCGGCAGCGCTAAAACGCTTGCAAATCCTGCCCAACTGGGGCGGCCGATGAACTTTGGAAGCCAAGCTGGTGCTGTTGTCCAACTGCGAAGAGCAGCGGGGCTTGTCACCGAAACCATGGCGCACATGGTGAACGTGGTTTGCAAAATAAGTTGCGCCGCAATGGGCCACGCTACAAACATAAGTCCGCTGGCCGCGTTGAATGTGCTTGCCGCGAACAGAAGTTGCGCCGCGAACGCCACGCCAAACACCGCGAAGGAATGGCGGCTTGGACTTTGTTGCAGCGCGCGGTGGAATGTTGGATCAAGCACGGGGCACAGCAAAAATCCAAACGCCATGAATGGCGCGGCCCACGCTAACGAGATTGGAGTCATGGTTCCAACTACCGGCGGATTGTTCAGAGCGCCAAGTCCGTTTGTGGAAAACAACACGAAACTTGCAGCGGTGCACACAGTTCCAGCAATCATCCAGAAGCGTCCGCTGCCTGGGAACATTAAAAATAAAAGTGGCAAGAGTCGGCACAGGTCCGCCCAATTCACCGATGTGCCCAGCAATCCTTGCATGCCCAGTCGGCGATCGGCCCATGATCCAAACCATGATTGAAACGCGATGGTGACCCAAGCGAACCAGCGAATGCTTGGCGCATATCGCGCCACGAATCGGCGGCTGGTTTCTGGCGTGAAGACATATCCAAAAGCAACGCAGCCTAAAATGTTGGGCACGGCGAACGCGACAAATCCTGGCCAACCCCACCAACGCAGCAGAAGAATGGGCAAAAACATGCCAATGCACCACGTCCAACTGCTCGCTAAATACAAACCCCAACCGACTATTTCAACGGATCGTCGCATTCACGCATCATGACCGCAACACGCGAACATGTCGAGGTCACTCGTCGGTTGAATTGGTGGTGGCGTTCTCAAGCGCAACCATTTTTTGCGATTTGCGCAATGCGCGCGCCTTGGCCATGGACTTGGGCGTGCAGTGGAACACAATCTGGCAACGACCAACGCGCTTGTCGCCGCGCTGCTTGCCCATTTGCTGATGAATGTTAATGGCCAGATTGATATTGAATTCGCCACCAACTTTCACCAGCTCATCAATGTCTTGTTCAGCGGTGATGTCGTACAGCGCGGGTCCAACGCAGGGACGCAGAAAACGATATTCCATTTTCTTGCAGACCACGAAATAATCGCTGCCCACTTTTCCAAACAGAAATAAACCGGCGGCGACTTCGCTGTTGCCAAGCAACGCGGCGCCAGCCATGGCGTTGTACCAATTTCGATTCGCCCGGCTGAAAGGAAGCAGCGCGGTGAATCGGTTGGAGTCCACTCGGCGCATGGTGATGCCCGATCGAAACGCGAACGGCAACCAAATCAGGCTGCACACTTTTTGCCAAAACCAATTGCGCGTGCTTAATCGGCTAATGAAAGCCTCGGCGCGCTCGGCCAAAGTGCGTTTGACAACAAGCGGCGTATTGGATTGCACATGGACCAAGTTGGGTTGCGCTGGGGCACTGCTCACAAAATCATCTTAGTCGCAGATCATGAAGGCTTCTAGGGGGAATCGCGCAGTTTTTGACTATCAAATGCATTGCAAACATAATTGCAACGTGGCGGGTTAGGCTTGCAACGCAATGTCAAAACGAAATCTTGCTGTGTGCTCATGGAGTCTTCGTCCGCGTGATCCGGTTGAATTGCTTGAGCGATTGCGCGCCACGGGTTTGAACCGAGTGCAGTTGGCGCTGGCGCCAATGGTGGCGCAACCAGAAGTGTGGCGCGGGGCGATCGATGCGCTGCGCGCAAATGGAATTGTCATTGAGAGTGGAATGTTGGCCATGGCGAGCGAGGATTATTCAACCATCGAGCGCATTCGTGAAACTGGTGGAGTGCGACCCGACGCGCATTGGCCCGCCAATCGCGCGCGCACCGCGCACGTTGCGGACATTGCTCAAACATACGGTGTTTCGCTGGTGACATTTCACGCCGGGTTTTTGCCGGCGCATTCGGACATAGACGCGCGCGCGACCATGATCAATCGATTGCGCGAGGTGATTGATCTCTTTGCGACTGCCGGTGTGCACGTTGCGTTTGAAACTGGCCAGGAAAGCGCCGCGACATTGCATGGAGTGCTTGAAGAATTAAATCGTCCTGAAGCGGGCGTGAATTTTGATCCAGCCAACATGCTTTTATATGGGTTGGATGAACCACTATCGGCGTTTCAAAAACTTCTACCGTGGGTGCGCCAAGTCCATGCTAAAGACGCGATCGCCAGCGGAAATACGAGTGTTTGGGGGAAGGAAACCGCTGTTGGAGCGGGGCAAGTTCCGTGGAAGGAATTCATGGAGTTGGTTCGTACATTGCCCAGCCATGTGGCCGTGGTCATTGAGCGCGAGGGCGGCGAGCGGCGCGTTGAGGAAATCATCTCGGCAAAAAACTTTCTTCAACCTATGCTCTAGGGAAGAGGTCAACCGATGCCAACCTATGTCTATGAAGTGATCATGCCCAATGGAGAAGCCGGTGAGCGCTTTGAAGTTTTTCAACCGCTGAGCGATCCCGCGCTGGAGAAGCATCCAGAAACTGGCGCGCCAGTGCGACGCGCCATTGTGTTGCCGCAAGTGCAAACAACTTCCGACAAGGGTCGCTATTCAAAATCAAATTTGGAGCGTCTTGGTTTTTCCCGCTTTGAAAAGCGTGGCGATGGTCACTACGAGAAAACCGCGGGCCAAGGTCCCGACGCGATTTCGGCGGGTGATTAGGACGCGTCCATTATGAAGCCAACTGTGCCACCCGCGATCCGTGTGAAAGAATTAACCACGTTGTTGGATCGCGCCAACGAGGCCTATTACACGCACGCCGCGCCATTCATGAGCGATCAGGAATTCGACGTTTTGCTAGCGGAACTGGTTGAGCTGGAGAAGAAACATCCTGAGCTCGCGGATCCGCATGGTCCCACCGCGCGTGTTGGCGGCGCGCCAAGCAAGGGCTTTGTCAGCGTGGCGCATCGCGTTGTCATGCAATCCATTGACAACACGTATGACATCGCGTCATTTAGAGAGTGGTATGCAAAATGCGAAGCTGCGTTGGGCGCACAACCCGTTGTTGTGGCGGATCCAAAGATTGACGGAGTCGCCATTTCATTGCGCTACGAAGCGGGCGTGTTGACACAGGCGCTGACTCGTGGTGATGGAGTGACTGGCGACGATGTGACGGCCAACATTAAAATGATTCGCAGCGTTCCGCTACGCCTCAAAGGTGTGGCGCCAAAAGTGTTGGAGGTGCGCGGCGAAATTGACATGCCGTTCGCCAGTTTTGCGCGCGTGAATGCGCAGCGTGAGAAAGAGGGCGAGCAATTGTTTGTGAACGCCCGCAATGCGGCCGCGGGCACTCTGAAAAGTTTGGACCCCGCCGTGGTGCGCGCGCGTGGTTTGCGTTTCACCATGCACGGGCTTGGTGAATGTGATGCCATGGATGTTGGCACATACTGGAAAATGCTTGAAAAATGCAGGGGTTTTGGCATTCCCACCAGTGCCCGCAGCGTGCGCTGCCACGACTGCGAAATGGCGTGCGCGGCGATTGAAACATTCGCCACCGAGCGTGAAAAATTGGATTACGGCGTTGATGGAATGGTGGTGAAGATTGATTCGCTGCCCATGCGCGAGAAGCTTGGCTCCACCAGCAAGTCGCCGCGCTGGGCGATTGCATTTAAATATCCAGCGGAGCGCAAGAGCACAACGTTGGTGAACATTGAATGGCAAGTTGGCAAGGGCGGCACGCTCACTCCGCGCGCCACCATGGAGCCGGTGTTTGTTGGTGGAAGCACGGTGCGCCACGCCACGCTGCACAACATCGAGGAGATTTGGCGCAAGGATATTCGCGTGGGTGACCGCGTGTTGGTGGAGAAGGCGGGTGAAATTATTCCGCAAGTGGTCCAGGTTGATCTTTCAGCGCGAAAGAAAAATAGCGTGCCAGTGGCGGCGCCTGTTGTGTGTCCAAGTTGTGGCAGTGAATTGGAAAAAGAAGGACCCAAAATATTTTGTCGCAACCCGGCGTGCAAGGCGCAATTTTGCGAGCGCGTGAAGTGGTTTGTTGGACGCGATCAAATGAACATAGAAGGCCTTGGCGACAAGGTGGTTGATCAATTGGTGGACGCGGGACTTGTGAAAAAATTCGCCGACTTGTTCACATTGGACGCCGACACCATGGCGCAGATGACCAGCGAGGCCACCACAAGCGCGGGCACGCAGCAGCGCAAAATTGGCTTAAAAACTGCGAAATCTATTATTGATTCGGCCAACAGCGCCAAGGAAAAAGGATTGGCGCGTGTCTTGGCGGCGCTTGGTTTGCGCCACATTGGCGCAACGGCAAGCAAGACACTGGCGAAAATGTTTCCAGACGCGGACACGTTGTTGGCGGCAACGCAAGAGCAGTTCGAAGCGCTGGATGACTTTGGCGAAACCACGGCGGCAAGTTTGGCGGGGGACTTGCATCGCCCAGACATTCGCAAGATGTTCAAGGACTTGGCGTCCGTTGGCGTGAATTTGCGAAGTCCGTTGTATGGCGCGGCAAAGACGGCTGGCGTTGGTGCTGACAACGTGTTCGCTGGAAAAACAATTGTGCTCACGGGCACGCTGGAAAATTTTGAGCGCTCAGATTTGGCGGAGCGGTTGGAATCACTCGGCGCGAAAGTGAGCGGTTCTGTTTCCAAGAAAACGGATTTTGTTATCGCTGGAAGCGACGCCGGTAGCAAGCTGGAGAAGGCGCGCTCTTTGGGCGTGGCCATTTGGAATGAAGCCCAGCTTGTGGCCGCTTTGAAAAGTATTGAAACTGCCTAAGTCGATCGCTGTGCGAGCGGGTTAACAATTTTCGCAAAGAAATACATTGATGATGAAGGGCGCAGAGACAAACATGTGCTGCGCGGTTTGGTGACACACTGGCGGACAAAAAACTCCCGCGGATGAAATCCGCAGGAGCGTTTGTGCAACTATGTTATATCGATTGAACTTGGAAGCGTTCTTTCACCTAGTACTAAAATAAGGTACTAAAATAAGCTGATTTGCCCGCTTATTTCTTTGTTGCTGGTGGACCAGGCAACGGCTTAATGGAAATAATTTCCACCGTTTCCACAGGAACATCTCCCGGCTTTGTCTTCACGGCGCGAATCACATCGACCACTTCCATGCCGTCAATGACTTTGCCAAACACGGCGTAGCCAGGATTGCGACCGTTGGCGTTGAGAAACTGATTATCGACGGTGTTGATAAAGAATTGGCTTGTGGCGGAATTCGGATCGTTGGTGCGCGCCATGGCAAGAGTGCCACGATTGTTGGGCAATCCATTTTTGCCCTCGTTCACAATCGGCGCGTTGGTTGACTTTTGATTCATGTCTTTGGTAAATCCGCCGCCTTGAATCATGAAGTCACGGATCACGCGGTGAAAGATTGTGCCGTCGTAGTAATTCGCATTCACATACGCCATGAAATTCTCAACGCTCTTTGGCGCCATCTTGTGATCAAGTTCCATAACTACATCGCCCTTGTTGGTCTTCATCACTACATACATCATGTCTGACATTGGCATGGACGCGGTTGGTGCGGGTGCCGCTGCTGGCGCAGGTGCAGCGACTGGTTTCGCTGGCGCTACTGGCGCTGCCGGAGCAACTGGCTTTGCTGCCGCTACTGGCGCTGCTGCGGCGACAGGCGCCACAGGTGCAACTGGTTTCGCTGCCGCGACAGGTGCGGCCGCAACGGCTGGAGTTGAAGCAGCAGTGGTGGCAGGTGCGGCTTCAGGCGCGGCGGCTGCATCCGGTGTTGCATTGCATGCGCTTAGGAAGTTTGCGGCGGAAAAGAGACCAAATACAAGGACGGATTGAAGTGTTTTGTGCATGGAGTTTCTCATAGGGGCAATATGGTAACCATTTCTTGGCTTATGAAATGTCGTGTGGCTTGCCTTGCAAAGCCCTCGTAGAATCGATTCTTCATACATGAAT
>CAIUGT010000032.1 GCA_903898755.1 uncultured bacterium | reverse complement strand
TGGAAATTTCGATCGCCCCAATTTGATCTATCGAATCGAACCGCGCGTTGATGGGCGCAAGCAAATCTTGGGCGTGTTGCAGCGTCATCGCGGTGACGCGGTGATTGTCTATTGCATGAGTCGCAAAGAGACGGAGGCGCTTGCTGAGTATTTGGTCAAGGAAAAATTCAACGCCGCGTGCTACCACGCGGGCATGACATCCATTGCGCGCAGCAAGGTGCAGGAGCGATTCACGCGAGAAAAGCTTGACATTGTGGTGGCCACTGTTGCGTTTGGCATGGGCATTGACCGCAGCAATGTGCGCGCGGTGGTGCACATGACACTTCCAAAAAGCATCGAGCATTACCAACAGGAAACTGGCCGCGCCGGTCGCGATGGTCTTGAGAGCGAGTGCGTGTTGTTCCATTCATACGCCGATGTGATGAAGTGGAATTCCATCACGCAGCGCAGCGCTGATGAGGCGCGCGCGCGTTTGAACGACGAGGGCGCCGACGCCGATGCGTTGGCGGCGCTTGATGCGTCGGTGACGCAAGGACGCGTGCAACTTGAAGCCATGCAGAGCATGGCGGGTGGCGCGGCGTGTCGTCATCGATGGCTTGTTGAGCATTTTGGTCAACGTTACGAACCGCTTGCGCGTGACGGCGGCGCTGGAAACACAACTGGCAACGCAAATGGTTGCGGCGCGTGCGATGTGTGCCTGCAAGAAGTGCGCATGGCAAATGATTCCACCACGGTGGCTCGCAAATTGTTGAGCGCGGTGGTGCGCACTGGCCAGCGCTACGGCGCCGCGTATGTGGCCGATGTTGCGCGCGGAGCGGACACGGAGGAAGTTGCGCGCCGCGGGCATGCGTCGCTGCCCACCTACGGCGCGCTGAAAGATGATGACAAGAAGACGCTGGTGAATTACATCTTCCAAATGGTCGAGCGCGGGTTACTTGCGCGCACGCTTGATGAACATCCCGTGCTTGTGTTGACGGAGCAAGGTCATCGCGCGTTGCGTGGCGAAGTGGAAGTTCAGTTGCGCGCGCCGCCGAAGGGTCGTGCGCGCGCGCATGCAACGGCCACGACTGTGCATGGCGCGCATGAGGTTGACGCGTCGCTCTTTGATCGACTGCGCACGCTGCGGCGTGAGCTGGCCACTTCGCGCCGCGTGCCGCCGTATGTCATCTTTAGCGATGCCACGCTTATGGAAATGGCCGCGCGCAAGCCGCAGTCGCTTGACGAGTTTGCGCAAATCAAGGGCGTGGGCGAGAAGAAACTCGCGGATCTTGGTCTGACATTCTTGCGCGTGATTAATGAGTAGCGGGGCGCGCTCTAGCGCGGCCTTGAACATTTTTCGCGGTCACGTGCTGGACCTTGTCCGCAGATGCAAACCTTTATTGAGCGCCACCCTTGACAATGCATTCGCGTCCTTGCGCCTCACACCACAGTCGATACACGCTGAGAACATTTGAGCGAATTCCAGTGACGGGCAACTTGAGAAATCCCTGCTTCTGTGCCGCCGCAAACAGAATCCGCTCTTTTTGCGTGAGTCGGTGGCCAGTGTTGCGGCTACCAATCTTTGCGCGCGTAGGCATGCCACGGCTGAGCCGCTCCACATCATCTTTACTTGGTTTAGGCATTGTTGAAATTGTAACTGCGTGCGAGCGCACAGTAGAAATCATCGATGAAGCCGGCGTGAAATTCAACAAAAAAGTGCCCGGGTTGAACCCGTGCACTCATCAATGCAAATCACTCTACGCAACTTCAAAATTGTCATGCAAGCGGCCCACCATTGAGTTGACGAATTCAAGGACGGGTCGCGTCTAGAATGCCAAGTGTGATAGACGCGATTCTCAACCAATTGTGCAATTGTCTCAGGTTTGTTGGCCTGCCGGTCGAACAATGGGGACTGGAGGATTGGCCAACTTGGGTGCGGTTTATTCTTGCAAGCGCGATCGCTCTCGTACTTTTGGATGTCACGCTGATGGTGGCCACCTTGTTCTACCAAGGACTCATGCTCGCATTCGGACCTTGAACGGATTAGCTTGGATCTTTTCAGATTTGGTGGACACTTCTCATGATCAAGAATGCTTGCTAGTCCGCGCGAGCGGGGCATCGCAGGCAAAGCCGTCGCCCGAAGCAGGCCAGACAAACGCTGTGTAAAAATTGCCGCGGCTGGACAATCAATCACATCACAAATTGCCGCGGCGACCTTGCTCCATCTCAAGCGACTCAAACAGCGCTTTGAAATTGCCTTTGCCAAAGCTTTGACTTCCGCGGCGGCAAATGATTTCAAAGAACATGGTGGGGCGGTCTTGTAGCGGCTTGGTGAATAGTTGCAGCAAATATCCTTCGTCGTCGGCGTCCACCAAAATTCCAAGATCACGCACTCGTTGATGATCTTCTTTCACGGCCTCGTGGCCACTCTTAATTAACAGGGCGTTCACGCGCTCCCACACATTTTTGTAGTAGGCCTCTGGAATGGTGAGAAAGTCCACGCCGCGTCGGCGCAGTTCAGCCACGCTTGTCAATTCATCGTCGGTGCGAAACGCTAAATGTTGCACGCCCGGAGTTTGATCGTGCCAATCCAAATATTCCTGAATCTGACTCTTGCGCTTGCCGGCGGCGGGCTCGTTAATCGGCATCTTGATCAAGTGATTGCCGCTGGCCATGACCTTACTCATGAGCGCGGAGTACTCGGTTGAAATGTCCGCGTCGTCAAAGTGCTTGAACATTTTAAAGCCCATCACTTGCTCGTACCAGTTCACCCAATAATTCATCTTGCCAAGTTCCACGTTGCCCACGCAATGATCAAAGAACTTCAGGCCGCACACATGCTCGCGGTTGTACGTGTTGAGCGCGTAATTTTCCACCTTGGCGAAATTTGGAAGGAACAAACCGCCGGCTTTGATATTGGGCAGGGAGTATGCGCCACTGCGACTGACAAAGGTATGCACCGCGCGGCCGTAGGTTTTAATTCCAGCGAATGTGGCGGAGCCAGTGGCATTGGAGACTGTGTATGGTTCGTATGCGCTTTCGCCACCATTGCGAACGGCTTGTTCGTAGGCTTTTTCCGCGTCAAACACGGTCAAGGCGATGTCTTTAATGCCGTCACCAAAGCGCGTCAATTCTTTATTAAATGGATGCGTTGGCGTGAGTGGCGTCTCCAGCAGAATGCGAATGTTGCCTTGCGTGAGCAAATATTTTGCGCTGTCACGGTTACCTGTTGTGAGATCAGACACTTGATCCACTTGAAAACCAAATGCTTGCGCGTAGAAGAACGCGGCTTGCTTGGCGTTGCCAACAATGAAATGAACATAGTCCACATCAATCAAAGCAAGATGATCGGTGGGAGCGGCGGAGGAGGTGGTTGTGGCGGGCGCGGTCTTTGTCATGATGGCTAGTCTAGTCTGACCGCCACATATTTCGAAGGGAAGTTTGGAGGCACTTTGTTTTTTTGTCGATATGCTTGACACACAAGGTTCCACACAATGAGCAATAAAAAAGCAATCACACTCTTTATCGCCCTTCTTGTTGGTATGGCGATTATCTTTTTATTCGTGGTCTTTACAGCGGGAACACCCAAAGTGTTGGAGCCGCAAGTGGACAAGGCGCCAAGCCCAAATTAATGGGTTGGCTTATTGCGCGTTGCCAAATGGCCGCGTGATTTAATAGACAATCGGCGCGTGAATTTCCAATCCAGGTAGCGCGGCGCGGCCATTGAGCGCTTTGAGTTCAATGAGCACGGTGGCGCCATACACATTCGCTCCTAAATTTTTCATCAGGTCCACGCAGGCGCGCATGGTGCCGCCGGTGGCCAGCAAATCATCCACCATGAGAATATTTTGGCCAGCGCTTACTGCGTCGTCGCGCACTTCAAGCGTGTCTTGTCCATATTCAAGGTCGTACGTCACGGCGCGAATAGGCGGCGGCAATTTTCCACGCTTGCGAATGGGAATGAACCCGCAAGAAAGCGCCTGCGCCACGGCGATGCCAAAAATAAATCCGCGGCTCTCGGCGCCTGCGACGGCGTGAATGCCTTTGCCGCGAAATGGATTGGCCATCAGTTCAACGGCCATGGACAACGCGGCTGGATCTTTCAGCAGTGGCGTGATGTCCTTGAAAAGAATTCCATCTTTGGGAAAATTGGCGACATCGCGGATGAGTTTGCGCAGGTTGGTTGTTGGCATAACGGCATTGCACGGTGGAATGAGATATTTCGCAAGCGCCGCTACTATTGAATATATGGCCGCAGATCCCAAAGCAAAGACACTTCGTCTTGAAACCGTCGAACCCATTGGCAAGCGCGTGCTCATTCGCAAGGATGAGGACCGCAAGATCACCAAAGTTGGAATTCATTTGCCTGACAAAATGGAAATTCCAACGCTGACCGGTCGCGTGGTGGCCATCAGTTTGCAAATTGAGCGCGACCAGGATTATCCGATCCGCCAATACGACCGCGTCTTGTTCAATCCGCGCAATGGAATTCCCGTTGATTTTGAAGGGGATAACCGCTTGTTTGTGATTCCCATTGAGGACATCGTGGCCGTGTTCCGCGCCAACGATGGAGACGCGTCGAAGTGATGATGAGCGCCGCGCACGGGGGCGAGATTCTGCGCGCGCCGCGTATTTGGGGGCCAGTGCGTGGAAATTTTTCGCCTCCCGGCTCTAAAAGTTTGACGCAGCGCTACATGATGTTGGCGGCGCTGGCCGATGGCGTGAGCACCATTGACAATCCGCTTGATGCCGTTGACACGCGCGCTCTTGCCGCGGGTCTTGCCACGTTGGGTGCGCAAGTGCGTTGGCCCAAGAACGGTGCGCTTGAAATTGTTGGCGTGAATGGAATTTTTCCTAGTTGCGGATTTCTGAACGCAGTGGATGGCGGAACTCCCGCGCGTTTTTTAATGGCGGCCGCGTGCTTGGCAACAGGAATATCCACGCTTGATGGTTCCGCTCGCTTGCGCCAGCGGCCAATGGACGATGGCGTTGACTTGTTGAATTCTCTTGGCGCTGATATTTCGCGCGTGGCTGACACGCAACTTCCGCTGCGCATTACGCCCACGGAAATTTTTCGCAACGGTGGCTCGTGCAGCGTTGCGGCGCTTGCCAGCAGTCAATTTATTTCGGCGCTGCTTTTAATTGCGCCATGGTTGAAGCGTGGCATGCAAGTGGAATTTGAAGGCGCGCAACCCAGTGTTTCCTACATTGATCTGACGGTTGATTGCTTGCTTCAGGTTGGCGTTGATGTGGTGTGGAATTCTGAGCATGGCACAATTGATATTCCGCCCACGCGCCTTCAAAAATTTCATGTCACCATTGAGCCCGACGCGTCAAGCGCCGCATATGCCATGGCGCTTGCAGCCATTGTGCCAGGTAGCGAAATTACATTTGCCAATTTGCCGCGCGCATCGCATCAGCCGGACATGGCGGTGTTTGATGCGTTGATTCAATTGGGCGCGCGTGATTGCTCAAGTGAAAAATGCGCGGCAATTGGTTTTGGCAAGCCACTCAAAGGTGGTGTACTCGATGCTTCACGTTGGCCCGATGGAAGTTTGGCGGTCATGGCTGCCGCTGCGTTTGCAACCGCTCCAGTTGAAATTCGCGGGCTGGGCACTTTGGCTGGAAAAGAAAGCAACCGTATTGAAGCCATGAGCAAGTGGCTGCGCGCCATTGGAGCCACGGTTGAAAGCGGCGCTGATTGGATTCGAATTGATGGACGATTGACGCACGCGAAGGAAATATCGCTCAACAAATCCAATACGAATTCAGTTGGCACTTTCAAAGCATCGCTTGATACAAAGACAAATTTGAATACCGTGGTCAATGAGAATTCCAGCCGCAATGCGGACACGAATTCGCAGCCAATTCATGCTGAAATAGTGGTGAATCCATACGCTGATCATCGCATAGCCATGAGTGCCGCCGTCGCGGGCGCATACCGTGGCGGTATTTCCATCAGCGATCCTGGCTGCGTTGAAAAAAGTTGGCCATCATTCTGGAATGACTGGCATCGGTTATTGTCAGGGATTGAAGGGAGCGCTTGATGGTTGACTCTGCGAAAGATGACAAAGGTGGCATGAGAGATTTTTGGTGGTTCGCGCGCGGACTGCTGCGCCCAAGACACGAAGCCATCATTGCGCTCATTGGGGCGTTCGTCAGCGCAGGCGGAATGGGCGCGGGCTTGCTCAGCCTGGGGCCTTTATTGCAGCTTATTTTGAAGGACGGAACTTCGCTTCAACAAATCGTGCGCAACTTCAACGCCAAGGGCGAATGGATTCAGGTGCCCGAATGGTTAGTGAATGCGTTGCCTGCGGACCCATACGGCGGTGTCATTTGCATTCTTGCGGGTTTGTGCGCTTTGACCGTGTTTGGCGCCACGGCAAATTTTATTCACCAGCTTGTATCGATGGGTTTATGCGCGCGCACCACGGCAAAAATACGCCTTGAGGTTTTTCGCCATGTGATTCATCTTCCGCTTTCCATTGTCACCAGGCAGGGTCCCGCGGAATTCACAAGTCGAATTAACAATGATGTTTCATCGCTCAATAGTGGTTTTGAGGCGTTAACCAGCAAAACAATCTCGCAGGTCACAAAGGGCGCGGCCGCATTTGGCGCGGCGATTTATTTTGATTGGCGCCTGGTGTTTGTTTCATGCACCGTGGGGCCATTGCTTGCCATTGTGCTGCGCAAAACTGGAAAATCAATTCGCAAGGGAACGCGCGGCGCGCTAGAGGCGCAAGAATCACTGCTGCGCACAACGCAGGAATCAATGCAGGGCTTGCGCACCATGAAAGGCTCCACGGCGGAGTTGGAATCCATCCGCCGTTTCGCGTTCTTCAATCACAAGGTATTGCGCCAGAATTTGCGCGTGCGTAAATCACGCGCGCTGTCGGGACCACTTATTGAAATGCTCGCCATATTTGTTGTGGCGGGTTTGGCGCTGATCGCGGCTAAAAATATTCTCAACGGTGAATTGGCATTTGAGAATTTTCTCATGTCACTCGGCGCGCTTGCCGTTGGCGCAAGCAGTTTGAAGCCGTTGACTGGATTCATCAATGAATTCCAGGCCACTGCGGCGCCTGCTTCGCGCTTGCGCAGTTTGTTGAAGATGCCGCGCGAGGACAGTGTGGAGCAGAGCAAGCCGCAACTGAAGCGTCACGCGCATTCCATTCGGGTTGAGGGCGTTGATTTCACCTACGCGGGCGCGACGCAACACGCGCTTGCGGGGGTTTCTTTCTCAGTGGAACACGGCGAAAAGATTGCCATTGTGGGTTCCAACGGGTGCGGAAAGACCACCATGTTGGCCATGTTGCCGCGCTTGCTCAAACCAACCGCCGGCCGCATTTTAATTGACGACATTGACATCGATCAGATTCAACTGAAAAGTTTGCGCAGGCAAATTGGTTTGGTGACGCAAGAGTCCGTTTTGATTCAGGGAACCATTTACGACAATATTCGCCTTGGCTATCGCCGCGCAACGCGAGCCGATGTTGAAATGGCCGCCAAGCGCGCGCATGCCTGGGATTTTATTTGCAACATTCCAGGCGGACTTGATGGACAAGTGAGCGAGCAGGGCGCAAGTTTGTCTGGTGGACAGCGTCAGCGTTTGGCAATTGCGCGCGCCATTCTGCGCGACCCCGCCATTTTATTAATGGATGAGGCCACCAGCCAAGTGGACGCTGAAAGCGAGGAGCAGATCAACAACGCCATCGCCGAGTTTGGAGTTGGTCGCACCGTGATTGTCATCGCGCATCGATTAAGCACGGTTCTTGCCGCAGATCGAATTGTGGTAATGGATTTTGGGCGAGTGGTGGACACGGGAACGCACACGGAGTTGTTGGGTCGTTGCGATGTCTATCGACGAATTGCCACTACGCAAATGCTTGGCGCTGAAACTGTTTCGCAGTGATTCATAGCCAAATTCATTGATGAATTGCATGGGTGCAAGATTGGCCACGCCACGAGTTGTTTGGGGCTTCAATGGGCTTTTGAAACACGGGAAGTGCGTCTGTCAATTCGCTGCGGTGAAAAAATTACGCGCCGTGTTGTGGTTTCAAATGATCCACCAAGAATTGCGTGCCGATTGTTTTGGCGTGCGCGGCGAAGAGCCCGAAACCTATGTGCTCATGCAAGGCGCCCGTGTGTCCAAATTCTTCCCACACAACTGGAATGTTGGCGGGAGTTCTCGCGCGAATATTTTCAATGAACGCGCGCTGCGGCGTGACTGGAACCATTTCGTCCTCGCTGGCGTGCAGCGCCATCAATGGAATGGGTTTCCATGAGTCCACATGTCGAAGCGGCTCTAAACGCTCCGCGCGAATTGGATCATGTTGCGCGGAGGCCATCTCGCTCCAATCACCGCTGGTGGCTTCTATAAGAGCTGCGGAAAATGCGTGCGGTTGGCACAACGCTGCAAGCGCGGACATGCCACCCAAACTAAATCCACCAATGGCGCAGCGAGACAAATCAAATTCTGGAAATTGTTTCAGAGCGTCAAGCACGCCAGGAATTTCACCCAGCAACTCTTCGATCACTTCCAACGAGAATTGGGAAGTTTGCTTTTCGGGCACGGCGCGTTCTCCATGCGCGGGCAAATCAAGCGCCACGGTGGCAATTCCAGCGCGCGACAATCGCAAATAGCGGCTGCTGTCCAATTCCTTTTGCGCGGTGCGCCCATGCAGCCACAGCAAAAAAGGCGCGGGTTTCAGAGGTTTTTCGGCTTGTTTATCCAAGCCAGGGTGAATAAGCAGCGCTGGAGTTCTGGCGCTTCCAAGAGGCAGCATGCGGCTTTGCGCCACTAAAGAACGGGGAAGTGTTGTTGCAAGGTCGGGCATATTCCTAAGACACACTAGCATCACGCAATGCTCCATGTGCTCGCCGGCGAATTTAAATCCCGCATTCTGAAGACTCCCACCGATGACGCCATCACGCGTCCAATGGGAAGTCGCACCAAGGAAGGTTTGTTCAATGTGTTGCGTGGATGGTTTGAAGGCGCGCGCGTGCTTGATTTGTTCGCGGGTGTGGGCACGCTTGGTTTGGAGGCTGTGAGCCGCGGCGCCATCAAGGTGTTCATGGTGGAGAAGGACCGAAAAATATTTGCGCTGCTGCGCGACAATATCGAATCGTTAGGTTGTGGTGACCGCGCTATCGCTGTGCAAGCCGACGCGCTTGGTGAAGCCGCGATCATGGCGGCGCAACCAGAAGTGAATGTGGTGCTGATGGATCCGCCATTTGCATTGGTGGAAACCGAGGAAGGTTTGAAAGAAGTGCTTGACCAAGCTGCGCGCACACGCGCGCTTTTTCTGGGCAAGGGATTTCTTGTGATCCGCTTACCGACCGTCTCAAATCCGCCACCAGCCATCGCGGGCTTTGATGGACCGGAAATTCGCGCCTATGGAAATCAGCAGAATGTGCTGCTGTATATGCCACATTTTGAAAGTCCATCGACGTGAGCAAATTACGATTGTGCGTTGTTCGCGCGCGGGCGCAATGACAATGCGCGTTGATGTTTGTAAAGTTGGCTGTTGGAACATTGCGCCCTATTCCTGCCGTGTGACTTTTTGAAGGTGACCCATGCAACCATTCTCCGTGTCTCTCATTCTTGCCGCCGCCGGAAACAGCACTCGCTTTGGCAGCGACAAACTGGGCCAAGATTTGGGCGGTCGTCCGTTGTTGTTGCGCAGCGTTGAATTATTCACCAAGCGCGATGAGGTTCGCTCCATCATTGTCGCGGCGCCTCCAGAAAATATGTCGGAGTTCCGAGATCGCTTTGGCGCGCAGTTAAGTTTCCACGGCGTCACTCTTGTCTCTGGTGGAACCATTGATCGTTGGGAAACAATTCGTAACGCGCTCAAGGCCGTGCCCGCCGACGCCACGCACATTGCCGTGCATGATGCTGCGCGGCCCGCCACCAGCGATGACTTGATCTCGCGCGTGTTTGAGGCGGCCAAGTTGCACGACGCCGTTATTCCCGCGCTGAATGTGGCCGACACGCTCAAGCGCGTGAGTGAGGAGAGCGTGGAGGCGCAGCAAGAGGATTCCATCGCCGATTCCATTTTGGGTGAGGACGCTGAAATGTCCAAGGCAAAAGGCCGATTTGTGCAGGCAACTGTGGATCGGCGCAATCTGGTCGCGGTTCAAACGCCGCAGGTATTCAAGGCGGATGTGTTGCGCCGCGCCTATGCGCAAACTGATCTCAGTGGCGTGACCGATGACGCTTCATTGGTGGAGCGAATGGGAACAAAGGTATTGGTGGTGGATGGCGAACTGCGCAATCTCAAGGTGACCGTGCCTGAAGATTTGCGAACTATTCGATTGCTATTGGGAATTGCCGCCCCAGAAGGCCGCGCGGTTCACAAACGGTTTTAGCGCACGTTGGTTTAGTCAACGGACAAAAACAAAGTTATGGCCCTGTTCAGTGGGTTTTCCTAAGTTGCGATCCAATCTTAAAAAAGTGTCGTCATCAAATTTCGAGTGCCAATGGTGTAACCTTGGAGGGTCATTCGTAGAATTTACATTAGGATCATAAGAGTCTTTCATGAGGCCTTGTAGGTCCTTAAGAATTGATCTGGCATATCAATTTCCCTTAATTCCTATCGGCCTTGACATGAGTTATTTAAATGATGGTTCGTTCGAATGACGAACGACTGCATTGACTAGGCCACGATGAGTCAACTCTATAATTTCTAAAGACTAGATATCGCGGATCAGTTTCATATTTGTTAGGCGCCACTTCGCTGCGTCAATTCGCAACCCATGCTAATGCGTTGATTTCGCGCATCGATCCAAATGAACATTTCGGTTAGATATCTGCGATAAGCATCGATAT
This sequence comes from uncultured bacterium, assembly GCA_903898755.1. Lineage (GTDB taxonomy): Bacteria > Planctomycetota > Phycisphaerae > Phycisphaerales > SM1A02 > SYAC01. Next base: position 21,103 of record CAIUGT010000032.1, on the reverse strand, counting down.
CGTTAGGCAGTGCCGACGTGGTGAAATCGTGAAACGGCGCCCAAAAACGAACGACGGAATAGTCGTTTGTAACTAGATCTTGAAGCAAGAAGAAGTCGACATATCCCCGAAAGTCGCCAAATAACAAGAAGAAAGCTGAATACCGAGCCAAAGTATGCGTCAATGGGCTCAGTTCGCCATTGTAGTAACGGCGTATGCACTCGAGAGTAAGGTCGAAGCGGTCCTCAATCTTCGCATTCATGCCTCGTGCTTGGTTAATCGTCTGCTTGCCGTCAATCTTGACGGCTGGAAATAGAATCATGCCGCCCATCGTGTAGCCGCGATGCTGGACTTCCTCTCTGTCGACTTCCGGTACCTGTGTGATAATGTGCTGCATCTTTTTGTGATTGGGAAATGCTCGGAACACGGTATCACTTGAAAGTCGGAATTCGCCAAGTGCGGATTGATGCCGCAGGTATCCCTTAGATCCAAGATCCTCGAGTGCGAAGAAGGTGCCATCTGGAAGCTTCTTGCTCCAAAGCAATCTGTGATATCGCCTTAGAGTCTGGCTGTGGCTGTCAGGATCTTTGCCCGCAGCGTCTGATCGGAAGTCAAATTTTATGTCGATGTGATTTTCATTCGTCATGGCGTAAGTATTACAAATCTTGAGCGATCACGAATCGAATTCAGCACTGTGCTGTGACACTGTCATGAGCTCTTCCTTGCAAAGTATAAATGTTGCTGCAACTTATTAGTTTTACTACCTAAAACTAAATTAGCCGCATGGGACCCTTGTCGCGTATGTCTTTGTTAAGTCATCTTCTGCGGCTGAACGAAATGTAGGTGTCTGCCACAAATGGTTTCAGCAAACTGTGCAGTAGCCTCGTCGCAGAGAAGTTATTTCACATATCAGATTGAATGGACGCCGACTCCAGTTGATAAAGACCCACAAGCCAATTCTCTACCAAGTATGGATCAACCTTAAACTTTCCACTGACCGTTCCAAAATTGTAAGTGTGACGGCGTCCTGGTTTCACAGGCACGGCCAACTTCACTTCAATCGCGTCATACGGCGTTGGTGGAACTCCAATGCAGCAGCCATCCCATTGATTCAGCATGGCTAGAATTTCGCTGCTTTCCTGCAGCATTAATGGGAAAGCCATGTAGCCCTCAATGCGAATCCACTTGCCGTCAAGCATGGCCACGCGCTGCGGAATGTTGTTTTGTTGAAGACGTGGAATGTATGTTTGCGACGCGCTGGTCAAGCACTCCCACGTCACGCGATATGGATTTTCAACGGTGCCCGCGCCCGTGATGAGATATTTATTGTCGGCAAGTATTGAGCCATCGGCTTGCTTGAGAATATTGCCAGGCACAATCACCGCGTTCCCAAGTTTGCGGTCAAGTCCATCTTTAAGTGAGTCGGGCGAAATGACAACAGACGCAGCCTTGGTCTTGGCGGCAAGATTGCTGGCAGGCGCGGTGTATGTGTTCACTATTGCGTTTGAGTTTTTGTTGCTGTCATTCGAATTGCTGGCGGGGCTTGTGGCTGAAGCGGGCGCGCTTGTTGTTGCGGAAGTATTTGCCTTGGCTGTTGATGGCGTGGATGAAATAGGTGTGACCGCCGTCGTTGTCGCTGGCGTGCTGGTCTTTGCAGTGGTTATTGAAGCAGTTGGTGCGGCGATTGATTGCGGCGGTTTTGCATTCGCAAAGTCATCAATGTCTTTGGATGGACCCTTTGAAACTGGCCAAAAAATAGCTGCAAACCCCGCCAAACACACCAACAGTAATAAGCTCCAGAATATTTTCATCACGCCTCTGGTCTTAAATTGTCAGCCACGGGAGTTCGGTATGCGGTGATGGCTGGCAATACCCCCGCAAGCGCCGACAACACAATGGCGCCAGCGACAATAATGACTGTGCTTCGTGGATCAAGCGTGGGATCAACAACAAGACCAATGCGCGCCTTAAGTGCGCCGGAAGCGACGGCGTTGCCAATCAAGCTCAACGCGCATCCACCAATGGCGCCAGCGAAACCAATCAGCGTGGCCTCCGTTAAAATCATTCCCGTGATGCGCACGCGCGCCACGCCAAGCGCGCGCAACAGCGCGATTTGTTTGCGCCGTTCCGCCATGGAGTTGTGCATTGAAAGCAAAATGGAAATGCCGCTGGACAGCAGCACCGCAACACCAAGAGCAATAAACAACTCGTCAATATTGCCAATGATGGAACGCAGACGATCAATTTGTTGAGCAGGTTGCGCCACCACAATAGCCGTATCGCGGCGCAACGCGTCAAATTGTTGTTGAATGGCGGCGCTGGCGTCGCGGCCTGGTCTAGTGGGTAAACGCAGCAAAATACCTGTGATTTTGCGGTCTTCATCGGTCAAGTCCGCCACAGTGGCGGCTTCTTCAATGCCGGCGTGTTCACGTCGCTCTTGCGCATGCAGAATCCAACTGCTTTCAAGATCTGTAAACACCGCGCGGTCATGCGCTGATCCACTGGGTTGTAAAATGCCAACAATCACAAACGGAAATTCTTCGTGCTCATGTGCGTGCAGGCTTGCGCCAGTGCCGTGGGTTAAAACAATTTTTTGGCCGACACGAAGTCCGGTGTCCGCAGCAACAGTTGATCCAAGGCACACTTCAAATAGTTTGGAAGGAAATTGTCCATCCACAAGTTTCCATGGCTCGCCACGCACTGGCTCAAAGCGTGTGAAAAATTCTGGTCCTACCGCGGCCACTGGAAAGCCGCGGAATGAATCTCCCTGCTGCGTTGGCACGACCCACTCATAGGGAAACCCGTTTTTAATTTCTTGAAATTTGCTCCACGAAATTGGATTGCTTGGCGCGTTGGCGTAGAACACGCCGTTGAGCACGGCAGTCAGTGGGCTTGAGTCCGCGCTGACCAGCAAATGAGTTGTGCCCGTTCCACGCTGAAATGCCTCAAAACTTGCGGTGCGCAGCGAAAGCATGGTCAGCAGCAACGCAGTGGCAACGGCAACGCTTGCGGCAGTAATGATGGTGCTGAGACGGCGCGAGCGCAAACTTTTGACGACAATTGAAATGTCATTCATGCGCGTGCTCCGGTCTGTGTGTGCGAGCGGGCGGATGAGACAAATGAATCAACTTGGATCACTCGTTCAAAGCGTGACTGCATGGCGCGGTCATGGCTGGCGCACAATAACGCCGCACCAGCCTCGCGGCAGGCTTGTTGAATTAAGTCCATGGCTTGACTTGCGTTCACTTCATCTAAGCTCGCGGTTGGTTCATCAGCCAGAACAATTGTTGGCTTGCACACAATGGCGCGCGCCACGGCCACGCGTTGTTGTTGACCCACGCTTAAATTGGCCACTGGTACATGCACGCGTTCAATGCCAAGTTTGTTCAATAGTTCGCGCGAACGTGAGGCGTGTGTTTTTTCTGGTTCGCCCGCGGCCATCAACGCCAATGCCACGTTGTCCTGCGCGCTAAATTCTGGAAGCAAGTGATGCGTTTGAAAGACAAGACCAATGTGGCGCGCGCGAATGCGATCGGCGGCGCTTTCACTGACGCCATCCATGCGCTCGCCCGCCACGGAAATAGAACCGCTCCGTGCTCGCAGCAAGCCAGCAATCAGCCACAGCAATGTGCTTTTGCCTGAGCCTGAACCGCCAGAAATGAGCGCCATTTCACCCTTGTTTAGGTTGAGTTCTTGAATGCTCAGCGAAAATTCATCGCCGTAATCAAAGTGCACATTCGCGAGTTCAACGGCGTGGTTCATTGGATGAATAGTAGCGCATGGTTTTCTATTGTTCAGAAGTTTTATTCAAGTAGATTTCAGATTTTTTTGGTCATCGCGCATTTGAATTCGCGCTCAACCCACATCGCCAAGGCCAAGCGCCTTGCCGTAGGTGATCCACAATTTGTGTTTCAGCGCGGCCACGCCAGGCGCGGAAAGTTCTGGATCTTTTTCAATCCACGCATGCGCGTCTTCGCGCGCCACACGCAACAGTTCGCCGTCGGTCGCCAAGTTGGCGATTTGAAATGGCGGCAGGCCGGATTGACGACTGCCAAAAACTTCGCCCGGCCCACGAATGCGCAAATCAATTTCCGCGATCACAAATCCATCGTCGGTGTTGCCGATCGCCTCCAATCGTTGCTTGCCATCTTCTGTTGTTGACTGGCCAAGGAACACGCACAAACTTTGCGTGCTTCCACGGCCAACTCGCCCGCGAAGTTGATGCAGCTGAGCCAAGCCAAATCGATCCGCATGTTCAACCACCATGACGCTGGCATTTGAAACATCCACGCCAACTTCAATCACAATCGTCGCCACCAACGCCTGCACGGTGCCTGCGCGAAACGCGTTCATGGTTGCGTCGCGTTCATCGCGCGCCATGGCGCCGTGTAAACCAGCCAATTTCAAGCCTTTCCATGGTCCGTCCTGCAAATAGCGCAAATGATTGGCGACGTCTTTCAAACCCAAATCGGATTCCTCAACGGCGGGCACAACCACATACGCCTGCTCGCCGCGCTCCAAGCGCGTGCGCAAATACGAATACACCTCGGGGGCTTTTTCCGGCGCCACCACGCGCGTGATAATTCGAGTGCGTCCAGGAGGCGAGCCACGCAAAACGCTGGTGTCCAAATCTCCATACAACGTAATGGCCAGCGTGCGCGGAATGGGCGTGGCCGTCATGACCAATGTGTGCGGCACCACGGGCAATTCGCCTTGGCCTTTCTGACGAATCGCGGCGCGTTGCTTCACGCCAAAGCGATGTTGCTCATCGATCACGGCAACCGCAAGATTGCGAAACGCAACTCCGCCTTCAAGAAGCGCGTGCGTGCCAATGGCAATGTCAAACTTTCCAGTGGCAAGGCCAGCCACGCGCTCGCGACGCTCGGCGCTTGTATTTGAACCAGTGATAAAGGCAATGCGAACTTGACTGCCTTTCAGCATGGCGCCAAGCACGGCGTAATGTTGTTCCGCAAGAAGTTCCGTTGGAGCCACCAGCGCGGCTTGAAAACCGTGCGCCACCGCAAGCAACATGGAGTACACGGCAACGGCGGTTTTTCCGCTGCCAACATCGCCTTGCAAAAGTCGATTCATGGCGAAGGGTTGGCCCATGTCCGCCACAATTTCACCAATCACGCGGTCTTGCTCGGGCGTAAGCACAAAGGGAATGCGCGAGCGAATGTGTTCGTTGATCTTTGGTTCAAGCTTCAGCGGCAACGCGCGCGTGCGCGATCGAAGTTGCGCGCGCCGCATCATGACTCCAAGTTGCAGCAGGAACAATTCATCAAAGGCCAATCGCTTGCGCGCCGCGGCAACATCATCCTCATCACGCGCCTGGTGATACAAACGATACGCGTCCGCAAGCGCGATCAGTCCGCGCTCTTGGCGAAATTCAATCGGCAATGGATCTTCAATGGTGGCGCACACGGACTCAAGCACTTTTGCAACCACGCTTTCAATTTCGCTGGAGAGCAATTGCTCCGACGCCGGATAAATGGCGCGCAATTGATCGTGGGTCACATCAAGAAGCGGGGGATTGACACGCGCAATGTCTGACGATGAATTTTGCGGCGCACTGGGCACGCTTGGTAATTCCGCGCGCTGCGCCATGGTTTCGCCAGGCACACGGTCAGGAATCCACCGCGGATTTCCCAACTCCAAAAAACCATTGCGCACTTTGGCGCGGCCTTCCGCCACGCCAGTATCACCTGGATGAATTTTGTCTCGCATCCAACCCGCGTTGAACCACACCAGACGCGCGCTGCTGGAATCATCTTCAAGCGTGGCTTCAACCATGGTGGCGCGCCCACGCCGCACGCGCACAGTGGCCACCGTTCCACGAATACGAATCACCGCTTGCTCGTCGGCCACCTCATTTTGCGTTTCCAAAATGGAACGCTCCGCCAACTTGCGCTCGTGGCGCATTGGAAAGTGGCGCACCACATCGCCCGCGGTGCGCAATTCAAAGGCGTTCAGGCGCTCAACCAAGCGCGCGGTCATGCCAGGAATTTCCCCAAGCGTGGTCTTGGCGGTGATCATGGTTGTGCCGCTCTTCTGAGCCATCTTTCTTTAGTTCGCCTTCTTGTTGTTCTTGATGCGATTCAAAATATATTTATGATTCAAAATCATCCGCCAATTCATTTTCACAACCATGCGCGAACGGCGCCAACTCTGCCGTACGATACTGCCTAGAGATTCAAAGAAATGAAACGTCCCCCATTTGATCCCACATTTGCGCAAGGCGGTCTGTTTGACCAGCCCGCGGAGGCGAACGCCAAAAAAGCGTCGCTGACCAATGAAGCTCCGCGTCCATTGCAAGTCAGCGAGGCGGCTCAACTGATTGGGGAACAAATGGCGGCGCTGGGAAAGTTGTCCATTCAAGGCGAGGTCAGCGGATATCGCGGCGCCAACAACAGCGGCCATTTGTATTTCTCCATCAAGGATGCGCAGTGCGTGCTTCCGTGCGTGATCTGGAAATCAAAAGCGTCCTCTGTAAAAATTCCCTTGGCGGAGGGGCTGCAAGTTGTGGTGGAGGGACGCTTCAACTATTACGCCGAGGGCGGAAAACTTTCCTTCATTGTGGATTCCATTCGCGCAACGGGCCAAGGCGATTTAGACGCCAAGTTTCGTTTGCTGTGCGCGGAGTTGAAGGAGCTTGGGTATTTCGAAGAGTCCCGCAAGCGCGCATTGCCCATGTTGCCGCGGGGAATTGCCATTGTCACCAGCGCATCGGGCGCCGCGCTTCAAGATTGCTTGGCCGTTGCGGCGCGTAAATTTCCTTCCGTTGCAATCACCGTGATCGATGTCGTGGTGCAAGGCGCCAGCGCCGCGGCCGCGGTTTCAAATGCGATTCATCTTGTGGATCTTGCCGCGCGTCGCATGGGCATTGATGTGATTTTGGTCACGCGTGGTGGTGGAAGCCGTGAGGATCTAGACGCGTTCAATCATCGACTGATCGCGGACGCGGTGTACAACTGCACCACTCCTGTGGTCGCGGCCATTGGACATGAGTCCGACACCTCCGTCATAGAACTTGTGGCCGATGTGCGCGCAAGCACGCCCACCGCGGCCATGAACCGAATTCTTCCAGACCGCGCGGAGTTGCGTCAACAATTGGATTACGCCAACGCGTCGCTGCGTCAATCGCTCTTGCAATTCTGCCAGACCAAATCGCGTGCGCTCACGCAGGTTTCAAGTCGTCCATGCCTGCGAGACCCAGCGCAACTTTTAGTGTTGCCACGCGCCAAATTGGCGCAAGTATGCAAGGAATTGCCAACAACAATGCTGGCGCGCATTGACCGCGCGCGTCGAACAACTCTGGAACTTTCCAGCCGCTTGGAAACCACTTCGCCAGCGGCAACGCTTGGTCGTTCACAGGCCAAGGCGCACGCCACGCGCCAGCGCCTAGACATGTCCATGAATCAATTGCTCGCGCGCGCGCATCGCGACGTGCAAGCTATTGCCGCTCAACTGCAAGCGGTGGGTCCGCAAGGAACATTGGCGCGCGGCTATTCCATTACAAAGACAAGCGATGGAAAACTTCTGCGCAGCGCGGCCAACGCCAAGGCTGGCGATGTCATCCAAACACTTTTGAGCGACGGCGAACTTCATTCACGAATAGAGAAGGGCGGGTAGATTTCCATCATGGCAAAAACATCAAGTGAAAAAACAAATGACGCAACTGGCGCGGACCCCGCGATTTTAAATCTGGGTTACGAGGACGCCATGAAGCAACTTGAATCCATTGTGGATCAACTGGAAAGCGGCTCCATTTCGCTTGAGGAAAGTTTGAAAGCATTCGAGCGCGGCCGCGCTTTATCCAATCATTGCCGCGGCATTCTTGACAATGCCACCAAGCGAATTCAAACGTTGACCGCCGACGCGTTGAGCAAGCAGGATCCGGAATAATCACCGCGATTATGAACGACGTTCTCGATCGACTTATTCCATTCTTGCCACATTTGGTGCAAGGGTTTTTCGTGTTCGCCGCTGGCGCATGCGTTGGAAGTTTTATCAACCTTATCGCGTGGCGATTGCCGCGCGGACAGGGAATTGTCCAGCCTGAAAGCCGCTGCGGCGCGTGCGGCCGTTCGTTGGCGTGGTTTGAAAATATTCCGGTTTTGTCTTGCCTCATCTTGCGCGGCCGTTGTCGCACATGCGGCACCAAATTTGGTTTTGAACACGTGCTGGTGGAAGTCGGATTGGGCGCGTTGTTCTTCGCCACCTATTTCTTGTTGTACGCGGGGCCGTGGCGCTTCCCAGCCGCGGAGCAATCATGGTGGTGGACCCGCAACGGACCCATCGCAACGTTGCCCGCGATGCTGGCGATTTTAATTTGTTGGTCCACGCTTGCCACCGTATCGCTGATCGACGCGCGCACCTTTTATGTTCCCATTCGCATGACGGCGGCGGCAACCATCGCCGCGTTTGTGTTGTGGAGAATGCAAGCGTTGGTGCCATCCATCGCGGAAGCATTTCCACGTGGCCGATGGGGCTTGGACATTCTTCCTGCGCGCTTATGCGTAGCGTCTGTCGCCGCCATGGTGGGTTTGTTGATGTCATGCGTTTTGTTGTGGCGAGGCGTGATTCCTCGCAGCTTCATTGACTATGAACAAGAATTCATTCCCGCAAGCGTCATCCGCGTGGAAATGTTCAAAGAGTTTCTATTTCTAGTGCCAATCATTTTCGCGTTTGTCATTGGATATTGGTTGGGAAATATGCCCATCATTCAAGCGCGCTGCGAGGCCGCAACTTTTGGCGTGTATGGAATGTGCTCGTTTGGATTTCTTGTGGGCGGCGGAATTATTTGGTTCACGCGCATCTTTGCCTCGCTGGCTTTTGGCCGCGAGGCCATGGGTTTGGGCGACGTGCACATTCTTGGCGTGGCGGGCGCGACACTGGGTTGGAAGATCGCCACGATCACATTCTTCATGGCTCCATTCATCGCGCTGACATGGCTGGCGATCTCTGGCGGACTCAATCGCATACTTGGAAAAAGGAACCGTGAAATTCCATACGGTCCATATTTGGCCATCGCGTGCGTGATTTCATATTTGGGCAATCCATGGATCGAGCCCTTTCTTGGCGCGCTGCTTGCTCCAAAGTCTCAATGAATTGAAGCAATTCAACAATCTTCGCTTGACAAATGATGTCGTTGCGTTTGCACTGCAACTTCAGAGCAAATTTGAGCTCGATTCAGCATGTCACAGGGACCTGTTGGGGCTCATCAAATTGAAGGACTTCGCATTATGAAAACAACACGTCTTATTTCCCTACTCGCACTTGTCGCCGCCACAACGTTGGTGGGCTGCAAGAACAATCAACAAACAGTTGATTCACTCACCACAGAAAACGAAAGTTTGCGCAAGCAACTTGATGATCGCAACGCCGCTTTGGAAGCCGCCGACCGTGAGCGTCAAGCCGCCATCACGCGCGCCGATGACGCCGAGGCCAAGTTGAAGGCTGGTGGCGCGAGCACTCCTGGCGCAGGCGACAAGAATTTCGCGGGCATTGAAGGCGTGAGCGCCAGCCAAATTGGAAATGAATTGCACGTCAGCATTGAAGGCGACGTGCTTTTTGATTCCGGCAAGGCGGGCTTGAAAGAAAGCTCCAAGAAAAGTCTTGACAAGGTCGCGGCCATCTTGAAGGAAAAATATCCTGGCAAGTTCATCCGCGTCGCTGGATTCACCGACACCGATCCAATCAAGAAGTCCGCGTTCAAGAACAATTACTATCTTGGTTTCGACCGCGCCTATTCAGTGCGTGAATACATCATCACCAAGGGGCTTGATGGCAAGGTGATTTCGCTTTCCAGCTTTGGTCCAGACGTTCCGTTGAAGACCAAGGCGCAAAGCCGCCGCGTTGAAGTGATCGTGGTCAGCAACTAAGTACGACACGATTTGTTTGTGACATCAAAGGTGGTCCGATTCATACGAGTCGGGCCACCTTTTCATTTGCGCAGTGGAAATTGACTTTCAAAAGCGGTGGTTCGTTGCGTTGAAACCATCAACGGAAGAGATCCTTAGAAACTGACGCCCAAGCCTTCTTCCTTGATCTTGCGGATCAGCAATTGCAAATCTCGCATGGTCATGTCCAATCGGCGTGACGCGTCGGAAAGATTCTCGAACAATTCTGGATCGCTCATCAGGCGGCCAACGGTGCCTTCGCCGTCAGTGGCTTTCTTTGCAAGCGCGCGAATTTCATCCAGCGCAGCGGTCAAGCCCGCGAATGTCGGAGCGACTTGCTTCAGCAATTCATGTGAATCGGTTTGTAATTGCGCTGAAAGTTTGGTTATGCCTTCGGCCGTCGCCGTGGCTTGCGTGATCAAGTCGTTGGCCTTCCATACTGCGCTCTTGAAATCCGCGCGCAATTGATCGTCGCCAAGCCACGCTTGCGCGCTTGCGACAACGCCTTCCACTCCGCTTCCAATGGCGTCCAATCGATCTGTGATGGTTGAAAATCGCGCCACTAAAATCACTGGATGTGTTGGATCAATCACGCCATCGCTCTTGACATACTTGGCGGGAATCTTCAAATCAATTTTGCTGCCGCCACTGATCAAGCCCGCGCTCAGTTTGGCCTCAACACCCGCTGGCAAAATCGCCTTCTCATGAATGGCCAAGGTCAGACGCACCGGATTCGCCTCCAGTGGTTCAATGGTGATGGTGCTGACTTGTCCAACAACCACACCTTCAAGCATGACTTGACTGCCTTCACGCAAGCCCGCGGCGGTGTTGGCGTGCACCGTGATTGGATATGTTTTTTGAAACAGCCAAGTGAGTTCGCCAAATAAAAGCAGCATCAAAGCGAACCCAGTTATGGCAATGATGGAGCAGAGGCCGACAACAAAATCTCGTGAAGATGATTTCATGGAGTGATTCTTATAGTAGAGAGATGAACGGCGCCATGTGCGGGCGCACGATTGCGAACAGGGTTTGATGGCGTGGAAGCGCCCGTCGAAAATGTGCGGCTTGCGCGCAAGAAGCGCAGAGAATCACGCTTCAATCTCCGCAAGTTCTTCTGGGCTGGCCTGGCCATTGAGAAAACGCGCCACCACCGGCAATTTGGACTGCCGCACTTGCTCAGGCGTGCCGACAATTTCAACGCGCCCATCATGCAGCATGATCATGCGGTCGGCCACTTTGAACGCGCTTGCCAAATCATGTGTGACCACAATGCTTGTCATGTTGAGCTCGCGCGCGAGTTTCTTAATGAGTTCATTGATCACATCGCTGGTGATGGGATCGAGTCCGGTGGTGGGTTCGTCATACAACACCACCGAGGGGTGCATGACAATGGCGCGCGCCAATGCCACGCGTTTGCGCTGGCCACCTGAAAGCGACGCGGGCATGACATTGATCTTGTCAGTCAAGCCAACTAAATGCAGAACATGTTCCACCATCGCGCGCGCGTTGTCGCCCGTGGCTACGCCATGTTCAATCAGTGGAAAGGCAATGTTGTCCATCACCGTCAGCGAATCAAACAATGCGCCTTGTTGAAACAAAAATCCAATTTGCCGCCGCGGCGCGATCAATTCACGCTCGCTCAGTTGGTCAATGCGTTGGTCGCCAAACCAGACGCTACCTTGGTCGGGCTTTTCCAAACCCACCAAGTGCCGCAGCAGAACGCTCTTTCCGCAACCGCTTGCTCCCAACACAACAGTGGTCTTGCCACGGGGAAACTGCATGTCAACGCCCTTCAACACATGCAGATCCCCAAAAGATTTATGCAAGTCCTGCACGCGAAAGGCGTCCGTGGTTGTTGGTGTCACGCGCCCATCATGCCAACATGCAGGCGTGTTGCGCAAGTGGGGCGGTTGTAAACAAATTGTCTCGCGCTTTTTCATCCACGCGCCGCTTGAAAATCGTTAGGCTTCATGCATGGCTTATGAGAATCGTGACTGGATGAGACCGCGCGCCAAACCACGCATTGCGCTGCCGCAATGGTCTGTCACCACATGGATCATTGCCATTTGCGTCGCGGTTTTTGTGATCGACGGATTCCTGGGTAAAACAATTCCTGGCTGGATGTTTGTTGGCTCAACGGATCTCAATGGCCAGCCGCTTCCAGTGGCGCAAAACAGCCAGGTGAAACCAAGCGGAAAAATTCAGCCACTGTCATTGACGCGCATGGACTCCAGGCTTGGACCGTTGGTGCAAACCGCGGCCAAAACAATTCCATTCAGTAGCGCCTCCATTGGAGTTGAGCCGCTGCAAATTAAAAACGAAATGGTTGGCTTCGCCTGGTTTCAAGCCACGACGCCTCTACAAGCGTGGCTTCATTTCTCCACCAGCACCGCGCTGTGGAGTGCGGACAGTCCGCCCGGACGCGGTTTGGAATTATGGCGCTTCATTGGATTTCAATTTTTGCACGCCAATCTCAGCCATTTATTGTTCAACATGATGGCGCTGTTTTTCTTTGGTCCCATTGTTGAAAGATATTTGGGCGGCAAGCGCTACTTGGCCTTCTATTTAATTTGCGGCATCGCTGGCGCCACCATGTATTTGCTGTTGAACTTCCTGGGCATTCAAGCCACCACCATGTTTCCAAAAGCGCACATTCCATTTGTGCTTCCAAATGATCCGACCACGCCGTTGGTTGGCGCAAGCGCCGGAATATTTGGCGTGATCATGGCGGCGGCGTTCTTGGCGCCAACGGCACAAGTGTTGGTGTTCTTCATCTTGCCCATGCCGCTGCGCACGTTGGCCTATGCGCTGGTTGGAATGGCGCTGCTGACTATTTTCTTTGGTTTCAGCAATGCGGGCGGCGAAGCGGGGCACTTGGGTGGAGCCATCGCGGGCTATTGGTTTATTCGCCATCCAGATTCTTTGCACGGATTGTTGAACTTGCTTGGCAACGCCGATCCCACCAGCCGCACGCGCAAGCTCAAAGCCAGCAAGCGCCGTGACTCTGGTCCAGACGCGGCCACCATCGATCGCATTCTGGACAAAATTCGCAAGGGTGGTTTGCAAGCGTTAAACGACCACGAGCGAGAAATTCTGCGCGCCGCAAGCCGCAAGCAGCCGTGAGATCGCGCGTTTCAAATGTCGATTCAATTTTCAATTCTGCAAAAATCAACTGAAAACCATGCGCGTTTGGGCGTTATCAAAACCGCGCATGGCGACATGCAAACGCCCGCGTTCATGCCTGTTGCCACCGCGGCCGCAATGAAAGGCCTGACGCCAGCGCAAGTGCGCGCCACCGGTAGCCAGTGCATTCTCAACAACACGCTGCATCTCATGCTGCGTCCTGGAGACGAGCGCGTGGCGCAACTTGGCGGCGCGCACAACTTCATGCGTTGGAACGGCCCCATCTTGACCGACTCCGGCGGCTTTCAAGCTTTTTCCATGGCCGCTATTCGCGATATTGACAACGACGGCGTCACGTTTAAATCTTTTGTTGATGGCGCGCGCGTCCGCGTCACTCCAGAGCGCAGCATTCAAGCGCAAAATAATATTGGAGCGGACATCATCATGGCATTCGATGACTGTCCGCCAAGCGCCGGCGCCGACGCGTCCACCGCGCGCGTGGAGCAGGCCATTGAACGCAGCGCGTTGTGGTTGGAGCGTTGCAACAAAGCGCATGCGCGCAAAAGCGATCAGGCTCTGTTTGGAATTGTGCAAGGCGGAACATCTTTGGAACTTCGCGCGCGCAGTCTTGAACTTACGCAACAAGTTGACTTGCCCGGCTACGCCATTGGCGGCGTGGCGGTCGGCGAAAGCACACAAGCCATTTGCGATGTCGTGCAATTCACCGCCAGCAAGTTGCCAGAGCACAAGCCGCGCTATTTAATGGGCGTTGGTTACGCCCACGACATTGTCATGGCCGTGGCCGCGGGAGTGGACATGTTTGATTGCGTCCTTCCCACGCGCAATGGCCGCAACGGTTTGGTCTTCACAAGGCAGGGGCCGGTTCGCCTGCGCAACGCCATCCATACGGCTGATTCCCAGCCAATTGAAGCCGATTGTGACTGCGAAACATGCGCCGGCGGATTCTCCCGAGCCTACCTGCGACACCTGTTTATGGCGGGCGAAATGCTTGGTCCAACCCTGGCCAGCCTGCACAACATTCGTTTCTATCAAAGACTGCTGCTAGACATTCGGCGGGTGATCGGTTGCAATGCGTGGTCTTCGCTGAAAGAGGCTTGGCCGTGTCTAGCGGCCAGCCCCCAAAGCCTTCATGGAGATACTGAATGACATATGTAATTGCGTTTCAAGGTCCAGCTCTCGCAGGTCAACCAGCCACGCCCGCGCCAACAATGGTCAATGGCGTCGCCACTGCAACACCAGCCACGCCAACAGGCGCAGCGCCGCCACCAGGCAGCGACATGTTCTGGATTTTGATTCCAGTTCTTGTCATGATGGTTTTGTTCAGCACCTTAAGTGGTCGCAAACAAAAGAAGGCGCGCGCCAAAATGCTTTCCGAGTTGCGCAAGAATGACCGCGTGGTCACCGCTGGCGGAATCATTGGCAGCGTGGTTGAAGTCAAGCCAGATGTTGTTGTGCTTCGCGTTGATGAGGGTCGAGAGACCAAACTCACATTCACGCGCGACGCCATCACAACTATTTTGCAGGGCGCGGCCAGTGAAGTCACCGAAGTCTCGGCCACAAAGACAAATTTATAATTTCGTATCGCACTTGGAAATGAATTGAAAACAGTCCGCATGTTTGGATACATCTCTCAGAGAAATTCTGTGAAAGGGTTTGAATGAATCGGCTCGCGCTACAAGTATCGTTGATCGTTGTCATGACCGCTGGTCTCATGTGGAGCGTGTGGCCACTGAACAAGTCGCTGCGCCTTGGCAAGGATTTGCGCGGTGGAGTGAGCTTGGTGTATTCGGTCAAGATGCCGGCCAATGCAAACTCAGAAGCGGTTCTGAAGCAAGTCATTGACGTGCTGAAACAGCGCGTGAACCCAACGGGTGTCTTGGATATTTCTTTCGTGCCGCAAGGTCGCGATCGCATTGAAGTGGTCATGCCGCTTCCAGGCGATGAAATTCGACAGAAGCAAGTTTTATTTCGACAGACCCTAGCGGACTTGGTCAAGCGCAGCGGTATTGACTCGGGCGAATTAAATCAATCGCTGGAGGCTGGCAACGCCGCCGATCGATTTGGTGGCACCGACGCCGCCTTCAAGGAGAAAATCACCAAGCTTCAAGCCGCATTTCATGAATCCCAAAGTGCTCGCGCAGCGTTGGAAGCCGCCTCAAAAAGTGGGGGCGATGTGTCGGCTGCCGAGAACACATTGGCCAAGGCTGACATTGCGCTTGAAGCGCAAATGACAGGCGTTGCCACCAAGGGACTCAACGAGGCGCGGCTGTTGCGCGTGTTGGCGCTGGATAAAACTCCACGTCCTATGCGCGACGCTGCGGGAGCGATCGAATTTGATGAGAACGGCAATAAGAAAATGGGCTTAAGCGATCGCGATCGTGGCTTGCAATCCATTCGCAGCGAGTTCCCTGGTTCGACAAAGGATTTTGACGCCACGCTCGCCGCATTCAGCGACTACGAATCTGTGCGCACAAGCTTGGACGATCCCGAAGATTTAAAGCGACTCTTCCGCGGCGCCGGTGTTCTTGATTTTAGAATTGCCCTCAGCAATCGAATTCCTGAAGGCGTGAATCCCGACCAAATGCGCAAGGAACTTTCCGAGCGTGGTCCCGCTGGCGCCCAAAGTTCTGTTGCCGCGTGGTATCCAATCAATGATCCCAAGCAGTGGGGTGAAACGCCCGCTCAAGTGGACGCGTTACTGCGCGATCCCGCCAATTATTTCGCCAACCGCGATTTGATCGGCGCCAGCTATGACGGCAAACCGTATCTGCTTTTGTCCACCACTCCTGAAAAAACGTTGACCCACTCAACGGGCGGACGTTCATGGAGCATGGTGCAGGCTTCGCGTGGTTCAGATGAACTTGGTCGAACCAGCGTCTCATTCCGTCTGGATCAAAATGGCGGACAAGAAATGGGTCGTCTCACGGGGCCAAACATCGGTCGCGCCATGGCCATTGTCCTTGACGGTCAGGTGTACACCGCGCCAAATTTACAAAGCCGCATTGGTGGCAGCGGTCAAATCACCGGAAGTTTTGACGAAGAGGAAATTAAATATCTCATCCGCGTTCTTTCCGCGGGCGCTCTTGAAGGTCAACTCAGCGCGGAGCCAGTTTCAATGAGCGTGCTTGGGCCATCGCTTGGCTCCGACAATTTGCAACGCGGTTTGCTTGCCGTCGCGCTTTCAACATTGGTGTTGGCAATCGTGAAGATTTTGTACTACCTGGTCGCCGGTGGTATCGCGGATCTTTCACTTATTGTGAATGCCTTTGTGATTTTCGGCTTGATGAAGTTCATGGACGCCACATTCACATTGCCTGGTTTGGCGGGCGTTGCGCTCAGTATGGCCATTGCGGTTGACGCCAACGTTCTTATTTACGAGCGTATTCGTGAGGAGTTGATGATCAACAAGGAGCCGCTGAAGAACGCGGTGCGTCTTGGATTTCAACGCGCCTTCGCCGCCATTTTCGACGGCAACATCGCCAACTTGATCATCTGCACCATGCTGATTCTGTTCGCGGGAACGGAAGTGAAGGGCTTCGGCGTGACCATGGCCGTGGGTGTTATTGCGACATTTATCACCGGTTTGTGGGTGACGCGCGTGTTCTTGTCGGTGTGGACCAACTGGCTTGGTCAAAAGAAATTGCCCATGTTGGCCATCGTATTTCCAGGCGTTGCGCGCACGCTTTTGCCTTCGATTGATTGGATAAAAATTCGCCGAGTCTTGGTGGGTGGCGCGTTCATTTTGTCCATTGTGTGTCTTGGTGGAATTGTGTATCGCGGCTCGGACATTTTTGAAACAGAATTCCGCGGAGGTGTTTCAATCAACATGACCACGCGCATGGCCAAGCAAGGCGAGGCCGCAAGCGCCACAGGTCATTTACTTTTGTCGCGCGCCGAAGTGGAAAAGCGCGTGCAGGATATTGGCGAGCAGAATCCCAACGATCCAATTTTGCGTGAACTCACCGCCTCCACGGCGCTGACCGTTGGCGACCAGACCGAGGATTTCCGAGCTTCCACATTCCAAATTAAAATTCCAAATCCAACCACCATTGATGATGAAACCAAGATCACTCCCGTCGTCACCAACGCGGTTGTGAAAGCGTTCTTGGATGAAATGGACGCGCGGCTTCCATCCAAGTTCAAAGGTGATGGTGACGCCTCGCATGCCAAGCACACATTCCAACTTGAACGCGACACCATTGGCGCCAGCATTGGGCGTGCGGGTGTTGACCGACCGGTTGGAAATTATCGTGGCGGCGTGGCGTTGGTGATTGACGAAATTGATCCACCGGTTACCACTGATGATTTGAAACAACGCATGGCTCGGTTGCGCAATCAACCGGACTTCTCCGCGCAAGCGGGGCGCGAAAGCGATGTGATTGGTTTGGATCCGATCAAGCTCGCCTCGGGCGAAACCGGTTTCCGCACGGTGATTGTGCTGGTTTCAGATCCTTCCATAAGCTCGCTCAAGTCCGCATTCGAAGCCTGGGACGCCTCGCTTGCGGCCTCCGAATGGAAACTTCTTGCGACCGCAATTGGCCAAGGAACCACGCTTGATCAAGTGAGCAGTTTCAGTCCTACTGTCGCTCGCAGTCTTGTTGCCAATGCCACGGTCGCTGTTGCGTTCAGTTTGTTGCTCATGTTGGGCTATATCTGGGTTCGATTCGGCTCGTTCCGTTTCTCATTTTGCACGGTGCTTGCCTTGGTGTTCAACATGATCGTTTGTCTTGGCGCGTTGGCATTCAGCGGCATGATTTCACACACCAGTTGGGGCGCGGCGCTTTCCATCAGTGATTTCAGAATTGATTTGAATGTTGTGGCTGGCTTGCTCACGGTTCTTGGATACGGTCTCAACGACACCGTCGTCATTTTGGATCGTGTTCGTGAAAATCGTGGCAAGGCCCATTACGCAACGCGAAATGTGGTGAATACAAGTATCAATCAAAGCTTTGGTCGAACCGTGTTAACCGGCGGCAATTCAGTGGCAACCGCGTTGATTCTGTTTGGACTGGGCGGCGCCGGATTGCGTCCGTTCGGTTATGTGTATTTTGTCGGCGTGCTTGTCAGCACGTTCTCCAGCGTCGCTATCGCGGCAACATTGGTCTATGTTCGAAGTGAAGATCCAACTGCCCAAGAAAAGTCAGAGTCAGATTCACGAGCCAATTCAAACGCGCTTCCGGCGTAACTCAAATTTCCAAACACGAGAAACACTATGAACAAGTCTCTTCGCGCATTGCTTGCCGTCATCGTTCTTGCTTTCGCCGCCGCTGGTTTGTACTACGCGTGGTTTGCGCCAACGAAACCTGCGCTTGAAAAGATTGATCTCCAAAAGCGCGTTGGTCCTCCGGTTTACAAGCCAGAAGTCGATCCATTCAAGGAATTGCCAGCCACAGCCAGCACAGCAACTTCGATCGCTTCAGGTAGCTCAATGTCAGGAGCGACATCAGGACCTGTTTCTGTTTCTCCATCCACCACGGCGGCGCCATCGACTGGATCCACAACGTCCACAATGCCATCACCGATTCCACCAGGATTTACAGCTGACACCACGCCAATGCAGCCGTTGCCAACCAGCTTGCCTGGTTTCACTCCAGCCACAGCCACTGGCGCAGTTGTTGGCGCTCGCGCGGCGCAAACTTCAAGTTCAAATTCAATGGGCTCGGCCCCAACAGTTGGCCAGCCTGCCATAGTTTCATCTGCTCCAACTTCGCGCGCGCAATCTTCGCCTGGCGCGCCAACCCCATCGACCACGGTTGCGCCAATTGGCGCGGTTGTTCCAAGTGGAAAAAACTCTCCATCATCTACATCCACTTTCGCTAGTCCAACTACCGCGGCAACAAAGACCAGTGTCGCATCGCCAAGCGCCGCCACTGTTCACGTTGTTGTAGAAGGCGACACCTTGACTTCAATCGCCAAGCAATATTGGGGAACAAGCCAAGGCTGGGAAAATATCGAGAAGGCCAATCCAGGATTAACGCCAAATAATTTAAAGCTTGGCGCAAAATTGAATATTCCCGCCAAGGATGCGGCGGTTTCCGCTCCAGTGAAATCCTCAACAAGCAATTCCGGCTCGTCAACAGGCGGCTCTGTTTCCAATGCAACCGGTGGCGACTATGAGGTTGTATCTGGCGACACGCTGTCCAAGATTTCCAACAAGGTCTATGGGGACGGAAAGCACTGGAAACAAATTTATGACGCCAACAAGAAAGTCATTGGTGATGATGCGTCGGTGCTTGTGGTGGGAACCAAATTGACACTTCCAGGCAAGCCTGAAAGCACTTCGAAGGCGGCTTCGAGCGCGCCAACAACGCCAAGCAGCAAAGCCACGACTTCGCCCGCACCCGCGCCGAAGTCTTCAACTTCTGCCCCAACATCAACTTCGCCTTCAATGGGTTCATCAACAAGCGCTACGCCTGCAAAAACGCCAAGCGCAATGCCAAGCACTTCACCAAATTCGTCGTCAAGCACGGCGCCAATGCCAGCATCTTCGCAACCAACAAGCGCGCCAACACCAACGCCGCCTATTGGTTCGCCAACGAAGCCGTCATAAAATTTTCGCGTAGTCGATCAAGATTGAGTCCGCCAATCACAATGCTGGTGATGTGTTTGTGCGCCAAAATCCATGGCAGAACTATTTTGGGTTCAAGCGTTCCGCTGGCAAGCGGTTTTTTTACAAAGACGGCCTTGCCTAGTGAATGAGCCAAGGGAAGCAGGGACAACATGTCCGTCGCATCTGGATGTATTTCCAGCATGACCGTGTCTATGAGTTCATGCTTCAGCGCCAACTCTCCGCCCAAAATAGTTTTTGATGAGAACCCAATGCTGCCAATGAGTGATTGTTTTTTCAATTCCTCAAGTGCCTGCACGCAACCGCTGTTTTGCAGAATGTCCTGATCGTTTCCATTTGAGTGCACAAACACTGCGTCAACGGATTTGCAATGCAGCGCGCGCAAACTGTGTTGAACACTGCGCGTGACGGCGGCGGGTGAAAAATCAAAGTGGGATGCGCCGTCCACAAAAGTCTCTCCAACTTTTGTGCTTATAAACAAATGATCGCGTTGAGTTGGGGTGATTTTGGCGAAAACTTTGCCAAGGCGTTCCTCGCTCAAGCCATAGGCGGGGGCGGTGTCGAATAAGCACACGCCATCGTTCATGAGTTGGTGAATCAACGCCAGTGCCTCGGGCTCGCTTGGAATTTCAAACGCCTTCGGATATTTGGCGCCAAGGTTGCGTCCTATCTTGAACGCTCCCCAACCAATCACTGGCACGGGCTTGTGAAGCCGCGGCGCAGATCGAGTGGGAATGTTCAACGCGCGTTCATTCTTTGTTGGCGCATACGTATTGAAATCGTTGGTCAGTTTCCCGTGGAAAGAATCGTGCGTTTCGTCGGAAGCATGATCCGATGAATTATCGATGGCAGAATTTAAACTGCTCATGAAATTGGGCTCCACTCTGTGGTTTCCCAAGGGCGCGCGGCCAACTCTGGTCGCGGCAGATCGGTGGGCCATTGAATGTCTTCATGCGTGGCGCGCTGAATGTGTTGCAGTTGACTCATCATTGCGGTTGCCGCCACGGGCGCCAGCACAAGTTTCACAGGCCAAATGGTGGTGATTCGACCCGATGTGTGCGTGAAGGCTTTTGGCGGGCGGCGGCCATCGCCTGTGCGTGGCTCGGCGCGAATCACTTTGTAACTGGAAAATTCGCAGCCATTGAAGGAGAGCGCTGGAATGCATTTCTTGATTTCATCCATGGCGTAGGCCGCAAACGCGCTCTCGCTCATTGCGGGTCCGTCCTCCGCAATTTGGCCGCCAACATGCCAGACCACATCTGTTTCCGCGCCATCAATGCAATCGCTGGTCACAGTAATCCTGGTCTTGGCGCCGTCAATGCAATGGCCAAACACCATTGGCAGCGCCCCGCGAATCATGGCTTGTCGCAATGGACGTTGCTGCATGGGCGTATCAACAACATTGGCTAAACCAAGAATGTCTTGGTTGCCAAGTCCCGCGGTCACAATCAAATGGCGCGCACGCACTAAGACGCGCCTGGAACTTTCAATCTCAATCTCCACATCATGG
>CAIUGT010000031.1 GCA_903898755.1 uncultured bacterium | reverse complement strand
GGGCGAGCTTGATTATTTAATCATTGACTTGCCACCAGGCACGGGCGATGTTGCGTTGACCATGTCGCAAATGTTGCCGGTGGCCGGCGCGGTTGTGGTGTGCACTCCGCAGCGCGTGGCGCAAGACGACGCGCGGCGCGCGGTGCGCATGTTTCAAAACCTTGGCGTTGAAGTTCTTGGCGTGGTGGAAAACATGAGTTTCTTCACCGCGCCCGATG
Source organism: uncultured bacterium (assembly GCA_903898755.1). GTDB lineage: Bacteria > Planctomycetota > Phycisphaerae > Phycisphaerales > SM1A02 > SYAC01. The sequence continues at coordinate 24,203 of CAIUGT010000031.1, read as the reverse complement.
GCAAGGAATACGACTTATTCGGCCGCGGCGGAGCGGAAATCATGGCACAAACCATGGGACTTCCATTCCTTGGATCCATTCCAATTCACATTGCGTTGCGGGAAAATTCTGACAGTGGCACGCCGCTGGAAAATTGGAAGAACGCCACCATGGGCGCCTCGCTTGACGCGTTGTGTCAGCGCATTGAGGCACAAGTGAAATTGGCGGAAATGGCTGGCCGCACGGATCGACCAACGCTGACAATTTCGCCGTAACGATTCGCAAGCGCAATTGAAAATGAATGTCTTCAGTTGGTGCGTGATCAACGCGCCTGCATTACGTTGTGGGAGTGGCCTGCGCCTGTTGCTCAAGCGATGGCATGGACTTCAACATGTCGGGGCCGTTCTTTTCAAAGGCGTCGCGGCCCGCGTCTGGAATTTCGGCCGTCTCCCAACCGCCACCAAGCGTTCGATACAACTCCACCATATTTTGCGCGGCCAAACCGCGCGACTGCACAAAACCAACTTGAACTCGCAACACCTCTTGTTGAAAATCAAGCACGTCGTTCAACTGAATCGTGCCCGCCTTGTAGCGAGCGGTCATTAAGTCAAAGCCCGCTACAATTTCATCCAAGCCTGTTTGATACGCCTGCATTTGTCCCATGGCGCCAGCGTAATTTCCAATGGATGTTTGCACTTCGCTGGCGGCCTTGAGCACGGTTTCTTTCCAGCGAATAGCAAGGCGAAACGCGATGGCTTTCTTCTGATCAACTTGGCTTGTGACCAATCCCGCGTTGAAGACATTCCACGAAATTGTTGGACCAAACGAATAGACCTTGTTGGACCAATTTCCAAGGCCGGAAAAATCACTGGCGGCGAAAGAGAAGTTTCCCACCAAACTCAATTCAGGAAAGTACCCCGCCTCGGCTACGCCAATCTCGGCTGTGGCGGCCGCAAGATCCATTTCAGCGCTCAGCACATCGGCGCGGCGTCGCATCAAGTCCGCGGGAATTCCAACATCAACAAATTTCGCTGGCAGCGGAATGGCGGTTGGATTGCGAAGTTCATCTTGCATGGGACCCGGACCATCGCCCACCAATACGCTTAAGCCATTGCACTGCTGCTGAATGGATGCCTGCAACTTTGGAATCATGGCGCGCGCCGTGGCCAATTGCGCGGCGGTTGTGGAAAGATCAATCTGCGAAATAGTTTGCGCTTTGAATTTACTTTTGTTGACTTTATAAATCTGCTCAAGCAAATCCACATTTATTTTTACAATGGCAAGTTGCGCTTGAAATGTGCGCACCGCCAAATAGGCGTTGGCCACATCCGCGCGCACGGTCACCAACGACAAACGCCACGCTTGCACTGAACCTTCCAAGCGCGCCTTTGAGGCCTCCATACCGCGGCGAATTCGCCCAAAGAGATCGATTTCCCACGAAGGTGTGGCCGCGCCATATTGCCAATAGTTAAACGGCGCAGCCTGCGTGGTTGAACCTTGATTGGTGACTTGATTGGACTGCACGCGCCTGTAACCACCGACCAAATCCACGCTGGGGAAAAGCTGACTCAGTGAAATTCCAAAGCCTGAGCGAAACGACGCAATGTTCATGACAGCTTGTTGCAGCGTGAGATTGTTTTTTTCCGCGCGCTCAATCAGGCTTGTGAGCATGGGATCGTTGTAATTTTTCCACCAGCCTTCCAACTCCGCAGCTTTGGCATTGACCTCAGTTCCTTCAACAGGGCGAAATGGCTCAACTGGAATTGGCGTGGGCTGCTTGTAATCTGGTCCAACCATGCATGAGGCGCACAACAAAAGAAGCGCGCTCGCCATCATTGTCCATGCCTGCTTTGCGGTGCAATTCATTGAAACAAAGTGTACATGAAAGTGCTTGGAAAGCGACCAAATGAAATCCAAAATGATCTTGGTTCAATGGGGCACTTGCACCTGGTGTAAAACAAAGCACGAAATCCAAAGCCCCGCAAATCCGCGTTGGATGAATTGCAAAAAAATTGTAGTCTCTGCATGCAATGCATGGCCACCATGAACAAACCCTTTTGCGTCAAGCTGGATGGGCTGGCTGGGCTTGGCTTGCGGTGCTTTTGGCCACTTTTTTCGCCCAAGCATTGGCGCTCTTTGTTCCTTTCATGTCCATCAAAGTGGTTCTGGTGGGCAACGATATTTATTCCCTGCCCAACTCCGTGCGGCTGATGTGGGAATCAAAAATCTATGTCGTTGCGATTTTGATCGCGTTCTTCAGCATCACGTTTCCATTTTTGAAGTTGGCGGTCCTGTTGGTGGTGTGGGTGGCCGTTCCCCCAACCCGCGAGCGCGAGCGCATTTTGTATTGGCTCTGCCTGCTTGGAAAATGGTCCATGCTGGATCCTTTCATTGTCATCTTGCTCATGGTGCTCGCCACGGATCAATGGGCGGTAAGCACCCAGACATTTTCTGGCGTCTATTTATTTCTAGGCAGCATCGCCTCCGCCATTATGTTGTCAACCATCGCGACGCAAATTGATCGTTGGGTGAACCCGTTTGCACAAGGCGTGAAACCGACTTCAACAGTGAAGACCAGGCTGATCCAAAACAGCGGCTGGCTGAGCGTTGTTGGTCCAATCACACTGATCATTTCCGCGGTCTGTTTTATTATCGCGCTGGTCACGCCGTACTTTCAATTGAACCAAATGCTTTTAACAAGCGACCGCTACTCCATTCTTCAAAGTTTGACGGCTTTGCTTCATACAAATCAACCCGCATTAGCCGCGTTGGTTGCCATTGGTCTCATCATTGCGCCAAGCATTGTCTTGATCATGCAAATCTGGCTATGGATTGCGCCAGCAACGCAAGCCAAGCACCAACGGCGCAATCGCCGCCTGCGCGCCGTTCATGAATGGTGCATGTTGGAGGTTTTTGCCTTGGGTTTGCTGCTGTTTCTTTGGGAAGGAACAACCCTGATGAGGACCGAGGTGAAGCCCGGACTCTGGATTATTTTAGGAACGATCGTAATTTATTACTCCGGAAGTTTTGTGAGCCTGGTGGCGCTGACAAGAATGAGTAAGCGAACGGACACCGAAAAATTTATCACGGCATAAGCGTTCAAAAAAACGTGGCGCTCAATTATCAATGTCCAACATGGCAACAAGCGCGTCCGTGCTTCAAGCTTGATGAACATGGAAACGCTGGCTTCTAAAATCCAAGACGTACTTTGGAGTTGATCAACCTTCGAACATCACTTTGCAAACTCGCCCTTGAGCTTGATCAGTGCGTTTGTGAGTGCGTCAATGTGCGTCTGCTCATGGGCCGCGCTCACTTGCACGCGCAGGCGAGCGTGACCCTCTGGCACCACTGGAAACCCAAATCCAATCACAAACACGCCAAGCTCTAAAAGACGGCGACTCATGGCAATGGCTTTGGCGGTGTCATGCACAATAATTGGACAAATCGCGGTCTCGCTTTCAAGCACGGTGAAGCCCGCTTTGCGAATGCCCGCGCGAACGGCCGCGACATTGGCGCGCAACTTGGCAACGCGTTGCGGCTCACGCTCCAAGATTTCAATGGCGCGGTTGGCGCTGCACGCGATGGTGGCTGGGAGCGCGTTTGAAAATAAAGTTGGACGCCCGCGCTGCACAAGCAACGTCATGGCCTCACGGCTGCCGGCGATGTAGCCCCCCGCGCCGCCGCCAAGCGCCTTGCCAAGAGTGCCGGTGAAATAATCAATTTTGGTGGCAGGCATGTTCCAGTGTTCATGCGTGCCGCGACCTGTTGCGCCCATCACACCTGTTCCGTGGCTGTCATCCATGATCAACATGGCGCCATAGCGATCGCACACCGCGCGCAGTTCGGGCAAATTCGCAACGCTGCCCTCCATGCTAAACACGCCGTCGGTGACCACCCACAATGTTCCAGTGAGTTCTGGATTTGCGCGCAACTCCTCCAACTTTGCCGCCAGCGATTTGGCGTCGCCATTCTTATACACGCCGCGCAGCAATCCTTTTTTAATACTGACCGCCAAACGAATGCCATCGATAATGCTGGCGTGATTCAACTCGTCGGACACCACGGCGTCGCCGGGTTCGCACAGCGTGGCGAAGATGGCCTCGTTGGCGTTCCAACAACTTGTGAATGAGTAACTGGATTCGACGCCGTAGAAACGCGCGATTGTTTTTTCCAGAGTCTCGTGGCAATCAAATGTGCCGCAAATAAATCGCACACTGGCGGTGCCCGCTCCATATTTTCGCAGACCGTCAATGCCGGCTTGCACAACTTCCGGATGATTGGCAAGCCCCAAATAATTATTGCTGCAGAAGCAAGCCACATCGCCGTACTCGCGCAACTTCACGGTGGCGTCCATGGGGCCTTCTATGGTTTGCAGCATTTTCAGTTGCCCATTTTCCTTCAATTGCTGCAGGATTTGATGGGTTCGGTTCTGAAAATGTGCGGCAGTCGTGGTGGCGGTGTTGCTGTTGGTGCTCATAGCGTGTTGGATTCCGTGTTGTTGAAAAACTGCGTTACAAATTGAATTACAAACTGCATTCTCTATTCAAGTCAATGCGCCGCGTATCGGGCCTTGATTGCGGGAACTAAATATTGTTCAAACGCGCTCTCCAACGTGTGCGCTGGTTTCCAGCCCCAATCCCGACGCGCCGCGGAGTCGTCTATGTCCTCTGGCCAACTGTCAATAATGGATTGACGACCAATGTCGGGCGCAAATGTGATGTCCGCATCTGGAAAATATTTTTTCACGCAGCGCTCAAAGTCCGCGGCCGTTGGTGAAAAACCAGAGACGTTGTAGACGCAGCGCGAAAGATTTTTCTTGGGCGCGGCGGCGAGTTGCGCCAATGCATCCACCGCTTCCGGCATAGTCATAAAAGAAATCCGGCTGTCTGGGCGCACAAAGCACGCGTAAGGTTTTCCCTGCGCCGCAGCATGGACCATCTCGGGTCCGTAATCGCTGGTGCCGCCAGCGGGCACGGTGTGCGCGCTCATGATTCCAGGAAATCGAATGGAGCGAAAATCAATCGCTTGAATTACGCGGTCCTTGGCCAACTTTCGATAGTGTTCTTGGTAATAGCGGCCCAAATGTTCACCCGCCAATTTATTGATGCCGTACATGGTGTGCGGCTCAAGATATTGATCCTCTTTCACGCTTTTGGCGCGCTGTTTTTCCGCAAGTGATGGCAAGCCGTAAGCGGCGATGGAGCTTGGAAAAATAAATTTCACGCTGCGGCCGTGGCTGCGCGCTTGCTCGGCGGCCAACTTCAGCAAGTTCAGCGTGCCCACCACATTCACTTGATGCGCGGTCTCTGGCGCAAATTCTCCGCGAGTGGAAAGCAACGCCGCCAAATGAAAGACCTCATCCACTTCATACATGGCCAGCAACCGCTCAAGTAGCGAGTGGTCACAAATGTCGCCCACGAATGCGTTGTCGCAGTGCGCGCGAATATCAGGATGCAATTCGCGAATGTCCACGGCCACCACGCTGCTTCCGCCGCGCTGGGCCAAAAGTTCAATCAGCGCGTGGCCCAATTCACCGCCGGCGCCTGTGACCAAGATGGCCTTGCGTCGTTGATGTCCGCTGGTGGATTCCGTCGTGTGTGCGTGCGTTGTTGAATTCATAGATTGCGTCTCATGCGGTGCATTTGTACTTGATCAAAACTGTTTTTGCTTTCAACACGCCGCCTAGTTCGTCGCCGGGACCTTTGAACAAAATGGTCACGGGTCCGCGGAATGTGCTCTCGCGAATTTGGCGCATGAGGTAATCGGTTTTGAACGCCGCGGATTCTCCACTGGGCAAAAATGCCAAGTAATCAGCCAAAATACAGGCGGCGTATGGAATCAGCATGGCCAGTCCGCGCGTGCGGTTGTATGAATCGTTGCCATCGACTTGCCATGAGTCGAACGTGGGCTCCAAACGAATGGCGGGATTTTTCAACTGTTGCATCAGCGCCGCCATGAATGTCGCGTTGCTGGTCATGCCGCCCAAACTTTGCGCCACAAGCGGAAGGCCGGCGTCACTTGCAACTTTGGCCGCCAAGTTTGCGCCTGCGACAGCACGCGGAAGTTGCTCCTCGTAGGTTCCCTCGCCGCGCAAATCAATCGCCAGACCTGTGCACGAAAGCGTGGTGGCGATGGCGCACCACGGCTTTAACTTTTCAACCGCCGCGGCGCTCACGCTTGCGTCGGCGGATGTCAAACCAATTCCAATCGCGGGGTCCAACATTAAACTACGCACGCCTTGCGCGTCGCACGCGGCGCGCAATGTCTTGGCCGAGTCTTGCGTCATTCCCGGAAGCAACCTAGCGCTCCACTGCACGCGCGACAATCCACATTTGCTGGCCACGAACTCAGGAAACTTTTCTAGTTTGAGCGATCCATCGTTGAACATGCGGAAAAATGAAGCCTGCGCAACCGCCAATGGATTCAGCGTCAACTGCGCTTTACGAATTGAAGCGGCGTCCTGTGTCGCATCTTTTGGCGGACTCTGCTGAACAATGGGCTTTCCGGCGCTTGAAGTGTCGGGAGTTTGTGGCGCCGCGACACAAGCCGCCGCCAACATTCCCACTGGCTTCAACACGCTTCCAATGAACAATCGTCGTTGCATTACATCTTCCGCGCGCATGTGGCGCGTCACTGTCGCGGAGTCTGATGCGGATGAAGCAATCGCTCCGCCATGTCATCCACGCTGGTCCATGTATGCGATTTGAGATGCAAGACCGTGCTGATGATGGCAAGAACCAATGGCACCACGAACAAGGCGAACACAACTTTGAGTTGTTGTTTGTCTGGCAGCGAATCACCAATGATGGCGCCAATAAACGCCGCGCACGCGCCATACAGAATGGCGTTCAAAATAAACAATCGGACGGCGTGGCGAAACGGTGGCGTCTTGCGCGTCGTCTCATGCGGCTTGGAATGCAAATGCTCTGAATTGTGTGAATGACTCATGAACAAAGAATAGCGCAGAAGCGCCGACTGGTTGGCGGATATTGGTGATTCATATCACTGCCACTGCGTGAAAAGTTCGGTACTGAAATAGCGCTCCATGCGGTCGCAAAGAATGGTGACCAGGCGCGTATTTTCCGAAAGTGCTGGCGCCACTTGCAGCGCGGCCGCGACGTTCAGCCCACTGCTTGGACCCACGGGAAAACCCTTTCGAATAAGGGCGCGCGTGGCGCTCATGGCCATTTCATCGGACACTTCAATCTCCTGCAAATGCTCAATTTCAGCGGGCTTGTAAATCTGGCTCATGCCGTCCAACACTCCAGGAATGCGCGACGAAAATGAGCACTGTTCCAAGGATGAAAAACAATCTCCGCACAAAATATTTTTGCCAGTTGCAATTGGACGTACCGCGAATGGCAGCACCTTGAATCCGTGGTCGCGCAATCCGTGATACAGACCCACCATGGTTCCGCCGGTACCAACTCCGCTGGTGAAAGCGATGGTGTCCACGGAGGCGGGAGAATTCTCTTTCACCCAGCATGCAATTTCCGCCGCGGTGGATTGTCGATGCGCCTGCGCGTTGTCCATATTTTGAAATTGACGCGGCAGAAAAACTTTTGTGGATGCGGCCAATTCGTGGCACGCGTCGTTGGCGCCCTGCATGCCCAACGATTTCTCGGTGAAGCGAACCTGTCCGCCAAAACCTTGAATCATGAGAATGCGCTCGCGGCTCACGCCTTCGGGCATGATGGCGATGAACTTCAAACCCAAGTGCGCGCACACCATTGCCATGGCGATGCTGGTTGATCCACTGCTGACTTCCGCCACGACATCGCCGCGCTTGACCACGCCTTCGCGCCACGCCTTGGCCAAAATAAATGTGGCGATGCGATCCTTGGTGCTGCCGGAAGGATTCATGAACTCACACTTGGACCAAATGATCGGACTATCCGCGTCCAATTGAATTGGAATCAAGGGAGTTGGCGACAATTCCAGCATGGACAATGTGTTTGTCTCCCGCGAAGTTGATGCAAGATATGCAGCATTCAAAGGCATTTTTGCAGTGTACACACGGGCGCACCTCGCGCGGCGCTCCGCACCACTGCAACTTGCGCGACGACAAATATTCGTACCATTTCAACCACAAGGCGCGCGAACCATGAAACAAAAATTCCAATGTAAAACTTTCTCCATGTTCATGCGATCAAGTATTGTGTGCGTGACATGCGCGCTGGCCAACTGCGCCAGCAACACGCAGGTAGTTCCAATCTCCACGGCGTGGAAAAATGTTGATTTTTCAGAAACAAACCTGCGCAAGGCGACCAAGCAACTGCAGAATTCCTTGCTCGACGCCGCCAAGGACATGAACATCACCAATTGCGGCGATCTGGGTTCGAGCGCGCTTCGTCAATCATTTTTAACTTCCCTTCAATCCATGCAATCCGTGAACCCTCCCATGGCTTCGGCCGCTCTCATAAGCAAAACCCGCGTGCTTGGAAGCATCCAAGATTTGCGACGCGACGCCGGCACGCTGCAAGTTGGCATGAACCAACTGTTCGCGGCGATTGGACGCGGCGAACAAAATCCGACAGAGCGTGAAGATCTGACAAAGTCCATGATGCGCATCAAAGTGGAAGCGGAAGGCGCTATTGGTTTTATCAACTACGCCGAACAAATTGCGGATCAACTGCAACGCTTGGGTGGCTGAAAGCGCCCCGCGCTGCGGCAAGTATCAAAGCCACCTACGGGACTCGAACCCGTGACCTGAGCTTTACGAAAGCTCCGCTCTACCAACTGAGCTAAGGCGGCAAGGCGTGAACCCGCGCGAACAAGCAGTGTCTGCAGCATGCGCGCGCGGGAGAAATTATTGCAAAATCAACTTCAAGACTTGGGCGCAACCCACATTCATTGCGCCGTACGCCTGTGCCAAAGCGTCCGCGTTTGCGCCCTTGGCGTCGGTCAACGCTTGGCGCATGCGATCAAGTTGTCTTTCCTCGGCTTTGTTGCCTTGAAGGCGACCGCTTTCGGCCAGCGATTGCAGAAGCGCGATTTGCTGGGCGTCCGTGGCTGCGAGGGCGGCGTCAATCAACGCACGTTGCGCGGCGACTGTTGGCGTGACGGCCAAAACGCGGGCGACCAAGATTTGCGTCTCTGCTGTTGTTGACGCAACAGCGTCAATCAAGTCGCGTTCGGCATCGGCCACTTTCAGCGGCGATGTTTGCAGACCGCCAATCATGCGAAGCGCGGCGAGCGCCTCTAGACGCAAGGCAGCTGAATCCTCAACCGACATGACGCCAATTGTTCGGCTGATGAGTTGCTTGGACGCCTCTTGAAATTGCGCGTCGCTTCTGCCTTGGAACCAAATCACAATGGATGGATCTTGCCGAATTGCGCGATCAATTCGCACTTCATCGGTTTCTGGAATGACCAGCAACATTGGAGTTGAGGCCAAGGCGGAATTGGATCTCAGCACGGTGATCGCGGCCTTCATCTCATCGGCGCCCCCGTTGGCGATGATCAAATCAGGCGCACCGCGACCAGAGAGTGTTTGCAACACGACCGACGCAGACGCGTCCGAGGAAAGAAGAGCACAATTGATTTGCGACAAGCGCCCCTCAAGATCACGCCGCTGAGTTTCATCGCTGGCAATCACAATTGCGCGTGGCAAACCGCCCTGCTGAATGGCCGCGCCTAAAATTGGAACCACCCGCTCCGAACCTTGAAATGCATTTCGTGGTTGCGCATGCGCAATCGCCAACGCCGCAGCGGTGCGAATTGCGCGGCTTGGATTGGTCAGGCACGCAAGAATTGGACTTCCCGCTTTTGAATCCACCAACATGGACTCGCTTGCGGTCTTGGACAAAATTTGAATGGCAACCAATGTGAGATTTGGATCATTCACTTGGCGCGCCAAACGCAGGACGCGTTCCGATTGCGCAGCGCCAGCCGCGAGCGCGATACTTTGCATGGAGTGCGAGTCGGAGTTGATTTCACCGCCGCCCAATTCCGCGCGCAAGCCTGCCGCGAGATAAATTGAAAATGCTTCGGCGCTATTCGCGTCAAGACGCATTGCTTCTTGTGCGCATTGCATGGCCATCAAATCACCGTACAGAGGGGTGGCGACACGTTTGGGCAGAATTGCTCCGCCGGCGCCGACGCTCCACAAGATTTGCATTTTGTCCTCTGGATACGGCGTCAACTTATCGCGCGAGACAAAATAATCCCTTGCCAAATTCGACCACAAGGTGGTTTCAGGAATGGACTCCATTTTCAGCGAACGCAATGCGGTGTCGCATGCTTTGCGAACATCGCTTGAAGAGGCAAGGCGCATCGTCTTTGCCAACCAAGGTGCCGCCGTCTTTGAATTCATCGCCGTCAACATGTTGCAAATGGCGATTTGCTCTTGCGCGGAGGCGGTCACAAGCACTTCGCACAACGGCAGAACAGCGGCGCGACCAATGTCGATCAGCGTTTGCGAGGCGCGCAATTCCAACTGCGGATTGCGCGCGTCGAAAAGAACCTTGAACAATGCGGGCACTGCATATGCGCCGGCCGAAACCAATGTGGCCCTGCCCATGGTTTGCTGACGCATGGTTCCGCCAAGTTGCACAACGGCCGCGTCAATACGAGCCTGGTCACGCGACAATTCCAGTCGCCCGGCCATGACACGAACTTCAATTTGCGCGGCAAGATCTCCAACTTCGCCCATGCCCTTGGCGGCGCTTACCGCGTGATTCAAGCGATCTTGAATGCCGGCATCATCAATCATTTGCGCAAGTTGTTGATCTGTCACACCGCTTGCCAAAAGAAATTTTGCGTTGGTCTGAGCCAATTCTTTGCGACCCGCCAAGACGCCGTATAAAAAATCCGTCATGGCTTTTTGCGCTTCGGCAGGCGTGTCAGATTTTGCGTTCGGCGCGGAGGTAGTTTCAGCCGTGGCATCGGTGGTGGCGGAAGTTGCTTCGCCCGTGACAGGCGCGGCGCTTGCAGTTCCTGCGCCAGCCTCCAATTGAGTGATTCTGTCTTGAATTTTCTTCGTCAAGTAATCAAACATGGGTTTCGCCTCTGCAGGCACTTGCGCGCTTTGGGTTTCCAAAGCAGTGAGCGCTTGATGAAGCTTGGCTGGATCCGTGACCGTTAAAAGTTTCGCCAACATTTGCTTCACTTGCGCTTGCATAGGCTCAGGCAAACTTGCCAACTCCGCATCTTCGCCCGCGGCGTCCATGGACGGCGTGCTTTGCGTGTCACTTGGTGGTGCGGGATCATCTTGAGCGACAAAGGACGCAAAAGAAACGTTCGCCAAAAGAAGGGCTGACGCGATCGAAGGAGCAATCAAAGAGGCAATCAGTTTCACAGGGGTCTCCGTACGGGTTCATTTCAAAGAAGTGAGGGGGTTGAATCTACGGCAAAATTGCATCACTGGTCAACGCAATCGCATCTTAAAAATGAAACGAAAGCCAATATTTGAAAAGTGGTTAAACTCACTTCGTCTTGATGGATTGTGGTAGTTCCACAATTGCAGACAACTTTTGCGAATTGTCGGCAAAAGTTGCCTAGGGAAGGTGGTGAGAATCCACCGCGGACGCGCCGCCGTAACGAGTTGTGGGCTTCAAACCCACGACAAGCACCCATTTGCCACTGGTTCCATTTGGAACTGGGAAGGCGGGCGCTTGAATGCTCGAAGTCGGAAAACCTGTCAAGACCCTCGGTCACTGCCCTCGCGAAGTAGGGCATGGACATGGCTTCCTTTTTTGGAGCCCGACATTGCGTTCACTGAAATCGGTTCATTCCCCTTTGTATTGCCCATCTGATGGCACATGTGATTGCTTGATGTGGTTGCGGCTTTCATGCAAGCACCTCACAACATTGCGAAACGGTTTGCAAATGGCAACTATATTGATCAGCTTGTTCATGACAGGCGAATGCTTTTGCGATTCACCATTCGCCACGCGCGTTGTTTCCTACATCGCTGGCACGGGCGCGTCAGCTGGACATCGCAATCCACAAACCGCGTTGGGTGAACCCGCGCGCATCACTGGAACATCAAGCGCGCCAGAAACTGTGACGCCATTTCAACCCGCGTGGATGACGAATCAAATTGTTTCCATTGGCGCTGGCGGATCGCTCACGCTGGAACTTGGGCAAGCGGCGATTGATTCACCCAACAATCCATTTGGCGTGGACTTGATTGTGTTTTCCAACGCGTTCTTTTCCGATGTCTCTGGCGGTCAAGGAAGTCCGGGCTACTGCTTTGCTGACGGCGGCGTGATTGATGTGAGCGACGATGGCGCGACATGGTTTGAAATTCCAAACACGCAAGCGGATGGACCAATGCCCACCATGGGTTTTATTGACGCGGGTCCGTTTGATTCCATGCCGGGCGAGTTGCCAACCGATTTTCGCAAGCCCATGAATCCCGCGATCACGCTTTCGGATCTGCAAGAGTTGAACTACATCGACGTGATCAACGCCTACAACGGTTCGGGTGGCGGCGTTGGAGTTGACTTGGCCAGTGTGGGCTTGAATCAGGCGCATTTTGTGCGAATTCGGCAACTTGCTGGCGCCACAAGTTCGCCTGAAGTGGACGCCGTGATGGTGGTGAAACCCATTTTGATTTGCGATCTTGATGGCAATGGAGTGGTTGATTCCGCGGATGTGTCGATTGTGCTTCTTCTGTTTGGCGATGTGAATTCGCCTGGCGATTTGGATCAGAGCGGCATTGTTGATAGCGGAGATGTCAGCATTGTTTTATTGGAGATGGGCAATGAGTAAGCGCGTGAGCCGCGGCGCTGTGAAACGGAGCGCGTTCCTCCAGCGCGCATTCACCTTGATTGAAGTCTTGGTCACCACCAGCATCATCAGCCTGTTGATCGCTCTTGCAACAAGTGGAATTCGCGGAGCATTCGCCACCGCAAAAAGTTCAGCGTGCTCCAGCAACTTGCGCCACATGGGAGTGGCCGCGCACATGTACGCCGCCACCAATCGCGGGTCATTCCCTGCGGCCGTGATTTATTTTCAAGAGGCAAGTTCCATTCGTACCGTGGCGTGGGATTTTGAAAGCACCCAAGGCGGCGCAACCAAGCCTGGTGCCTTGACCACATTCACGGATCATCCGCTCAACGCCATGCAGTGTCCGGAGTTTCAAACAGCCACAACCTCTTCACAAGCGTTGACTGGTTACAACTACAACACAACATTCATTGGACATGAAGGCTTCTACCCAGAGGTTGACCAAGACGGCGTGATGCAAGATGGTTGGTCGCGCGTGCGCATGGGATTGAACGCTTCACAACAACGTCACCCAGCCAATGTGGCGCTGTTCGCCGACGCTGGTTTCCGTGGCGGCAGCAATAAATTCATGCGCGCTCCAGGCAATACGGTGGAGTTGGATGTGGGCATGATTCATGCGGGAACAAGCGCTTTTTGCCACGCCGGCTGCTGCAACGCCTGCTTCTTGGATGGACATTCGGCTTCTTTTTCCGCCCCGTGCACGAGCGCATTTTCAAACGCGCAACTGTTGAAATTTGTCACCGACTTTCCCAAGAACGGTTTCTTAAGCGCCGACGATTCAGCCTACGATCCTCGATGATCCATTTCGTTCAAAGTACCCATGCAAATTGATCGCTGCGTTTGTTTTGATTTGACATTTGCCTTCGTGCTCAAGGACGCGCAAGAGAAGCAGCGCACCGTTGAGGAAGTTGAGTTGTCATTGGGCTGCGGTGGCGGATGCGGTTTGTGCCGCCCCTACTTGCGGCGTTGCCTGCGCACTGGGGAAACTTCATTTGAACACATCATCACCGATGCCGACGAGCCTGGATGAAATCGGAATCAGAGCGGCGCGATTGCAACTGCGCCGCGGGGTGCACAACACAATATTTGTAGTGCGCGCAAGAATGAATGCGTGAAATTAACCGCGACCAAAGCGCCGCTCAAGTTCTCGAAATGGAATGCGCATGGCGGTGGGTCGTCCATGAGGACAATTGGTGGCGCGCTCCACGTTTTCCAAATCTTGCAGCAACGCCGCAATCTCAATATCCGAAAGCGCGTCGCCAGCTTTCACCGCCGCCTTGCATGACATCATGTCAAGCACTTCAGAAAGAACAGCCTCGCCGTCCTCGGTGCTGGCGTGGTCGCGCGAAAGCCAACTCAAAATCATTTCTGCCACATCCACTTTGCGCTCGATCAAAAAGAGCGGCTCGGCGAAAATGGTGGCGCTCTTGGGGCCCGATGCGCGCACATCAAATCCAAGACGCGTCAGCAATTCCTGAGACGCTTCGAGACGCTCCAATTGCTCGCCATTCAGCGAAATCATGCTAGAAACCAGGCGTGGCTGCGAAGGCAACGCCCCCACCGTCAACTTGGCGCGCAGACGCTCAAACATGACGCGCTCATGCAGCGCATGTTGATCAATGATCACAATTCCGTCGGCGTCAAAAGTGATCAACCACGCTTTGCCCGCCTGAATAAAACGAGTTGCTGGCCGCGGCGGCTCCAACAACGATGGCTCGCTTTTGCCTTGGCTCACCGAATGTGTCGCCGTGGACGGTAATTGAGTCAACGCGCCTGTGGCAAGCGCCTCTCGCAGCGCGGAAAATTCAAATCCACGATCGCCAGACGAAGCGTGTGGAGAAAAACTTGCGTTCTGCCAGGCGCTTGAAGACTCGGCACTTGAAGCGCCACTTGGTACATCAAGATTGAAATCACGAGTTGAATTTGAATTGGTTCCACTGTCATTGCGGCGCCCCGCCCAACCAAACGAAGAACCCAGCGACGCTCCACCCATGGGCAAGTTTGGAACCAAGTTGGCCGCCTGCAACGCGCTTCGCACCGCGCGCAACAAAGCCGAGTGAATCAAGGCGGGTTGGCGAAATCGCACTTCACTTTTAGCGGGATGCACATTCACATCCACTTCACGCGGATCAATATCAATGGCGATGAAACCAACCGGCGTGCGCCCAGGTTCCACCAAGCCGCGGTAGGCCTCGCGCATGGCGTGCAACAATCCGCGATCCGAAATGGGTCGACCATTCAACACCATGCGCAAACCATTGGCGGAACTTTTCGCTTGCTCGGGTCGGCCGATCAATCCCCAAATGGCCACGGCGCCGGCGCCGCTTAAATCCACTTGCAACAATTTTCCAGCGAATTCGTCGCCTAAAACAGCCTCCACGCGCAAGCGCGGATCTTCCACGGCGGGCAATTCAAGCGTCATGCGCGCATGTTGAAACAGGCGGAACGAAACTCCCGGGCGGCCAAGAGCCAACCACTCAACCACATCCACAACCTTGCCCGCCTCGGTTGGATCGCTGCGAAGAAATTTGCGTCGAGCCGGAATTTGCCCGAACAATTGATGCACCTCCACGCGCGTTCCCACGGCGATCGCCGCTGGACGGACGCTTGAAAGCGTTCCAAAGTCAACTTCAATACTGGCGCCCTGCTCGCTTGAAGCGCTGCGCGACACCACCACAAGGCGCGCCACTGATCCAACGCTGGCCAGGGCCTCGCCACGAAAACCGTAACTGGAAATATCCACCAAGTCATCCGCCGTGGCAATCTTGCTGGTGGCGTGCGGCGAAATTGCCAGCAACAATTCATCGGCGCCAATGCCGCAACCATTGTCTGACACTTCAATGCGCTCGCGCCCGCCGCCCTCAATGCGCACTTCAATCTCAGTCGCTCCAGCGTCAAGCGCGTTCTCAATGAGCTCCTTCACCACGCTCGCGGGGCGTTCCACAACCTCGCCCGCGGCGATTTGATTGACCAAATGTTGTGAAAGTTTGTGAATGGGCATGCGGCGATTCTACGGTGTGAAATTGACCTCTCTTCACCAATACTTCACATAAATGTTTGGTTATCTACAACACAAGTTGACGATATTCATCTATGGTTTTACCCAGAATGGCAACACTTGTCATAGGCGACCTGCACGGCTGCGGAATGGAGTTCATTGAGCTCCTGGAGATCGCGCGCCGCGACCGGGTTGACGCGCGGATTATTTTACTTGGCGATTTATTCACCAAGGGTCCGCGCCCTGATCTTGTTGTGGAAGCCATTTCTGAATTGCGCGCTGGCGGGCGACGCGTTGAAAGCGTGTGTGGAAATCATGATTTGCGAATGATGGACGCGCTGCGCAAACATGACGCGGGCGCCTCACTGGATGAACTGGCTCCCGCAGAAGCCTACGCCATTCGCGTGCTTGATCGCGCGGGCAAACTCACCGCCGCGCGTCGCATTCTGACCGAGACCATTTCCAAAACATATATTCAAGAAGCCGGTTGGGCCGTGGTGCATGGTGGAATCGATCCACAACTTGGACTTGCCGGCACAAGCGACTTTGAAAAAATTCACAAGAAGGCCGCGCCTGGTCGGCCGCATTGGTGGGAGTCCTACAACGGCGACGATGGCTTGCTGATTGTTGGACACAAACCTTTGTTCGAGCCAATGGTGTTGCGCCGCGATGGAAATCCAATCGTGGTGAATGTGGACACGGGTTGCGCATACGGCGGATTCTTGACCGCCTATTGCATTGAGGAAGATCGATTGATCATGGTTGCCTCACAGCAACCCGCGCGCGATGGATTTGGCGCTACGCCAGTCGCCACCGCGCCGCGATGGGCATCGGGCGGCCCCGTCCGAACGTTCGCGCGGCGACCTTAATCACAAGCGGAGATTGATCGCGCTTGAATTGCGCGCGATCAATAGCCAAGCACCAACGCTCAACTAATTTCGCATCCAGTTTGGTGGCGAGCGCAATCGCGGGCACATCGCCTTCATGCTCAATCCAGCCAGTCACAATATTGTCCAAGTCCGCGTACGGCGGCAGTGAATCTTGATCCGTTTGATTGGGTCGCAACTCCGCACTGGGCGCCTTGGTGATGCTGGCTTCTGGAATTGGTGCGCAATCGAAACCGAGTTGCGCGAAATGTTTGTTGATCCAATTCGAGACCGCATACACCTGCGTCTTCAAAAGATCTCCAATAGGCGCCACGCCGCCAACCATGTCGCCGTACAACGTGGCGTAGCCGGTGGCCAACTCGCTTTTATTTCCGGTGGCAAGAACCAGGGAGCCATCCGAGTTGCTCACGGACATGGACGTGAGTCCGCGCAATCGGCTTTGAAGATTTTCGTCGGCCAAACCTTCGAACACGCCGAGACCCGCGCGCAATTTTTGCGCCATCAATTCGTGGGCTTGGTCAATGGGCAACGTGAGCAAGCGCCCCAACTTCAAGCGTCTCGACAATTCTTTGGCGTCCGCCACGCTGCCTTCGCTGGAATATTTTGATGGCATCATGATGCCCGTTATATTTTGCGCGCCCAAAGCCAGCGTGGCCAGCGTTGCCACAAGCGCGGAGTCAATGCCGCCGGACAATCCAATGGTGGCCTTGGCGTGCTTGGTTTTAGCGAAATAGCTGGCAATTCCGCACACTATGGCGCTGGTGAGATCGCCCTCGGCGCAGGGCTGCGCAAGTATCGACGCGTTTGCAACAGATGTGATTTGCGCGGTGGAGTCCCCACTACTTGTACGCGCGCTTGCAACGCTGAGATCAATCATGATCACGTCGGACTGAAATAATTTTCCCATGTGCGTGATGGAGCCCGCGCTCGACACGCCAAGGCTGCCACCGTCAAAAACCAAATCGTCGTTGGCGCCAACTTGTTGGCACGAAAAGAGTGGAACAGAAAAACGTTTTGCCATTTGGCACAGGCGCGCATGTTGACGGGCGCGCTTGCCAAGCACAAACGGACTCGCGCTGGAAATGAGCAACGCCGTAGCCCCCGCCTTCACGGTTTCCGCCACGGGATCAATCTCATAGTGACGCGATGTGGCGACATCATCCGCGCCCCAAATGTCCTCGCAAATCAGCAAACCAAATTTTTCGCCGCCGTGCTCAATCACCAATGTTTTCTCACCAGGCGAAAAATATCGATCCTCGTCAAACACGTCGTACGTTGGCAGAAGCCGCTTGTCGTAGTAGTGTTCAATCACGCCGCCGCGGCACACCGCCAAACAATTCGCCAAGCCGCGACCCGCGCGATCAACGCTGCGAACCGTGCCAATGATCAGCGTCATGTCGGCGAATTTTTTTGCAATCTCCACCACGGCGCGCTCGCATGCGGCTGCCACGCCAGCGCGCAACACCAAGTCGCGCGGCGGATATCCAAGCAGCGCCATTTCGCCAGTGAGCAAAAGTGTGGCGCCGCAAGCTTGCGCTTTTTCAGCGGCGGCAATGATCAATTGCTGATTGCCCATCACATCGCCAACAATTGGATCAAGTTGTGCCAACGCAATATGCATGCGGCAGATGCTACGAATTCTTTGCGCTATTGGGAGCATGGGGAATCACCCCCAAGATGGCGTATTTCACTGTCACAATGGCGAAATACATTTTGGGTTTTTAAAAAGTTCGCGCGGCAGCGAAGCGAGCGCACTTTATCCCGCTTGCGACATGCGGTTTTCAAGCGCCGACAAAATCGCTCGCACAGTGCAAGGCTTGCGAACAATGGCTCCAACGCCCGCGCGAATTAACGTTGTTTCATCGGCCGCGGTCAGCGCCTCGCCGGTGGCAACCACGCGCGCGTCTCGTTTTTCACAACGCAACCATGACGCCAGCCCCGCCGCTTCACTCACGCCAATATTGCAATCCACAATAATGGCGCTTGGACGCGATCGCTCGCACAGCACGCCGGCTTCGAAGGCCCCACGCACAACGAACACTTCTCGTTTTGTTTCTTGCACAATCACATCGCGCAATGTTTGACCTGTGGTCGCGTTGGCATCGACAATGAGCAACATTCCCTGGCCAACCGCCTCGGCAAATCCTGTCAAAGGCAATCCATGTTTGCGCATGAAATTCTCAAGCGAGGCGCGGGTCACGCGCCGATCGCGGCTTCCTGGAATGCGGTAGCCGTCAAGTCGGCCGCAATCAATCCACTTGCTCACGGTGCGCGCGGCAACTTTGCAAATCATGGCAACTTCGCCAGTGGTGAGAACGCTGTTGGTATTTGAAATTTCTGTCATGGCGCAATGACATCGGGCCAAACAAACAACGACTGAAGCGCCATATTTCAAAAATTGCAGATTTTTACAAAATGGGAATTTTATGCAGAAAACGCGGCCTAGACAGGGGTTACCAACCCTTTCAACGACTCTTGCGCCCCGCTTTCATCATTCCCTTTTTTGTTCGGATCAATCTTCCAGCGGCCTGGACTCGGAAATAATGCGAATGCCTTTGGCCACCAACGCAGCGCGCAGTTGCGACAAGTGATCGCCGTCGCGCACTTCAAGCGTGCACTTCACCATAACGGTGCTCACATCGGCGCCACCAAATGCTCGGTCATGCTCAATTTGTTTGACGCTTGCGCCAACCTGCGCAATCGTTGCGGCAAGTTCCGCCAATCCACCTGGCCGATCGGAAATCACGGCGGTGAATTGCGCCATGCGCTCATCAAGCACAACGCCGCGCTCGATCACACGCGTCAACATCATGGGATCAATGTTGCCGCCGCACAACACAATGGCCACGCGCTTGCCATGAAGCGAATTCAGTTTGCCCGCCAAGAAAGCGGCCAGACCAACCGCGCCCGCGCCCTCGACGACGCCCTTCTCCAATTCCAAAATTCGCAAAATAGCCAGCGCGATATGTTCCTCGCGCACGGTCACAACTTCATCAACGCGCTCGCGCGCCAATGCGAATGCGCGGTCGCCCACCTGCGGCACCGCCAAACCATCCGCCAGAGTTGCGCCGTGCCACGCGTCAACTGGTTGGCCCGCCTGCATGGCGTTGTGCAAACTTGGACAGCGCTCGGGCTCCACGCCAATCACCTTCACGCGCGGATTTTTTTCCTTCACCGCAATGGCCAGGCCGGCGATCAAACCGGCGCCTCCCACTGGAACAACAATGGCGTCCAGGTTCTTCACTTGTTCAATGATTTCAAGCCCAATTGAGCCCGCGCCCGCGATAATGGCGGCGTCATTGAAGCCGTGGATGTAGGTCAATTTTTCTGCCTTGGCAATCTCGTCGGCTTTCACTTTTGCCTCCGCGATATTTTGCCCATGCAACAAAACTTTCGCGCCGAAGGCGTGGCAGCGAGTCTGCTTCACCAGCGGCGCGCCCTTGGGCATGACCACGGTGATAGGAATTCCAAGTTCGCGACCGTGGTACGCAAGCGCCAACGCATGGTTGCCAGCGCTTGCGGCAATCACGCCACGCTTGCGCGTTGGAGGATCAAGTAAAAGCAATGCGTTGCGCGCGCCACGCTCTTTGAAACTTCCAGTGCGCTGCAAATATTCGGTCTTGCAGAAAATAGTGGCGCCGCACAACTCGCTCAACGCCGCGCTCTCTTGGCACGATGTGCGAATAATTCCGCTTCCAATGCGCGCCTGCGCCGCCACAATATCGGCGTAGCTCACATCGCTTGCGATTGACACGCTCACAAAATCACCTTTCGCGTGAAGTGCGACATGCGAGTCCAGTTCAACACGTATGTCAAACTTTTGGACCCGCCGCGCGCACCGCGTCGCTAATGGCGAACTTTGTGTCATTGGCGCGGAATTTGGCAGCCAACTGCTTCGCACTTGCGTCGTAGGCGGCACCATCCTTCCATGTCTTGCGCGGATCAAGCACTTCGCTTGGAACGCCTGGCACTTCCACTGGCATGTGCAAACCAAAAATCGGATGCGTTGTGGTCTTCACATTTTTCAACGAACCATTCAATATTGCGGTGACCATGGCGCGTGTGTAGGCCAGTTTAAAACGGCTGCCAACGCCGTATGCGCCGCCAGTCCAACCCGTGTTCAACAACCACACATCGGTTGAGTTCTTGCGAATGCGCTCCGCCAACATGGTGGCATACACCATGGGTGGCCGCGGCATGAATGGACCGCCAAAGCACGCGCTGAAATTTGGCTGCGGTTCGGTCACGCCAGCCTCGGTGCCCGCCAACTTGGATGTGTATCCGTTCAAGAAGTAGTACTGCGCTTGCTCAGGAGTCAATTTCGAAAGTGGTGGCAACACTCCAAACGCATCCGCGGAAAGAAAGATGCAATTGGTTGGCTGACCCGCAACGCTTGGCAAGACCGCGTTGGCGATGTGACTGAGCGGATACGTGGCGCGCGTATTTTCGGTGCGCTTGGTGCTGTCGTAATCAGGCATGCGCGTGACAGGATCAACAGTCGTATTTTCCAACACGCTTCCAAAGCGAATCGCCTTGAAAATTTCCGGCTCAGTGGCCAAAGAAAGTTTGATGCACTTGGCGTAGCAGCCGCCTTCGATGTTGAACACGCCGCGGTCGCTCCAACCATGCTCGTCATCGCCCACTAAATCGCGATTTGGATCCGCGCTGAGAGTCGTCTTGCCAGTGCCAGAAAGACCAAAGAAAATAGCCACATTCTTTGGATCATTGCGATCCACATTGGCGGAGCAATGCATTGGAAACACGCCGCGCTCAGGCAGGTCGTAATTCATGGCGTAGAAAATGCTCTTCTTCATTTCGCCTGCGTAGCGCGTGCCAATGATCACCACTTTCTTGCGCTCAAGGCTTTGAATAATGGCCACGCCACCAGTCACGCCGTACTTGGTTGGATCGGTCAACTTCATGGAGCCCGCGTTGATGATGGTCCAATCTTGCTGCCAACCTGCAAGCTCACTGGCTTCAGCGTTGATGAAAAGTGTTTTGGCAAAGAGCGAGTGCCACGCCTCTTCCGTGAACACGCTGACTTTGCAGCGATACTTGCTGTCGGCGCCGGCGTAGCCGTCAAAGCGGAACAAATCGCGACGCTGACGCAAGTGATCCATGGCCAGCGCTTCGAGCGCGTCAAAATTCTCAGGTGAGATTGCTTGATTGACTTTGCCCCAATCAATGTTGCCGTGAATGCCGGCGGTGTCCTCTAGAAATTTATCGTTGGGACTGCGGCCAGTTCGGTCGCCTGTGTCGCATGTGATGGCGCCGTTTGAAGCAAGCACGCCTTCGCCACGCGCAAGAGCCAACTCCACCAAACGAGGCACTGGCAAATTCGCGTGAATAGCGGCTGTTCCAAAATCAATTTTGCGATCGGTTGCGGTTGGCATGTTGTGGCTCCTGTTGGACAAAGTCGAAACGAAGAACTCTACCACGAACCTAAAGGTGAAACCAAGTCAACCCAATCGAGAACTTTCTCTTTATGGACCCAGCCGTACAGCGCCGTCCAACGCGCCAAAGCCTAGGAATCACGCACAAATTCTCGTTCATTTGAAAAAGAACAAAGCCACTTCACAAAAGCGTTCCAAATGCCCTAAAGTGCCCCGCTTCGTATGGCGGTCGTAGCTCAGTAGGTAGAGCATCGGGTTGTGATCCTGAGGGTCGCGGGTTCAAATCCCGTCGATCGCCCTTTCTTGTGAAATGTGTCGCGATTCAATTTGATCCCGTTTGGGAGAACCCGACTGAATCGCGCGGGCGCATTGTGGACATGCTTGCGCGCGCCGGCGATTTATCAAACGCGCTTGTGGTATTGCCAGAGATGGCCGAGAGCGGTTTCACCAACAATCCCGCGCGCGTTGCCGATGGAAAATCCGAATTGTTCGCGTGCGCGCAATCAAAAAAATACGGCTGCTATTTGCAACATGGTTTCGCGCAGGCGTGCGGCGATTCATTTGTGAACATGGTCGCCATTGCGTGTCCGCAAGGAACCGTGATTGCCCGCTATTCAAAAACCCATTTGTTTTCCCCCACAAACGAGCATGCGCACTATCAGGCTGGCGACTCTGTGACCGTTGCGAAGTTGAGTTTCGATTCAGCCGCCGCCCATGCGGCGCCAATTCAAAAATCCAAAGATGAAATGGCCAAGGCACATCCGACGCGCTCCAAGGAAATAAATTCCAATATTTCAGTCGCGCCCATGATTTGCTACGACCTGCGCTTTCCAGAATTGTGGCGGCACGCGGCGCTAGCTGGCGCGAATGTGTTCACGCTATCCGCCTGTTGGCCCGCGCCAAGAGCCGATCACAGGCGCGCGCTGTGCGTCGCGCGCGCCATAGAAAATCAGGCCGTTGTGGTGGCGTGCAACCGAGTTGGCAGCGAGCCCAACGTGAACTATGCGGGCGAATCCTTCATCATTTCGCACACCGGCGAAATATTGGCGCAGGCTGGCGGCGAATCAGAAATCATCTCCGCCACAATTGATACGACGCAAGTCCATGCTTGGCGCGCCAAATTTCCGGCGTTACGGGACATGCGCCGCGAGTTACTTGGACATTGCACCATAAAAGATTGCTAAGAATTCCGCATGTTTTGTTGACTCGCCTACATATGGCTTTAGACTGCACTCATCGTGTGTGGTGATTTACAATTTGATTGGTATTTCCAAGAATGAATCCAACTCAACCAGTTGTACCCCGGGTTGTCCCTCTTGATCTTGATTTAGAAAATCAAATTCGCAGATGTTGCTTTGGTGCTGCCACCAAATCCATGCGTGAATTCAGCGTGACTCCACATGAAATCATTGTGCATCTTGCGCATGCCGGCCTTGCGGTGGCCTCGCGACCAGAGCGCGTGATGGAAAATTTGGATGGCATTGTGCACGCTGTGGCGTGTATCCGCGGCGATTCACGTGGCTGGGTTGAATTGGTCAATCAACATGGATGGTGCTTGGAACGAGCCGCCATGGAAACATTCAGCGTTGATGGCGCCCTTGCGGCCCACCGCTTTTGGAGCGAACTTCGAAGTGGAACAAACGGCGCGCGTGACGCCTGTCGCAAAGATGGTTGGCCGCTGCCACGCCTGCAGTGGTACGCGGGGTTGCGTCCTTTGCGTCATTGGCTTGCGGACAGACTTTTTGGCGGACTTGAGGCGATCAGCGAATCACAAACTCGCGCACGACTTGACACACGGGCGAACCCTCATACGCTTGCTGATGTGATGTGAGGAATTTGTTCTTCCATCGCAACGGCCGCTTAGCTCAGCCTGGTAGAGCATCGCATTGAAAATGCGGGTGTCCCCGGTTCAAATCCGGGAGCTGCCATTGTCGGAATTTTTTTTCTTCGGCAACCGCGCCATGCTTGGAAGCATTCCAAGCGACCAGCCATCCGAACCAAACTCTTGAATCAACCGATCACGCAGCGCCATTTCACTGACCAGCCCCACGCATGGTCGCATGCGCAGAACGCGATGGACAAATCGCATGGCGCGCGGCGCGAATTGCGCTGTGGAAATCAAATGCAATTCATCGCCCTTGATTTCAACGGGCACCATGGCAAATTGCCAGGCTTGACGACTTGTGACAACACCCATGTTCGAAGCGCGAT
>CAIUGT010000030.1 GCA_903898755.1 uncultured bacterium | reverse complement strand
GGCCTTGCCGTCTCGCCGCGCATGATCAAGATTGACGCGCGCGTTGAAGGATTTTTGTTGAAGCAGGGCGTGGCCGATGGAGCCGTCACCAAAAAAGATCAAGTGATTTACCGAATTGATCCGCGACCATTCGAGGCCACGCTGGCTTCGGAGCAAGGAACGCTTGTGCAAGCCATAGCTCAGCGCGATTATTCCCGCAAGGAAATGGAGCGCAACGCGCCGCTTCTTAAAACGGACGCCATCAGTCAGCAAGATTTTGACAAGTTGGTTGCGACTTTTGAAACCGATCAAGGAAAAGTTCTCACGGCCGAGGCCAACGTTCTCACCGCCAAGATCAATCTTTCCTATTGCACCATGGTCAGTCCATTTGCCGGCATCTTGGGAGCCAGTCAATTCTTTGAAGGCGCCGTGGTTGGAACTGCAAACACAATCAATCTCAACTCGCTTGTGCAAATTGATCCCATGTGGGCGGAGTTCAGTCCTTCAGCCACGGAATGGCCCAAATTCTCGGCATTAATGGCGAAAGGCCCGCTGACAGCCACGGTGACATTTGACGGCAACGACACCATTCAAGCCCCCGGCAAAATTATCTTTTCTGACAATCAAGCTTCCACATCAACTGGAACTTTAATGATGCGCGTTGAGTTTGCTAATCCCAACCTCATCTTCCGTCCAGGCGTGTATGTGAAAGTGAATGTGTCATTGGGTGAGCAACCCAATGTCATGGTGGTTCCGCAAGACGCAGTGTTTGCCCGCGAGACCAATCTTTATATATGGCGCGTCAAAGCCGATGACACCGTTGAGACTGTGCAAGTAAAGGTGATTAAGAAAATCGAAGGCCTGATTGAACTTTCAAGCGGTCCCAAAGTTGGCGACCGCGTTGTGGTGGACGGCATTCAACGATTGAAGCCCGGAGCCAAGATTATTGATATGAACCAACTTCCTAAACCCGCCGCGACAACCGCGCCCGCAACTTCTGCCGCGCCAGCCGCCACCGTGCCCGCGAAAAAGTAATTTTACCACGCAGATACCCCCATGGTTCGCTTCTTCATCCATCGCCCAATTTTCGCCAGCGTCATTGCGATCATCACGGCGCTCACGGGCGCTATTGCCATGTTTGTGCTGCCAATCTCGCAGTTTCCAAATGTGGTTCCGCCAACGGTTCAGGTGACGGCCACATATAACGGCGCGGACGCGTTGTCGGTTGCCAACTCGGTGACCATGCCACTGGAGCAGCAAATTAACGGCGCGGAAGGCATGATTTACATGTCTTCCAACAGCACCAACAATGGCAACAGCGTGATCACCGTCACGTTTCAAGTTGGCTATGACCTGAACACCGGCGCGGTTGATGTGCTCAACCGCGTGCAAACCGCCACCGCTCAACTTCCACAACAAGTGCAACAACTTGGCGTGACCATTACCAAGCAGTCCACCAACATGACGCTTGTGGTGTCGCTCTCCTCTACCGACGGCACCTACGACAGCAAGTTTCTTTCCAACTACGCCAACATTGTTGTGCAACCTGTTCTGGCGCGAGTGGACGGCGTGGGCACCATCAGCATCTTTGGTCTGTTGCAATATTCAATGCGCGTGTGGCTGGATCCAATGCGCATGACCGCGCTTGGTATTTCAACCGACGATGTGACCGCGGCCATCAAGGATCAAAATCAACAGGCGTCCATTGGAAGTATTGGTGCAAGTCCAACCGTTGGCAATCCTGGTTTCGACTTGACCTTAATCACCAAGGGTCGCTTGATGAGCGAAGAGGAATTTGGCGACATCATTGTGCGCAGTGGCACCAACGGCGCGGTGGTGCGCATTCGCGACATTGGCCGCACTGAATTGGGCGCGTATCAATACGACACCACAAGCACCAGAAATGGCCAAAGCACGGGCACAATTAGCATTTATCAATTGCCAACCGCCAACGCGTACGCCGTGGTGGAAGCGGTCAAGGCGCAGATGAAACGAATTGAGCCGCTGTTGCCGCCAGGCGTGACGTGGCAAGTGACGTATGACAGCACCGCGTTCGTATCGGCCAGCATTGAGGATCTGGTGAAGACACTGATCGAAGCCGGCCTACTGGTTCTGCTGGTCATCTTTATTTTCTTGCAGAGTTGGCGCGCCACGCTTATTCCCATGATCGCCATTCCGGTTTCAATCGTCGGAACCTTCGCCATCATGATGGCGGCGGGTTTCACCATTAACACACTCACGCTCCTTGGACTTGTGCTGGCCATTGGCTTGGTGGTGGATGATTCAATTATTGTGGTTGAGAATGTGTACCGGCAACTTGAACTTGGCGCGCCCAATGGAAAGATTGCCGCCGAGCGCGCCATGAAAGAAGTTGCGGGACCGATTGTCGCCACCAGCTCCGTGTTGCTTGCGGTGTTTATTCCCGCCGCCATGATGCCCGGCATTACGGGGCAGCTGTACAACCAATTCGCGCTCACCATTGCGTTCAGCATTGTGTTGAGCATGATTAATTCGCTCACGCTGTCGCCAGCGTTATGCGGCGTTTTCCTGCATAAACCTCACAAAACCACCTTCCGTCCATTTGTCATATTCAACGAAGGTTTTGAGTATTGCACTGGGCGCTACTCCACGTTTGTGCGCTGGCTTTCACACCACTGGTACGTCATTGCCGCAACATTTGTCCTTGGCGCGTTGGGCGTGGTTTTTCTGCTTGAGCGCACGCCAACTGCGTTCATCCCCAACGAGGATCAGGGTTACTACTTTGTGGGTCTGTCGTTGCCATCCGGTTCCAGTTTGGAAAGAACGGAAGCAGTCAGTGCCAAAGTGTTGGAGATTGTGAAGCGCGATCCGGCGGTGGTGGATGTCATTCAAATTAACGGCTACAACTTTCTCACGACGGTTTCCACAACCAACGCTGGCTTCATCATTGTCATTTTGAAACCATGGGATCAACGCGATCCAATCACTGAGAACGCGCGCGCAATTATTACACGCGTGTTCCCGGAGTTGTTCAAAATTCCAGAGGCCAACGTTTTTGCATTCCCGCCACCACCTATTCCGGGCCTGGGCGCGGTAGCCGGTTGGCAGTTGCAATTGGAAGATGTCAACGGCATTGGCTATCCGTTGCTTGCAGAGGCCGCCGCCGCATTCACCGCCGAACTAGAGAAACGTCCAGAAGTTGCCAACATTAGTTCGCCTTTCCAAGACCAGGTTCCAATTCTGCGCCTCACTATTGATCGTACCAAGGCGCTTAGTTACGGCTTGGCAATGGGCGATGTGTTCAACACGCTTGGCCAAACTATTGGCCAGTCGTTTGTGAACAACTTCAACCAATTCAATCAGGTGTACAACGTCATGATTCAGGCCAATGCCTCGCAGCGCATGAACTTGTCCGACGTGATGAAGTTGTTTGTCAAGAATAAAAACGGCGACATGGTTCCGGTTTCATCCTTCATTACTTATTCAGTGGAGGTTGGCACGGACAATGCAACGCGTTACAACATGTACAACACCATTCAGATGAATGGCGCAACGGGTCCCGGATATGGTTCGGGTGATTCCATCAAGGCCGTTCAAGAAGTGGCCGCGGCCACGTTGCCAGACGGCGTGACCTATGAGTGGACTGGAACCACGTATCAACAGATTGAATCGGGCACCTATGCGCCAATTATCTTCGCGTTTGCTCTTCTTGCAGTGTTCTTGCTGTTGGCCGCGCTGTATGAAAGTTGGATTCTGCCGCTGAACGTTTTGCTTGCTGTCACCTTCGCCGTGCTTGGCGCGTTGTTGTTCATGCACATCCGCGGCAGGGCGCTGGACGTCTACGCGCAAATTGGTTTGGTCATGTTGGTTGGTTTGGCCGCCAAGAACGCAATTCTTATTGTTGAATTTGCCAAGAGCAGATATGAAGGTGGCGAAGGAATTATTGACGCCGCGGTGAATGCGTCGCATCAACGCTTGCGACCAATTCTTATGACCGCTATTGCGTTCATGCTTGGCGTGTTGCCGCTCACAATTGCCACGGGCGCCGGCGCCAACAGTCGCCAGTCCATTGGAACTACCGTGCTTGGCGGCATGCTGGGTTCAAGCACCATGGATCAATTGGTGGTGCCGGTTTTCTTTGTCATGATTCTGAGTTTGTCCGCGCGCTTTGGCGCCAAGCGTCCGCCCGTGAAGCCAGCCGATGGCGAGGCCGCGGCCATGGGCGACCCAGCGCCAGAGTCGCCAACCAAACATTGATTGATTGAAGTGGGTGAGATGGCGCTGCGCATGTATGCGGCGCTCCGCGATTTCACACAATGCATTTTGCAATGCTGCGATATCAACTCGCCACAATTAAATGGTGAAGCGGGACACTTCGTCGTTCAGGTCACTGACCGCGCCGCACAGATGGTTGGTGGCGGTGTTGAATTCAGTCAGCGATTCCGCGGTGCGGCTGGCGCCCTCTGAAAGTCGAACCATGGCTTCTCGAATTTGATCGGCGCCTTGTGATTGAGCGGACATGCCTTGGGCGACTTCACCAAAGCGACCAGAGATATTTTGCACCGCGGAAATAATTTCGCCAAGTTTCACGGACACATCGCCAATCTCACGCACGCCGCCGCGAACTTGTCCCGCAAACGTTGACATTTCCTTCACGCCCGCGCTCACGCTGACCTGCATCTCGCTCACCATGCGCTCAATATCCAGCGCGGCGGTGCCTGTTTGATCGGCAAGCCGCGAAATTTCGCTGGCCACCACCAAGAAACCAAGGCCATGTTTACCGGCTTTTTCGGCTTCAATAGAAGCGTTTATGGAAAGCAGATTGGTTTGATCGGCCACCTTGGCCATGGTGCTTACCACCACATTAATTTTGGTGGCGCGCTCGTTGATGGTTGAAAGTTTTTCACCAAATGACGCCGTGGTTTTTTCAAGCTGCCGCATGGTGGCTTCCATCTTGGTCAAGTTTGCGCTGCTCTCTTGCGCCTTGGTTCCAGTGCTGGCCGCCATGGCGTTCACATCGTTCATGGTGCGCGACAGTTCCTGACTGGTGGCGGAAATTTGTTTCACCGACGCAACCGCCTGGCTGGTGGACGATCCGTATTGCGCCACCACTTGTTGTTGATCAGCACTGCTGGCCTGCATGGTGTTTTTAATATCAATCAGCGTGACCGATGAATTCTGAATGCGGCCAATGAGTCCGCGCAAATCATTGGTCATGGTTTGAATGGCGTTCAGCAGGGCACCAGTCTCATCATCACTGGTCGCCCCAACATCAGCGCGCAAATCGCCCGCGGCAACTTGCTTGGCCACGCGCACGGCGGTACGGATTGGGTTGGAAATACTGCGCGCAACAATCAGCGCCGTCACAATGACGCCAAGAATAATGGCCAGCGAAATTCCAATGATGAGATTGCGCTGAAAGTGCATCATTGCAAACGCCTCAGTGGCGTCTTGCTTCACAGTCAGACCCCAGCGGTAACTGGGCAAGTAGCGCCATGCAGCAACAACATTTTCGTTACGGTAATCCGTGGCCTCTCCGTAGCCGCGCTCGCCGCTCGCCGCCTTTTGTATGGCGGAACTTTGGCCCGCCCCAATTGGAATTTTTAACTTAAACGCGGCGTCTGGGTTGTGACGAAGCGGAATGGCAACCAGCACGTTGTCGCCAATGCGTTGACCGGTGACAATTTCACCAGTATCGCCAAGTCCATTCATATTGGTCAGGGTTTTCCAAATTCGCTCTGGACCAAACCCCATCGCAAGCACGCCAATGACTTGGCCATCGTCAATCACCGGGCTTGTAACAAACGCAAGTGGTTGTTTCACATTTTGATACAGCGCAAATGAGCAAAGATCGGATTGCAATAGCGAATGCGAGCGCTCAAATCCAGCAGCAAGCTCGCTTGATGCAAGCGCGCCAGACATGAGCGATGTTCCTGGAAGGAACGCGTCATCCAACGTGAAAAGAATGAGTCCCGAATTGTCGATGAGCAATAATTGTGAATAGCCCGAAGTTCTTGCAAAATATGAAAGTGTTTGCGCAAAGGGCTGTTTTTCAGTTGCGATCTTGAGTTGGGCCCAACTCTTTTGTTTCCCACCCGCGGTCGCGGTGAATTCTTTTGTTAATTCGCGAACACCATTGATCGTGCTGATGCCGCGTGAAAGCACGGCCACGTCTTGGACGCGTTCCATTGCGTAAATTTCCAATTCATCTGCTTTGTTGGCGGCAATCTGATTCAAGTTGTTGCGTACGGAATCCTGAAGTGATTGCGAGGCAATGCGGGCGGTGATTGTGGTGAGAATGGCGCAGGGAATGAGCGAAATGGCAAGGAACCAAAAGAGCAGACGACTTGCAATGGTGCGTTGTTTCATTCGTGCGTAGAAGCCGGATTTCTGGCTCATGGTTTCGCCCTTGAATTGGATGGCGCGGCCCACTTACCACCCCATTGTTGGTGCAAGTTCTCGACAAATTTTTCCCACTCTTCGCGCGAACGAGAAATTGGAAATGGAACTGGTCGCACGGCGGTATTGCTGCTCCACACAATGTCAAATTGTCCATCTTGACGAATGCGGCCAATTGAAACTGGCAGCCACGTATGTTGCGTTTCAGCATCAACAGCAATAATGCCTTCGGCGGCGTTGAGGCTTTGATGACGAAGCGCGTATCGAACTTGGCGAACATCGGTGCGGTCCGATTCAGCCACGGCTTGGGCCCACAACAAAACGCTGCTGTATGCGGCGTTCATCACGTCTGAAACTGTGCGATCTTTACCATAGCGCGCCTTGAATGCGTTTACAAATGCGGCGTTTTCTGGACGGGCAATGCTTTGAAAATAATTCCATGCGGCGTAGTTGCCGGTGAAGTCGTCGCGCTTCATGGAGCTGAGTTCGTTTTCACCAAGCGCAAATGTAAGCACGGGTATTTGCTCGGGGCGAATTCCGGCGGCGCGCAATTTTTGTGCAAACGCAATCGCCGAGTCGCCCACAACGGAACTTAGAACAACATCGGGTTTGGCGGCCACAATGGCGCGCACGGCGGCGTCCACATCAGTGCTGCCAAATGGAATGTAAAACTCGCCCACCAATTCATCACCCATGCCCGTCAACTGATCGGAAATGATTGCGTTCACGCAGTGCGGCCAGATGTAGTCGGAGCCAATTAAAAAGTAGCGGCGCGCGGCAAGTTTAGAGTGGCACCAACTCACCGCGGGTGTGATTTGTTGATTGGGCGCGGCGCCAACATAAATAATGTTGGGAGATTGTTCCAAGCCCTCATACGCCATTGGATAAATCAGAAGATGGTCGTTGCTTTCAAACACGGGCAGCACACTTTTGCGGCTGGCGCTGGTCCAGCAACCAAAGACCACGCACACTTTGTCGGTGCGGATCAACTTCTCGGCTTGTGTCGCAAAAGTCTCGGGGTCGGACGCGCCGTCGGCAATGATCCATTGAACGGGTCTTCCAAGCAGTCCACCCGCGGCGTTGATTTGTTCAAGCGCAAGAATTTCCGCGTCAATCATTGATTTTTCGCTGACCGCCATGGGGCCGGTTTGCGAATGAAGAATGCCAACCACAATTGGCGAGCGATCCACAATCACGCGGTCAATGGCGAACCAGACCAATGCGCCAAGCGCAATGAAAACAATCCACGCAAGTGCGCCGCGACTGCGACGCGCAATAGAGATAAAAAGTCGATTTGTGGTGTCCGGGCTTTCAGAAGCTGAGTGTGAATTTGGAACCATTTTTCTTAACGCATGGTAACGACAATGCCCGAGTGGTCACAATTTGAAATTCATTTGCTTCTTGTGTTTATGCTTAAGGCGTGGCCAGTGTAAAAAAATCCAAAAAAATTTTAGCAACGCCGCGGCGCGCGCGCGTGTCCCCAAAGGCGGCGTCAATCACGCTGCCTCTTACGTTGTCTGACATGGCAAATGTTGGCCCAGCCACGCTGGGTGATTTCAAAGTGCTTGGCATACACCGCGTCGCGCAACTTGCAAAGCTGCAACCAAGCGACGCGTTTGTGCTGTGGCGCAAACTTGGCCGGCTCACGGGTGGTTTGCACGATCCATGCGTGATCGATGTGTTCATGTCGGTCATTTCACAAGCGCACGGCAAGAAACCTTGCCCGTGGTGGCACTTCACAAAGCAGCGCAAGGCAATGATGGCGGCGCACGCCAAGCATTGACGGCGTTGTATTTGAAAATGGAAGTGCGCTTTAGCGCGCCCACAGATGCGCCAGCGCGCGGTCAATTTGCGGCGCCCATCCTCGATTGGCGGCGGGACTTGCCGGACTTGGGTGCAACACTTGCAGAACGTTTGGAAGCGCATCCGTTTCAACCGCCGCGCGCATTCCATTCATCACAAGTTGCGCGCGCTTGGCGGCAAACGCGCCAAAGCCAACAACGTGTGCGGGCTGTAGCGCGGTAATCGCAGCGGCCAGCGCCTCATCACACGCGGCGGAAAGTTCGCGCGCCATTTTTGCGTTGCGACCACCGCGCGGCAATTTGTCGGGCGTTAGGTTTGCGCTAGAAGCCGACATGAACGCCAGCGGACACCAGTTCCACATGAACGCGTGTTGAAAAAATTTCGCGCGCGTGCCAAAGCGTTCTCGCGCCCAACTCCACACGCGCGCGCCGCTTACTTCGCTGCGCTGGCAGGCAAATCCAAGCACCGGCCGCTTTGCATGCATGTGCGTCGGCGCCGTAATTCGCGCAACGCGCGCATCAATGCCAAGAAAATCTTTCACCGCCGCAACTTCGCCAAATGGAATCCCGGTCTGCGCCATACCAAATGGACCCGGGTTCATTCCCACAAACAACACGCGCGGCGCGGCGCGCGCCATACGCAAGTACGCGCGGTGCGCTTGCCACGCGTAGTCAAGCGGGTTGTATGTAAATGCAACCGGCGCGCCAAAGTGAACGTTGGCGCAGCGGTCGCGCAATGTCGCGGCGGCGTGCTCCAGTAATTCAACGGTGGATGTGGTTGTGTTGCGTGCGATCTACAAATAGTACGGGCGGGGGATTGGTGGTGAACATGCTTGGTCATGAACCCGTCGCGCCCTTTAGGCTTGCAATCTGCAACGCAATCTGAGGAAGACTTGCAGCAAAACCAATCACCGTCATACAAATGCCCACGGCAATATATTTCTAAGAAGCCACACACCCGCTACCATTCTTCCCGCGCCCCACCGCACTAAAGTAAGCAATCTCATGACCATCACCGCAAAAGCAATTTCATGTCGCCAAGTTGCGCGCCCCACGGCGCCACAGGGATTTCAAGCATGATTTGCGTGGAATGCCAATTCGTGAATCGCAATGGCGTTCGTT
>CAIUGT010000029.1 GCA_903898755.1 uncultured bacterium | reverse complement strand
ACCTTTGGAAATTTGAATATCGCCAGTTAAAATCGCTGAAGGATGCACCTTGGACATGTGTGGGATTGTATTGAGAGTCGTGGGCTCGGGCAGCGTAAACTGAAGATTCAATGCAATTGCTGCAAATGAAAGATCTTGGAAGAATGTCCTACACGCAGGCGTTGGAGTTGCAGCGCGCCGCGCATGCGCAAGTGCTGGCGGCGCGGTCAAATCGTGGGCAAATGCAGCTTCTTTTAGTGGAGCATGATCCGCAAGTCATCACGGTCAGTCGACGTCCCGACGCTTCGAAAAATGTTTTGGTGTCACCGCAGCGGCTCGCCGATCTGGGTGTTGAGTGCGTGGAAACCGATCGCGGTGGCGATGTGACGTGGCATGGACCGGGGCAATTGGTGGTGTATCCCATTCTTGATTTGGAGCGCATGGGTTTGCGGATTCATGGCTATATGCGCTTACTTGAGGAAACCGTGATTCAAGTCTTGGCGGACTTTGGTGTTGTCGCTCACCGCGACGCGGCAGCGACAGGGGTGTGGGTGCGCACCAAGGATCAGTCGCGCGATTTAAAAATATGCGCCATGGGTGTGCGCGTGAGTCGATGGGTGTGCATGCACGGACTTGCCCTGAATGTGAATCCAGATCTTGCCGCGTTCAATTTAATAGTGCCGTGCGGATTGGCTGAGCGCGGCGTGACAAGTTTGCATGCATGCTTGGGCGAACAGTGCCCGTCCATGAACGCAGTGAAGGAAAATATTGCGCGTAAATTTGAGCAAGCCGTTGCCGCCCATGTCGCCGCGATCACTGATCCTTCAGGCCAAGTTCCTTCATGACATCGGCGGTGATGTCCAGTGATTCTGGCGCGCGCAAGAATGTGCGCGCTTGCACTTGCACCATTGCGTCGCCCAGTTGTGCGGATTCGAATGGCGCCGCGGCTGGAATAAATCTGTACACAACATCTATTTTTTGGCGGTCGGCCACCACATCGACCGCTGTCACCAACTCGCGATACGCGGACTCCACTTGTCCAGCCATGAGTTTGCTTTGGGAAGCGCTGATTCCCTCATTCCATTTTTGATACTGCCCATACAGCGCTTGCATTTCTTCCTTGCCCTTTGCGAGATCCGGATTGTCTTTTGCCATCTCGCCGTACTTGGCTTTGATCGCCTCCATTTGGCGTTCAAAATCACCGCTCTGTTTTTTTGCCGCCTCTTCAAATTGACTTCGCTCGTCCGTGAAGCGGGTGCTGGCCAGTAATTTCTTCAGCACTTTGTCTAGATGCACCGCCGCACAACTCCAGACGCGTGAAGTTGGTTGATCGCCCCATGCAAGATGATTCGCTTCGTTGCGCAGTGTGAGCACGCCATCTTTGCCTTCAAGCAAAATATTTTGCGCAGGTCCAAGATCCGCCATGTTCACGGCGCGCGCATTGGCTGTTGTGTCTGGCGAGGGACGACCAATCAGAAGCCATGCGACTGTGAGAATGGTCAGGCAAAGCGCGATGCGTTCAATTTTTTTCATTGGGTCAGTTTAACCCAGTGGCGCAAAAGCGTGTAGTTGGCGATCACAAGCAATATGCAAGGGGAGATTGCGCGTGAAAATGCTCACAAGTTTCGGTCCGATTTCAAAATCGCACAGACGCCGGCTCAATCGCCTTGGTCAAGAATGGCCATGAAAGCTTCTTGAGGAATGCTCACCATTCCGATGGTTTTCATGCGCTTTTTACCCTTTTTCTGCTTTTCCAACAGTTTGCGTTTGCGGCTGATGTCTCCGCCGTAGCACTTGGCCAACACGTTTTTACGCAGCGCCTTGATGGACTCGCGCGCGATGATGCGGCCACCAATGGCGGCTTGAAGCGGAATCTCAAATTGATGTCGATCGATTTGCTTTTTGAGTTTTTCCAAAATGATTCGGCTGCGATGCTCCGCGGTGGATTTGTGCGTGATCAAGCTCAACGCTTCGACCACTTCGCCGTTGACAAGCACATTGACCTTCACCAAATCATCCGCGCGGAACCCAATGATCTCGTAGTCCATGGTTCCGTAGCCGCGCGTGATGCTTTTCAGTTTGTCGTAGAAGTCGTAAATAATTTCGGCCAGCGGTAACTCGTAGTCAAGAATTTGGCGCGTGTCGCTCAGGAAGCGCTGCGTCTTGAACACGCCGCGGCGCGAGTCGCTGAGCTTCATCAGGTCGCCGATATTTTCATTGGGGCAAATAATTTCAATCTTGACGATGGGTTCCTCAAGCGCCAAGACATGGCTCATATCAGGGAGATCGGCAGGATTATGAATTTCAACCTTGCTGCCGTCATGCATGACAACCATGTACGTCACGGTGGGAGCGGTCTGCACAACTTCAACGCCGCCTTCACGCTCAAGTCGTTCCTGCACAATGTCCATGTGCAAAAGACCAAGGAATCCGCAGCGGAAACCAAAGCCAAGCGCCTCCGAATGCTGGACTTCAAAGGTGAAACTGGCGTCATTCAAATGCAATTTTTCAATCGCCTCGCGCAACGCTTCAAACTCGCCTTTCTTTCCGCTGCTTCCATCTTCATTGCTTGACGAAGGATAAAAATCGCAGAACACCATTTGCTTTGGCTCTTGATATCCAGGCAGGGGTTCATCGGCGGGATCCAAATCAAGCGTAATTGTGTCGCCAACTCGCACGTCGGCAAGCGTTTTGATGCTGGCCGCGAGGTAGCCCACTTCCGAGTGTTCAAAGCGCTGCATCTTTTGTGGGAACGGCGTGTTGCGACCAAGTTCCGAAACCGCGAAGGTGCGGCCCGTGCTCATCATGCGAATTTTGTCGCCGGTCTTGATGGCTCCGTCGAACACGCGGAAGTACACCACCACGCCTTTATAGTCGTCATAGATGCTGTCGAAAATAAGCGCACGCAACTTGTTGGTCTTTGGCGGCGGCGGCGGCGGAAGTTTTTCACAGATCGCATCGAGTAATTCTTGAATGCCTTGGCCAGTTTTTGCGCTGACAAGAATGCACGTTTCGGCGCGGATTCCAAGCACTTGTTCCATTTCCATGGCAACACCATCGGGATCCGCCGCAGGCAAATCTATTTTATTGATGACCGGAATCAACTCTAAATTGTTGGCGGTGGCCAAGTACGCGTTGGCAACGGTTTGCGCTTGCACGCCTTGGGTGGAATCAACCACCAAC
The DNA here is from genome assembly GCA_903898755.1 of uncultured bacterium. GTDB lineage: Bacteria > Planctomycetota > Phycisphaerae > Phycisphaerales > SM1A02 > SYAC01. The sequence continues at coordinate 20,459 of CAIUGT010000029.1, read as the reverse complement.
ACCGCGCCTTCACACGCCGTCAACGCGCGGCTGACTTCGTATGCAAAATCAACATGCCCCGGCGTGTCGATGAAATTCAGTAGATACGTTTCACCTTTGAAAATATGCGTGACCGTGACGGCGCTGGCTTTAATGGTGATGCCGCGCTCGCGTTCAAGATCCATGGAGTCCAAAATTTGATCGCGCGCTTGTCGACTGCTGACCGCGTGCGTGGCTTGCAACAAACGATCTGCCAACGTGCTTTTGCCGTGGTCAATGTGCGCAATGATTGAAAAGTTTCGGATGGGCATTGGAGTGAATTACTTGAGCACAGCATTCTAGTCGACGGCGGCATTGAAGTTGCGCAGGAAATCAAAAATTGTTGGGTTGTAATTCAGTTCCACATTCGGGGCATCGTTCCACTTGCATGCTGGCAAGACAATGGCCGCACGCATCACACATAGGCATGCCCAAAAGAGCGATTTCTCGGCGCACAAACGGGGCGTAATAGCGGTTCATGGTGAAAACAAAGAAGAGATGTTGCGCCACCAACCAGAGCAAAAGCATTCCCCCAATCACACCGACCAAGAGCATTAGATCTATGGGGTGTGCTTCAAATTTTCGTGGATTGAAAGGATCAAAAATCCTCAGTAGCAAGGCAAAAAATAGAGTCGGAGCGATGGCAATGAGGGATGAAAGCGCGAGAATTTTTCTGGCTCGAAACATGCTCCAGTTGGCCCGCCAGTGAACCAGAAACCGCGCGCGCATGGAAAGTGGAACATGTTCGTGCAGATGAAACCACAAGCCCCAGTCAGAGCGCTTATGTTTGAAAGTGCTCGAGTGCTGCTCTTCAATCAGTGGCGGCATGTGCGTCAATGTTTGTGGCGAGCATTTGCAAGTGGCAAAGAAATACTTCTACCAGTTTCATCATCGGGCTTGACCACAAGGTCGTACTCGGCGCTGTCAACCGCTTCACACATGACCAACTCGCCAGGAGAAAGCTCGCGCTTGGAGCGAATGATGGTGGAGCTGTCCACTTGAGGCGCTTGAAACCACGCGCGACCTGTGTAGAGATGCTCGCCTTTTTTGGCGCGCGCTTCGATTGGCGCGTCCACCAAGACTTCAAGCCGACGATTGGCTTTGGCCATGGATGCCACGTGTTCAAAGGCTATTTCCTGCTGTAAAAGCATCAATGCTTCTTCGCGGCGCGCGGCTTCCTCGGGGGGCACGCGCAACTTTGGATCAAGATTCATGGTGCCGCTTGGCGTTCCATCTTCGTGGCTGTACTTGAAGCAGCCCGCCATTTCAAAGCGTTGCTCGCGCACAAATTCAAGCAGCTGCTCGAAATCTTTTTCCGTCTCGCCAGGGTGGCCAACAATAAAAGTTGTGCGCAACGCCAAGTTTGGAATTTTCTTGCGCAGCCGCGCCAGCAAGTCGCGCGTTTGATCGCTTGTGATGTGGCGGCGCATCAGCGTCAACATGGAATCGCTGGCATGTTGCAATGGCATGTCCAAATATTTCACAACGCTTGGAAGCGTGGCGATGGCGTCAATCATGGCGTCGGTGAATTTGCTTGGGTATGCGTACATCAGACGAATCCAACCGCCGCCGCGCTCTTGCGCCACGCGATCAAGACCAGCAAGTAAGCCAGGCAGACCGCGCTCGTCGCCAATGTCAAAGCCCCAACTTGTGGTGTCTTGACCAATGATGTTCAACTCAAAGGCGCCGTCGTCCATGAGCGCGCCGGCTTCAGCCACCACATCGGCAAGTGATTTTGAGCGCATTTTCCCACGAATTGATGGGATGGTGCAGAAGGCGCAGCGTTGATTGCAGCCTTCGCTGGCGCGCAGATAGGCCCAATGCCGCGGCGTCAGTCGAAAGCGATTGGCATCGGATTCAAAGTAGCCAACCCCTTTGCCATCGGCTCCATTGACGGTCAGACCAACAGTTTTCATGCCGCGATCTTTGGCGGCTTGCAACGCGTTGGCGGCGATCCAATAGGGGGGATGATCCGCGTCGTTGACAAGATTGGTGCGCGAAGGTGTGATTCCGGTCACGGCTTCAACAACGCGATCTCGATCAAACACGCCGATCATGGAGTCCACGCCTGGAGCCCATTCCAGGATTTTTGCGCGGTGCCGTTGCACCAAACATCCAGCCACCACAACGCGCTTCAACTCGCCGCGCTCTTTGCGCTCCAGCGCTTCGCGGATCACATCCAAACTTTCTTCCTTGCTGGCCTCTAGAAATCCGCACGTGTTCACCACGAGCGCGTCGGGTGAATCACTTTCATTCACTGGCGTCAATCCGCCTTCGCGCAACATGGACAACATTTTTTCGCTGTCCACTAAATTCTTAGGGCACCCTAGGCTGACGAACGCAACGCGTTCAATGGACTTGTTTTTTGTGGCGCGGGGCATTGGGTCATCTTAGACCAAGGGCGACTTGAATTCACTTGGAATTGTGGGAAATCATGGCGAATCCTTCACGTCATATTCCAGCGCATGCGTGAATGCGTGTCACGGCTTCAAGGGGGAAATGTCTTGTTCTTACGCGGAAAATGCGCCAAGAAGTCGTCGCCATTCGTCGTAGCGATACGCAACCTCAAGTTCCGTATGCAATGAGCGAATGCGACCTAGCCACGATTCCATCATGGCCTCTTGCCAACCGTCACCCGCTTGATCGCAGAAATAGGCGCGACAACCAAGTGGCCGCGCTTGATGAATTCCACACATGCCCTGCGCTAGAAAGGGGCAATTTCCCAGGCGCACCGAAGCTGCCACTTCACTGGACGTTGGCGCGGATGAAAGTTGCGAAAGGGTCCACGCCACTTCCAAACCGGTCATCCACATGGAGTGGCCGTGTTGCTCAAAGTTGCAGCACTTGCCGCTGGCCAAACATACTGGCCGATGAATGCGAAGTTGTTCTTGCGCTTGTGATTCAAGTTCGCGCATGAGGGCGTCCACTCGTGGGTCACGCGCCGCGTCGCGCCACGCTTGAATGTGTTGAGACAGTTCCGCCGCTCCGTTTACCAAGCAGCGTCCTTGCTTGAGGCGCGCTCCGCCAAAAGCGCTTCAAGAATTTTCTCCGCTGGAATAAGCTGACCGCTTCCCATGCCAGGGCAAGGCGCGGCTTTCTTGGCTTGATCCCAGGCTTTTTTGGAGCTGATGTTTTGATCCCAAAAAGGCCATGTTTTGCACTGATTTGGACGGTCTTGATAGGCCTTGCACAACGCTTTCCCAGGAACGCTTTGGCGATCAAGCAAAATGCAATCATGTCCGCGATGCAAATCCGCCGGACCAGTGACTTCTTTCAGCGACCACTTGGTGCCAATTTTTCTGGCGTAGTCGCGCAAGAAATCTGATTCGCTTAAGCCAAGTCGCGTGGCCATTTGTTGGCCTTCTTCTTTTGCGAACCACACTGCGCCGGGCTCGCCGCTGCAGCAGTTGCCGCAGCATGTGCATTCAAAGCGAAGTCCGTCGCGCCACCATGGCGTGCCACCACCTGGCCCTTTGGAGGCAGGTGGTGGGTTTTTATTTTCTGAAGCGCTCACTCAGAATCCGAGTCGTTGCCGGCTTCGGACTCTTCGATCGCGATCAATGAACCTTGTTCAGAACTTTCGTTCAGCGCCGCAACGCGGTCGCCAACGGTTGGGCCAGACCCTTGTCGCTCAGCGCCCAAGGATTCCGCTTCCTCAGCGGCGGCTTCAAGTTCAGTCAAGTCATTGTCTTCATCGCCCATTGGTTCTTCAACCAACTTCTGAATACGAATCGCTTGGTACGCCTTGTAACCGGTTCCCGCTGGAATTAAATGTCCAAGAAGAACATTTTCCTTCAGGCCGACAAGCGTGTCGATTGCGCCCTTGAGAGCCGCTTCGGTGAGAACCTTGGTGGTTTCCTGGAAACTAGCGCCCGAAAGGAAGCTTTCGCTTTGCAAACTGGCCTTGGTAATTCCAAGCAGAAGTGTTCGGGCCGTTGCGCGCTTGGGCTTGCGGGTTTTGGCTTTCGCCTTGTCCTGACCTTCAGCGGTTGTGTTGGCTTCCTTGACTTCATCCTTGGTGAACATCTTGCCGCGTGCAAGAGTTGTTCCGCCCGAATCCTCGACGACAAGCATGTCATCAAGAGCCGCGTTGACATTCTTCAAGTTGAAGCGATCCATGACGTCGTTCAGAAGAACGCCCGTGTCACCCGAACTGGTGATCTTCATCTTGGAAAGCATTTGACGCAGAATGACTTCAATGTGCTTGTCAGAAATTGGCACGCCTTGAGCGCGGTACACATTCTGAACTTCATCAAGCATGTACACATACAACGCGTCTTCACCGTTAATGCGAAGAATGTCGGCTGGATCACGTGGACCTTCCACCAATGGATCGCCGGCCGTGACATTGTCGCCCGCATGCACAAGCAAATGCGTTCCCTGCGGAACGTGGTGCTCCATGAATGTTTCGGCTTCGCCCAGAACGCGAATGGTCATCTTGCCCTTGCGCTTGTCGGAAAGCAGTTCGACCTTGCCGGAAATTTCGGCGAGAACGGCTGGCTCCTTTGGCTTGCGGGCTTCGAACACTTCGGTCACGCGTGGCAAACCACCGACGATGTCCGCGGAACGAGCCGCTTCTTTCGGGGTGTGCGCCAACATCTGTCCAGCCACAACTTTCGAGCCGTTTTGCACTTCAATACGCGCCTTGGCTGGCAAATGGTGGAAGTCAAGAATTTGGCCGTTGGTATCGCGCACTTCAATGCGTGGATGTCGCTCGCCCTTGTGCTCAATGACGATGGTCTCGAGCGTTCCACCAGATTTCTTTTCAATCTTGATGGTTTCGCCGTCGATGATGTCCTCGAACTGAATCGTTCCAGACTTTTCAGCAAGAATCGGCATTCTGTGCGGATCCCATTGCATGAGCAATTGACCCTTCTTCACGGTCTCGCCATTCTTGGTCATGACAAACGCGCCGTAAGGAACTTTGAAACTTTCAAGTTCACGATCCTTGTTGTCGCGCATGCGAAGCAAACCAGTCTTCTTCAACACAACGCGGCGGGTATTGCCGTCGGCGTCGGTGACATCAACATCGTTGCAATCAACTAATTCAACGCGACCAGCATTGAGCGCTTTGTATTCACTCTCGGCGGCCGTGGTGTACGCAATACCACCGGTGTGGAATGTGCGCATGGTGAGCTGAGTACCAGGCTCGCCAATGCTTTGCGCCGCGATGATGCCGACGGCCATGCCTTCTTCAACGGCCTTGCCGGTGGAGAGATCCATGCCGTAGCAGGTGCGACAAATTCCGTGTTGCGATTCACAGGCCAATGGACTGCGAACTTGGAACACGCCGTCTTCGCCAAGGAAGTTCTCAACTTCAAGCGCGATTTCAGGATCAATGATTTGTCCAGCATCAACAATCAACTTGTCGGTGCGTGGATCGATCAACGCCAAGAGGGCGGTACGACCACGAAGCACATCGCGGAGTGGAACTTCAACATCCTCACCCTTCATAACGGCCTTCTTCGGAATGCCGCGTTTGGTGCCGCAATTTTCCTCGCAAATCGTCACGCTTTGGGCCACATCGCACAACTTGCGCGTGAGGTAACCGGAGTCGGCGGTCTTGAGGGCGGTGTCGGCCAGACCCTTGCGGGCGCCGTGGGTTGAACTGAAATATTCAAGAACTTTCAAGCCTTCGCGGAAGTTGGAAATAATTGGTGTTTCAATAATTTCTCCACTTGGCTTGGCCATAAGTCCACGCATACCCGCGAGCTGCTGCATCTGGCTCTTGTTACCGCGGGCGCCGGAGTCGGCGAACAGGTACACAGGATTGAGATAGCGACGTTTCGCGTTGGCCTTGGTGGCCTCTGATGAATTCTCGCGGCCTTCTTGATCGCGTCGATCGTTCTTGAGCGTCTCCATGAGGCGCTCGGAAACTTCGTTGCGGCACTTCGCCCACGCTTCAAGAACTTGATTCTTACGTTCTTGATCAGTGATGGCGCCAGATTCATAATTGCGTTGAATCTTGGTCACGCGCTTCTGCGCATCATCAATGAGCTTTGTCTTTTCCGCGGGAACGCGAAGATCGGCGATGCCGAATGACAAACCACTGCGGGTGCTGTAGCGGAAACCAGTTTCCTTCATGCGGTCAAGAAGAATAATGGTGTGCGACTTGCCCAGTTGACGGAACGTGTCATCGATGACGCGCGCCGAACCCTTCTTGCCCAGGGAGCAGTTGTAGAACGGCATTCCATCGGGAAGAATTTCACTGAACAACAAACGACCAACCGTGGTCATCATGCGTTTGTTGGCGCGCATTTTCTGCGCTGGCTTTGATTGATCCATCACGACTTCGCTGAAGCGATCCAAGCGCACTTCAATCCAAGTGTGGTAATCCAACGCGCCAGTTTCCCAAGCCAAAATAGCTTCATTTGGGCTGAGGAAGTGGGGGATCTTGGCCAATCGCTTGCGCTCTTCATCGCCAATTGCGCCGTCGCCTTCGACAAATCGATCAAGCGATGCTGGAGCTTCTTCAAGCGTGCATGTGAGGAAGTACACACCCATGACAATGTCCTGCGAAGGACTGACGATTGGGTTTCCGTTGGCTGGACTGAAGATGTTGTGCGTTGACATCATCAACACATGCGCTTCAGTTTGCGCTTCCACCGACAGTGGAAGATGCACGGCCATTTGATCGCCGTCAAAGTCTGCGTTGTAACCGGTGCAGACCAATGGATGGATTTTGATTGCGTTGCCTTCAACAAGAACAGGCTCGAACGCTTGGATACCCATGCGATGGAGAGTTGGCGCACGATTCAAAAGCACTGGATGATTCTTGATGACTTCTTCAAGCACGTCCCACACTTCTGGGTCGCGACGGTCAAGCATGCGCTTGGCGCTCTTGATGGTGTCAGCAAGTCCACGATCCTTGAGCTTGCGAATGATGAACGGTTGGAACAATTCCAACGCGATCTTCTTTGGCAAACCGCATTGATGCAGCTTGAGTTCTGGACCAACCACGATGACGGAACGCGCCGAATAATCAACGCGCTTGCCGAGCAAATTCTCGCGGAAGCGGCCTTGCTTGCCCTTGATCATGTCGGTGAGCGACTTGAGCGGACGATTGCTTGAACCAAGCACTGGGCGACGGCAACGGCCGTTGTCGAATAGCGCGTCGACCGCCTGTTGCAACATGCGCTTCTCATTGCGCACAATGACTTCTGGCGCGTTGAGATCCATCAACTTCTTCAAACGATTATTGCGGTTGATGATGCGGCGATAAAGATCATTCAAATCGCTGGTGGCGAAATTTCCGCTTTCCAACATGACAAGCGGACGAAGGTCCGGTGGAATCACCGGAACAACATCAAGCACCATCCACTGTGGATCATTTTGGCTGCCGCGGATTTGCTCAACAAGCTTCAGGCGCTTGGACAAATCTTTTTGGCGTTGCTTGCTCTTGGTTTCATCAAGCTTCTGGCGAAGCTCAACACTGAGCTCATCCAAGTCCAGTTTGCCATCGGAAAGCAATTCACGAACGGCGTCCGCGCCCATCATTGCGGAGAAACTGCTGGAGCCGTGCTTGTCTTGCTCGCTGCGGCACTCATCTTCCGTGAGCACTTGCTTGAATTCAAGATCTGTCGAGCCTGGATCGGTGATGACGTAATCCTGGAAGTACACAACCTTCTCAAGATCGCTGGTCTTCATTTCAAGGAGATTGCCAAGTCGGCTTGGCATGGCCTTGAAGAACCAAATGTGAACCACTGGAGCGGCCAAATTAATGTGGCCCATGCGCTTGCGACGAACGCGGCTGTGCGTGACCTTCACGCCGCAACGATCGCAAATAATTCCCTTGTACTTGGTGCCCTTGTACTTGCCGCATGCGCATTCATAATCGCGCTCTGGCCCGAAGATTCGCTCACAAAACAGACCGTCTCGCTCAGGGCGGTAGGTGCGGTAATTGATGGTCTCGGGTTTCTTGACTTCACCAAAACTCCACGAACGAATGTCGTTGGGGCTGGCAAGGCTGATGCGTACGGCGCCGTAATCATTCACACGGTCATAAATGCTGTCGTTGGCAATGGTCATGGATTCAATTCCAGTTCTTTAGGGTGCGTGATCAGAACAGGCGCGTGCAATCTGTTTTATTGTTCCGCCGCCGCGCCGCGACGGAACACATCAATTACTTTTTAAAGCAGCGAATCAATGTCAGTGGTTTTCTTCTCAAGTTGGATGTTCATTCCAAGTCCCTTGATTTCATGGCAGAGCACGTCGAACACAACCGGCATGCCGGCGTCGAGCGTGTTTGTTCCCTTGACCATGGAGTCGTAGATCTTGGTGCGGCCTTCCACATCGTCACTCTTGACGGTGAGAAGTTCCTGCAACATGAACGCCGCGCCGTAGGCCTCAAGCGCCCACACTTCCATTTCACCGAATCGCTGACCACCGGTGCGGGCTTTACCGCCAAGTGGTTGCTGGGTGATGAGGCTGTATGGACCCGTGCTTCGGGCGTGAATCTTGTCGTCCACCAAGTGATGGAGCTTGAGCAAGTACATGTAGCCAACAGTGGTGCGTTGATGGAACGGTTCGCCGGAGCGGCCGTCGTACAACTGCACCTTGCCGCCGAACGGAATTTCAGCAAGCAATTCGCGCGCGTGTCCAGGATCCTTGCCCGTTGTTTCGAAATTCGAAACGCGGGTGCGGACATGGTCATTGGCGCTCTTCATGGCTTCAAGAATTTCGGCTTCTGTTGCGCCGTCAAACACTGGAGTCAACGCTTGGAAACCAAGAACCTTGGCGGCCCATCCAAGATGGGTCTCAAGAATCTGGCCCACGTTCATGCGGCTTGGTACGCCGAGTGGATTCAACAACACTTCCACTGGAGTTCCGTCATTCATGAACGGCATATCTTCTTCCGGCACGATGCGGGCAATAACGCCCTTGTTTCCGTGACGTCCGGCCATTTTGTCGCCGACTGAAAGTTGACGCTTGGTGGCAAGGTAGACCTTGACCATTTCAAGCACGCCGCTTGGCAATTCATCGCCACGCTTCATGTGACCAAGTTTGCGTTCCTTCTCTTCACGTAGACCAGTGATGCGCGGCCAGAATTGGCCGTACACGGTTTCGGCTTCCGCTTTCGCGTCGGCGGAGGCCTTGATCCACTTGGTTGAGAAACCATCGATCTGCTCCAAGATGACTTCAGCGATATCGCTGGCGCCAACCTTCTGGCGCGTGCTTGGATCGACCATTTCAGTTCCAGTGATGCGAACAATTTCGCGAGTCATCTGGCGGAACAGGTCGATGCGCTTTTGATCGATCTCGGTCTCGAAGGCTTCCATGTCCTTCTTGAGTTGCTTCTTTTGCTCATCATTGAGATGCATGCGGCGACTGAATCGACGCGCGCCAATGACAATGCCTTCGGTTCCGGCTGGAACTTCAAGCGAATCGTTCTTCACGTCTTCACCGGCGCGGCCGAAGATGGCGTGCAGCAACTTTTCTTCAGGCGAGAGTTCGCTCTTGCTCTTTGGGCTGACCTTGCCGACAAGAATGTCGCCAGGACCAACCTTGGAACCAATGCAAATCACGCCCTTTTCGTCAAGATTGCGCAGAAGACGCTCGGACACGTTTGGAATGTCGCGCGTGAATTCCTCGCGACCCAACTTGGTCTCACGCAGTTCAACATCAAAATTCTCAATGTGAATGCTGGTGAAGGCGTCGTCTTTCACAAGACGCTCGCTGATCACAATGGCGTCTTCAAAGTTGTAGCCGTCGAAGGTATTGAACGCCACAAGAACATTGCGACCAATCGAAAGTTCACCGTTGGACGTGCTGGCGCCGTCGGCCAGAATGTCGCCGGTCTTGATCTTTTGATTCATCTTGACCAGTGGCTTTTGATTTTGGCACGTTCGTTCGTTCAAACCAACAAACTTGCGAAGGACATATTCATCGGCGTTGTCAATAATGATGCGCTCGGCGTCAACTTGTGTCACCACGCCGCCACGGCGCGCGCGCACAATCATGCCGCTGTTCATACCAACTGATTTTTCCATGCCGGTCGCCACCACTGGTGGGTCGACGCGGATCAACGGCACAGCTTGACGCTGCATGTTGGAACCCATCAACGCGCGATTGGCATCGTCATGCTCAAGGAACGGAATAAGACTGGCGCTGACACCCACGATTTGCTTTGGAGAAATGTCGACAAACTCAACATCTTCCGAAGGAACAGGGGTGAGATCACCGTCGCGCCTGGCGACAACATTTTCACCGCTGAGTCGACCTTCGCGATCAAGGCTGTCGCTTGGTGCGAGCACCTTGCGAAGTTCCTCATCGGCGCGAAGCTTGCGGATCTTTCCAGTTGCCTTGCCATCCTTCACTTCTCGATATGGCGTGAGCAAGAAACCATAAGCGTCGACTTCGCTGTAAATACCCAAGCTGGCGATCAGACCAATGTTGGCGCCTTCAGGCGTTTCAATTGGGCAAATACGACCGTAATGGGAAATATGCACGTCGCGCACTTCGAATGTCGCGCGCTTTCGGTTGAGACCTCCAGGCCCAAGGGCCGAGAGACGTCGTTCATGCACAAGCATGGACAGCGGATTGGTTTGATCCACCACCTGGCTGAGTTCACTACGACCAAAGAAGAATTCAATGGCGCTTGAGATGCTCTTGGAGTTCACAAGATCGGCGATCTTGCCGAGCTCGCTTGGATCCTTCACACTCATGCGTTCTTGCACGGTGCGTCGCAACTTCAGGAAGCCCTTGCGGATTTCCTCAACAGCCAACTCATCCAGCGTTCGCAACCGGCGATTGCCAAGATGATCGATGTCGTCGGGATGCGCGCGTGGATTGCGTGAGCGCAGATCCAAAATGTATTGCACAACGGCCAAGAAATCTTCGGCGCGCAGGCTTTGCGTTTTGGAATCAGCTTCGGTCCATTTCCAGTTGCGACCTTCGGCCTTGTCGCGATCCTTGTAGATCTCGAACTTGCGGTTAATTCGGAAACGACCAACGCGGCCCAATCGGTAGCGGTTGTCGTCGAAGAATTTTTCCTTGAACAGCGCGCGCGCCTTGTCCACTTGCGGTGGATTGCCTGGTCGCAGACGACCGTAAATCTTCAAGTTGGCGGCGTCGTACTCGGTGACTTCGGCGAGGAAGTCAAGCTTCTCCTCGGCGATGGTGTTGAGAATGAGCGAGTCAACTGGATTGGTGATCACGCGCGCAGTCTTGAGACTGGATTGCATGATGACTTCAAGACCCTTGGTTCCAAGTTGCTGGCCGGGATTGCAAATCACTTCGCCGGTGTCGCTGTCGACAATTAATTCCGCGGAGTGATGCTCTGGCTTGAGCTTCTCAATCTTCACGTCTTCAATTTCATAGAACAACTTCAGCAGCGATTCGGTGCTGGAAAAACGCTCATCAAGAGCGCGCAGGAATGTGGTGGCGGCGATCTTGGTGCTTTGATCGATGCGCATTGCCAGCACATCTTTCTTGGTCACTTCAAGCTCGATCCAACTTCCACGCTCTGGACTAATGCGCGCGCTGTGCAGCGGACGATCACCAATGCGGCTGGCGATGGAGAAATCCACGCCAGGGCTGCGGTGCAACTGACTCACAATGACGCGCTCGGAACCGTTCACAATGAACTCGCCGCCGCCCATCATGACTGGAATTTCACCGAGATAAATATCTTCTTCGCTGATGGTCTGCGTTCCATTGCGCGACAGGCGAACCTTGACGCGGAAGGGGAGGCCATAGGTCAAACGAAGTTCGCGACACTCGTCAGGTGTGTAGCGTGGTTGCTCGAGTTTGTACTCGAGATATTCCAGCTTCACCGTGCTGTCGTAACTTTCAATTGGAAAAACTTCACGCAACAAAGATTCGATACCGATTGTGGTATCGCGTTCGTTGGGCGCTTTTTCTTTTTGAAGGAAACGCTCGTAAGCGTCTCGTTGAACTTGTGTAAGGTTTGGGACGGAAGTTGCATCGCCGCGTTTTGAGAAGTCGCGGATGGTCTGAATGGGCATAGAATGCGTCGTCCTTGATTCTTTGCAACACTAACTGGAGCCGTGTTCCCGCCAGCCGGGGACACTTCGAAACTGTTTCAAACAGAAATTGATTCAGCTTTGGATCTTTGCGTAGCGTGCACCGCCGAGCCCCAAAGACTAGCAATAGCCAAGCCAAAACTCAATATGTGATTCAGGTAAGAACTTGAAAAATTTTAAATATTGTAAAAGTTATTTGGACGTTGATAGATCAACAGTTTCATCAATATATGAAAAGCATGCCTAATTTCTTGCAAAATCATCAGAATTCAAAGGCGAAATAAAAACCCGCTCCCTTGTGGGGAACGGGCTTTTTTAGCCAAATAAATCTTCGAAATCTTCTGATTTCGATTACTTGATGACGACTTTGCCGCCAGCAGCTTCGATCAAGCCCTTGAGCTTGTCCGCATCTTCCTTGGAGATCTTTTCCTTGATCGCCTTCGGTGCTGCATCAACAATGTCCTTGGCTTCCTTCAAGCCAAGACCAGTGGCTTCACGCACAACCTTGATCACTTGGATCTTGTTGGCGCCAGCGTTGTCAAGAATCACATCGAATTCACTTTGCTCAGTAGCGGCTGCGGCGCCCGCGGCAGGAGCGGCGGCCATCATCATGCCTCCACCAGCAGCAGCTTCGATGCCGTACTTGTCTTTCATGTACTCGGCAAGATCGACCGCTTCCTTCAAGGTGAGGGATGCGATTTCGTCTCCGATTTTGGTGACCTTAGCTTCAAACGATTTAGTATCAGACATGTCTCAAACTCCTATACGCCTTTCCTGTGAGGCGCCGGAACATCCGGCGTTTGACCCGAGAGGGCCTGACAGAAATCGGCAAAAAGACTGGTTTAAAGTAACGTTTCAACAACACTCAAAACTCAAACACGCAATCACTCAAACACATCAAACTTTGGCGGCGATGGTTTCGCCAGCTTCAAGTTTGCGTTGAATTTCTTTCACAAGACCAACGGCTTTGCGTCCTGGACCAACAACTGAGCCAACAACATTGCGCGCTGGGCTCAAGTACAACGTGACCACGGTGGCCAAGGCTTCGACGCGGGTTGGGAACTTGCTCAGGCGTTCCACGCCAACCTTGCCTTCGAAGACTTCGCCGTCAATGCACGCGCCCTTGAACTGCAAACTTTCCTTGTCCTTGGCCCACGCGACAATTTCGCGCGCAATGTCAACGGCGCTTTCGGCGCCAGTCAACACAGCGGTTGGACCGACAAGATATTTGGCCAAGCCTTCAAGTTTGGTGCCTTCAAAAGCCTTGCGCGCCAGGGTGTTCTTCACAACGCTGACACGAATGTGCTTCTCCAGCAGGGTGGTTCGCATGTTGTTGTTCATGCTTGCGTCCATGCCACGAATCTCAACCAAGACGGCGCCAGTGGCTCCGTGGAAGCGATTCTTATATTCCTTCACAATCATTTCTTTGATGGTTTTGCTCATTGGAGTGTTCTTTCTTTTCTTATGCGTTCACTTGCACGCTTGGGCTCATGCTTCCCGCAACAACGCACTTCTTCAGATACACACCCTTCACACTTGAGGGCTTGACCTTGTGAATGATCGCGATGAAGTGCTTCAAGTTGTCGATCAGTTGATCGTCCTTGAAACTCATCTTGCCAATGACGCATTGCACATTGCCGCTGTCATCGTTGCGATATTCCTGCTTGCCTGCGCCGTATTCCTTGACAGCCGCCGCGACGTCTGGGGCAACTGTTCCAGCCTTTGGACTTGGCATGAGACCCTTTGGACCAAGAACTTTTCCAAGCTTGGAAACAATTCTCATCATGTCTGGGCTTGCAACCGCGACATCGAAATCCATCCAGCCTTGCTCAATCTTTGCGACCAAGTCATCGGAACCAGCTTCGATGGCGCCAGCCGCTTTGGCCGCCGCAACCTTGTCTGAACCGCAGAAACAAATCACGCGCGAGGTGCGACCAATTCCGTGAGGCATGCTCATGGAACCGCGAAGCGCTTGATCGGCGGCCTTTGGATCGATGCCAAGATTCACGACCACGTTGACCGTTTGGTCAAACTTTGGGGCCTTGAACTTGCGCAATGCTGAAATGGCTTCTTCAGGGGAAACCGCTGTGTTTGGACGTGTTTCAAGACTTGCGCGCATGCGCTTGCCGCCGTGTAATTTTACTTTTGGTGTTGCGATTGCCATGATTTTATCCTTCCACCGTCACGCCCATGCTGCGGGCTGTGCCTTCAACGACCCGCATAGCGGATTCGACATTGCGTGTGTTTAAGTCCTTCAACTTTTCCTCGGCGATCTTTCGGACTTGCGCCTTGGAGATCTTGCCCACCTTCACGGTGTTTGGAGTGCCGGAACCTTTTTCAATTTTCAACGCTGCTTGAATCATCACGCTCACGGGACTTGATTTGATTTCAAGATCAAATGTTCGGTCGCCGTAGACGGTGACAATGCAACCAACCACGCGGCCGTTGAGCTCGCGAGTCATTTCATTGAATTTGGTGATGAATTGTCCGGGATTGACGCCGTTGGCGCCAAGCACTGGACCGAGTGGTGGCGCAGGAGTTGCTTTCCCGCCGGGCGCCATGATCTTAAAAACTTTTGTGATTTTCTTGGCCATTGAATCCTACCTCCTACGCAGCGTGCTTCAACAAGAAGCGAATTTGATCAGCCAGACCAAATTATTCACGGCGTAGTTCGAACGGTGTGCGAAAGTGAGCCGAACACTGTAACCGAAGTTGGCGAAGGCTTCAATGGCTTGCGCAATGATTTTGGCGGGGATTTTGGCGGGAAAGGGCTTCGAATCTTTTGAATGGCGAAGGAGTTGCAATAAGTGGAGCCGCTTTGGCATTGACACATATATAGATTGATTGGTGTGCAGATGCCCCGTTGAATGCAGGATTTATGCGTTATCAAGGGCCAAATGGCAGAAAAGTTCCACGCCCGTGGTTATGGAATCGTCATTGAAATCAAATGCGGGGTGATGCAGGGGCGGAAAATGTTCATTGGGGCGCTTTTGACCCAAGGCGAAAAAGCAGGCTGGAACCACGTGGCCGTAATGTGAAAAGTCTTCGCCGCCCATGACTGGATGATGAAGCGGTTGAACTTTGTCGTTGCCAAGCGCGCCCTTGGCCACGCGTTCAAAGCGCGCGAATGTTTCTGGGCAATTGTTTGTGGCGGGAGTGCCCGGAAGAAAATGCACGGTGGCGCTGGCGCCAAGCGCTGCGGCCACGCTTTCACAAATTTGTGTGACACGCGCATTCACATGATCGCGCACGGAATTTTTAAACGCGCGCGTGGTGCCGCGCATGGAGACTGTTGGTGGAATCACATTGAAGGCGTCGCCAGCGTGAATGGCGGTGATGGTGACCACGGCGGAATCAAGCGGATCAATTTCGCGCGACACAATTGTTTGCAGCGCTTGCACAATTGCGGCCGATGCCATTATTGGATCGGCGGCAAGATGCGGCCACGCCGCGTGACCGCCGCGGCCGTTGATGGTGACTTCAAATGCGTGCGCGCTTGCAAGCATGGGACCCGGTCGCGAAGCCACGCAACCAACTTCAAGCGATGGCCAAGCGTGCAATCCATACACGCGCTTCACAGCTGGACCAATGCGCGAGCCATTGAGCGCGCCATCTTGAATCATTTGCGCGGCGCCCATGCCAGTTTCTTCGGCGGGCTGGAATAGAAATGTCACGGGGTTTGGGAGAGGATTTTTTTTTGCAATTTGCTGCAAAACACGTGCCGCGCCAAGCAACATCACGGTGTGGCCATCATGACCGCAGGTGTGCGCGCGGCCGGCAATTTGGCTGCGCCATGCGCAAGTTGATTCATCGGGCATGGGCAGTGCGTCAATGTCGGCGCGCAGGGCGATGGCATTTGCGTCTGTATTCGCGCCTTGTTGCGCGGCGCCAGGAATGTGGGCAACAGTGCCAGTTCCACCGGCAAATCCGCCTTCAAATGCAACGCCAAGGCGTGAAAGTTCGGCGCGAATAAGCGCGGCCGTGTTCACTTCTTCAAATGCCGACTCTGGATGTTGATGCAGTTGATGGCGCAGACGAGTGAGGTCTTCATGGGCTTCTTGAACCAGCGCGCGAATGTCTGCGGAAGAAACCATGCGCTCAGTTTAGCAAGCAACGCGTTTGTTTCACGGGCTTGATTCAGGTGCCGCATTCTTCGCGAAATATTCTTGGCGAAACATTCTTCGCTCCGCGTGATCAGCGCAGATTTTCTCTGTTGTTCTGAGTGCGTGTGAAGGCATTGCCAACTTATTTACGAATAGGCGGCAGACCAACTTCAACGCGGCCTTCATTCACGCGCGCAAACGCGGCCTTGTCGTGGTGGATCAAGCGGCTCAATTGACTCATGGTGATGCCAAGAATTCCCGCCGCGCCCGCCAAATCAAATCTTCGCGCCACCACAACATCAAGCGCTTCGGCGAGAAGGCCTGGGTAATCCTCATGATCCGGGTTCACGCACATCTTGTCGCCTTGACGGCGCGTGCGCCACAATTCGGACGCCCGGTGTCGATCGCGGTTGGTGGCCACGCGCAATTGAATGGCCAATCGACGGCGCAAACGTTTCATGGCCATGTGTTTATTTTGCGATTGACTTCGTCGCTCAGTGGCCTGCGCCTCCACGCCGGTTGGCGTGTGGATCATCCATACAGCGGTATCGCGACGATTTCTATTTTGTCCACCAGGACCCGACACGCGGCCGCATTCAATTTGGCATTGCTTGAGCAATTCAATTTCATCAATGGTGGCTGGATGTGGCGCGGGCACCATTTGAAATCGGTCAGAGACATAAGGTGGTCGATAGGTCATGAGATTCGCAATTGTGAAAGTGGTTCTGCTGCGAGTGAAAGCTCATCATGCTCGCCCGCGGCAAGTCGTAGCAACGCCAGTCCGCCAATCATGACGGCGTTGTCGGTGCAGAATTCTTTGGGTGAGAGGAACAATGGAACATTCATCCTATGTGCGAATGCTTGTAGCATGTCGCGCACGCTTTCATTGCGAATCACGCCGCCGCCGGCGCACAAGGAAAGACATGGATTTGTTTCCCATGCGGCGAGCAAACTTTTTTCCAGGCCGCGCACCACGCCACGCTGAAATGACGCTGCCAAATCAGCTTTTCTTGTGGGCGTGAGTTCCGGCGGCGCGGCGCGCGCGGGACGATTTGGCGCGTTGGGAGTTCCGCGCACTTCATACAAAAACGCTGTCTTTAAGCCGCTGAACGACATGTCTGCGCTGCCGGCGAAATGGCCGGCGCGAAAGTCAAATGCTTTTGCGTTGCCGTCGCGCGCCAGTTTTTCCAGCAGTGGTCCACCTGGCCAACCGAGTTGCAAAATAGAAGCGGCCTTGTCAAAGGCTTCGCCCGCGGCGTCGTCACGCGTGCGCGCAACAACGCGCGCGCGCAGCGGTGATTCCATAAGCACAAAGTGCGTGTGGCCGCCGCTGGCCACAAGACCAAGCGCGGGATATTCCGGCGTGGTGTCAAGAAAATGACATGCAACTAAATGCGCCAGAACATGATCGACGCCCAAGAATGGTTTTCCAAGCGACCACGCCAATGCTTTGGCGGCGCTCACTCCAACAAGTAGTGAACCGATTAAGCCGGGGCGTATTCCAACTGCGACCGCGTCAAGTTGCGGGAAAGATATTTTTGCGTCGCTCATGGCGGCGCGAATGGCGGGCAGAAGTTTTTCCAAGTGCGCTCGACTGGCAAGTTCAGGCACAACACCTCCGTACATTGCGTGCACGTGGTCTTGATTGATGACCGCGTTGGACAGGGCGACAAGTTTGCCCGCGCGCAATTGCACCACGGCGGCGGCGGTTTCATCGCAACTGGTTTCAAGCGCCAAAATGGTCAACGGTGCGTTCACGCTCAACATCCTAGAATCGTTTTGTGGAAACAGATCTTCATCGCAGTTCGGTGCTGAGCGAATCAGCGGTTTTGGTGCAGGTTCATTTACCCGACTCCGAGTTCGATCACCACGATCCACTGGGCGAATTGCGGGCTTTGGTGGAAAGCGCGGGCGTGAAAGTGGCGGGGGAATTGGAGCAAAATATGAAGCAGCCGCGCGGCGCAACCTACTTGGGCAAGGGCAAAGTGGAGGAGCTTGGCTTCATGGTCAAGCAACTCAAGGCGGGCGTGGTGATTTTTGACAATGATCTTTCGCCGAGTCAATTGAAGGGATTGGAAGAGGCGCTGGGTTGCAAGGTGATCGATCGCAGCGAACTTATTTTGGACATCTTCGCCAACCGCGCCACCACGCGTCAAGCGCAGTTGCAAGTGGAGATTGCCCAATTGCAATACACCGCGCCGCGCTTGCGCGCCATGTGGCAGCACTTGGGACAAGTGACCGGCGGCGCGCCCATGGGCGTTGGCACGCGCGGACCGGGCGAGCAGCAAATTGAAATCGATCGACGCATTGTGAAAGAGCGGCTTGATCGCTTGCGCGGCGAGTTGGTTGAAATCGCCGGGCGCAAGGAGCGCGAGGTGGCGAGCCGTCGTGAAAGTCATTTCACGGTTGGTCTGGTGGGCTACACCAATTCCGGTAAGAGCACGCTCTTTAACGCGCTCACTCGCGGCGGTGCGTTCGCCAACGACCAGTTGTTCGCCACGCTTGGCACGCGAGTGGAGGAATGGAATTTGGGCGGAGGCAACGCTTGCATGCTTTCCGATACTGTTGGTTTTATCCGTGATTTACCGCATCATTTGGTGGCGAGCTTCCGCAGCACGCTGGAGGACGCCATTCACGCGCACGTCTTGTTGCTCTTGATCGATGTCTCCGATCGCCGCGCGCCGCAGCAGTTGGAGGTGGTGGAAAAAACATTGACCGAAATTGGCGCCACAGATCAGCCACGCATTTTGTTGTTGAACAAGTGTGATCGTCTTGCCACCATTCGCGGCATCGCGGCCAAAGGTGTTCGCGCGCTTGATGAGTGGCGCGAGTTGAAGCCCGACGCGATTGTGATGAGCGCGCAAGAGGGAACTGGCCTTGATGAGTTGCGTCAGCGCGTCATGGACACCATGAGCGGCGAGTTGCGCACCGTGGCCATCACCTTGTCATTGAAGGAGGCGCGCACAATTGATTTTCTTGAAAAGCGTTGCCGCGTGATTGATCGCGACTACGGCGACGGCATGGTGATATTGACCGTTGAAGCGGGGAGGCGCCACATTGATTTAATGTTGGCGCGCGGAACGCAATTTCAGATTGATGGCATTCCCGCCGCGGCTTATGTGAAGAATCGTTGGGACGCGATTGTTCCCGAAGCCTCGCGTGGCAAGCCGCCGCACGATCGTTAATCTAGTTTTTCAAGGGGATTTCATCTATAAATAGCGCACGCAATTGGCGAGTGCATTTCAATGAAGGGGGTTGCCCTCAACATGCTGCCGCGCCAGAAGTGGTGGTGGGTCCATGAAAAATTTCAAGCCGCGGACCAAGCGCTTTCAGTGTGGATGACTGCGCAACAGGCCACGGCGGGCCAATTGAATGGCGGCATTGGGTCGAGCATCCTCTTCGCGCGTGAGCAAAATGCCCTGCGAAAGGTGCGCGTCGGTTTCACTGGCGTGCACCGTGAGCGACACCGCAAGTTCGCACCACGGCGCGCGGTGTCGCGTCCATAAACCATTGTCGTCTCGTCCATAGGCGCGGCGTTCGCCTTGATTGGGCACGCGATCCCAACGTTCCACAAATGTTCCATGCAATGCGACATCGAACAGTTCCCAATCTGTGGTGTGGTCGCCAACAAGCGCGATCACATTTGAACTACGCGGCATGCATTGTTCAAACGCGCGCAACGTAAGGCGCTCAATGCGATCAAGCGTGCGCACGCGATCCGCGCGCTCCACGCGCAATTCCATTTGCCGCGTGGTGGGACGGTGAATTCGAATGCGGCCAATTTCAATGTTGGGCGCGTCGCGCACGGACAGAGATTCGCCAATGGCCGCCTCGCGCAGAAACGCATTGAACGAGCGACCCAGTCGCGCCAAAGCAGATGTTTCCAAATTCGGCGACCACCACAGTTCCGCGCGCACTTTGCGCCGGCACACAATCGCCGATCGGATTCGATTTGGAATGGCGAGCGTGTCGACAGCGCTCGTGCTGAGGCGCTTCACATGCACGCACATGCTTTCACCGAGGCGCGTGGCGCGAAAGTCGCAGCTTTTTCCGTTGGGCGTGGGCACATCGGCTTCAACGGAAAAACCCGCGCGAATAAGCCGAAGCGCGATCAATGATTCCGCAATGGCTGAAGGCAAGCGCTCCGTGCCCGCGCGTTCAAGCAACGCCAGTAATCCGGAAAGAGTGCGGAACGAATGCCAATCATGGGTCAATCGAATTTGCCGCGTGAGTTGCTCTTGCAGCGGTTGCGGTTTGTGGGAACTCATGCGGCGCGCACTCTCAAAGGACGCGCTCTTGCGAGCACCAACAGCACGATTGAACTTTCAATGCGTGTTGGAGAAACAGAGTGATT
>CAIUGT010000028.1 GCA_903898755.1 uncultured bacterium | reverse complement strand
CGCGTGGCGGACCCTGCTGTTGCCGCCGACCATGTGAAAATGGCCGCGGCCTGCAAGTCGCTTGATGAGGCGCAAGACAAAATCCACACGCTGTATGTGCGCTGGCAAGAACTTGAGACCAAGCGGGGCTAGCGCCAAGGAAAACCGACTCGTCACTTGCATACTTATGCACTTCAGCCGTGTAAAAATTTTTAATTCACTTCTTCTTCGCAGCCGAATTCAACGCCTTTTGCGCCGTGACCAGTTGCGTAAGTGTGGCGTCGTCCAACTCCGTGGGTTGGCCTTGCCAACGCACAATGCCGTCGCTGGAAACAACGGCGCAACTTGGAATACCTTTCACTTTAAAGAATGAACTTAATTTGTTGCTTGGGTCAAGCGCCAGCGAGTAGGTGAATGAAGCGACATCCAATTTATATTTCGCCATGCCCTCGTCAAAGGCGCTTTTGTTTTCGTCGCTAATGCCAACACACACCACATCGGCGGCAAATTTGGTGGCGGTTTCATTCATGTGGGGAATGGACGCGCGGCACGGCGGACACCATGTCGCCCAGAAGTCAATCACCAAAAGTTTTTTGTCCATCTTGGGTTGTTTGGTAATCCACTCTTGCACAAAAAATGGAATCAGTTGATTGCCGCGCTGATCGCTTGCGGTGGTGACAGCGTTTGTGAACGTTGGAAATGGCGTGTTGGATGTTGGGCCCCAGTTGCTGGAAGCGGCACCATTTGCGCCACCAGTAACCGCGCTTGCGCCGCCACTTTTTTCCCTCAACAAAAATCCGCACGCACGCTTGGCACCATCCGCCGTCAGCCCCGCAAAGCGAATATTGCCGCTTTGGTCCACCACAATATTGGCGGGTTTTGTCGGCAGACCAAGCAACGTGCTCCAACTTCCTTCTGGATCAAGCGCGATCAGAAACGGCGCCTTCTTCTCATATTTCTTTTTCAACTTTTCCGCGTCGGTGGGAATGATGACGGCAATAAATTTCACATCGGCGGGCAGCATTTTTTTTAATTTCTCGGCGGCGCCCATGCCAAACGGTTTGTCCTGCGCGCTTTGAATCACGGTCACGCCCGTCGTAAATACTGTTTGCGCGGCGCCGCCCAACCACTCAACACTCGCTGGCGCAACGGTCACAGGCTTACCAATTTTTTCTGTCAGCGCCTCGCGGTCGGCATCATCAAGTTTTTCAAGCCATTTGGTATTCGCGCTGCCGTCGTCGGCGGGCAGGTCAATGGGCAGTGGCTTTTTGATTTCCTTGGTGTCTTTATCGCCAGCGATTTGCAGGGCGCCCAAAAGTGCCAGCATGATCAAGCCAATTTTTACGCGATATGGTGCGATGTGCATCAGCGCATCGTAACGCGTGAAGTGTGGTTACTCCGCGCGTGAATCACTTGATGCAACCGTGGTCACGCGCGCGCGGCCTGAGGTTCGCCGAGCAAGTTGAATCACCACAACTCCGCCAAGAATAAAAATGGTCGCCACCGCAGTGCGCAAGCCGGGTTGCTCGCCAAGGAAAAACCACCCAAGCACAATGGCAACCAATGGGTTCACGTAGGCGTATGTGGAAACCGACGCCGCGCTGACATGGTGCAACAGCCATACGAACGCGGTGAAGCCAATCATTGAGCCGAACACGGCTAAATACAGCCACGCAATCCATGCGGAATCGTTCCATGGAATTTCACCGATGGGTTTCCATGCTTCAAAGCACGCGCTGAACGCAAGCAACATCAATCCGCCTGAAATCATTTGCATGGCGCTGCACGCCAGTGGATGCGGTGGTTGCGAAACGCGCCTGCCAACAATGCCGCCCACGCTCCACAAAATACAACTCGCCAGCACCATGAAACTGCCGATCACATCAACCGGCGCGCTGTCTTTGGTTGCGAAAATTTTTCCGCTCATTAACACGCTTACTCCAAACAGTCCCACCGCAAGTCCCGCGATAATTTGCGGCGTGAATTTTCCCACGCCTGTTTGCCAGCGATCAAGCAGCAACATCCACAGCGGAGTTGTTGCCACAATCAACGCCGCAAGTCCCGATGGCAAGCCTGGTCGCCCAAGGCTCATGCACAGCAAACCGTTTGCGCCCAGCATCATGAACGCGCCCACTAGAAATGCGCCGCGCCAATATGCAGGTTTGCCCAGCCAGTGAAATTGAAATTTTCCAAGCGCCGCCAAGATGAGCATCAATGTTGTGCCGGCCAGAAAAAAACGTGAGCCGCCCACAAAGAGCGGGGGGATCTTTGTCACGGCAATCTTCATACCCAAGTACGTGCTGCCCCAAATGACATACACCAACGCGAAACACGTAATGGTCATGGCGACCGGTTTTGAAGAAGCGGAATTCACTGATGACACCGGTGCGCCAAAGCGTTTCTGGCGCGCGCATGAAAGGGGTGAACAAGTTGATGCGCGCAAGATTTCATGAAGAATTGCATGCTAGCTATGACTTCGATCTTGATGCAAAATTCCCTATGATGGGAAACGGCGGATTGCCGCCTATGGTTGACCAAATGCTTGAAAGGATCCAATGTCTGCACTGAAATCAAACACTTCCGATCGCGCCAACACGCAACAAGTCGCAACGCCCGCGCGCTCCGTGAACCCAGAAGCGGTCACGCTGTCTGGCTATGAAGTTGAGCAGCAATACGGCCCGCACATTTCCACCACCGACGCCAAGGATTCAACCAAGCCGCACGCGCGCATTGGACAGCCTGGAGAATTTCCATTCACGCGCGGCGTGCATCAGACCATGTACCGAAATCGTTTGTGGACCATGCGCCAGTTCGCTGGCTTTGGTAGCGCCGACGATACCAATAAAAGATTTAAGTATTTACTAGACAATGCCAAAGGAACCAAGGCCAACACGGGTTTGTCCACCGCGTTTGATTTGCCAACGCTCATGGGCCGTGATTCAGATGATCCGCTGGCGGCCGGTGAAGTGGGTCGTTGCGGTGTGGCCATTTGCACTATTGATGACATGCACCGTTTGTACGCCGACATTCCTGTGGGCGATGTCACCGTCAGTCAAACCATCAATGGACCAGCGTGCGTGATTTGGGCCATGTACTTGGCCATGGCCAAGCAGCGCGGCATTTCATGGGATTCGCTGGGCGGAACGCTGCAAAATGACATTTTGAAAGAGTTCCATAGTCAGAACGAATTCATTTATCCGCCAGAGGCCAGCGTGAAGTTGGTGGTGGACACAATTGAATTCGCTGCGCAGAACACACCTAAGTGGAACTCAGTTTCAATTAGCGGCTACCACATTCGTGAGTCTGGTTCCACCGCCACGCAAGAGTTGGCGTTCACTTTGCGCGATGGCATGGAGTATGTGGAGGCATGTTTAAAGCGTGGTCTTGATGTTGATTCATTCGCGCCTCGATTAAGTTTCTTCTTCAATAGCCATAATGAGTTCTTTGAGGAGATTTGCAAGTTGCGTGCCGCGCGGCGCATTTGGGCCAACGCCATGCGCTTCCGATTTGGCGCCAAGCAAGAACGAAGTTGGCTAATGCGCACGCATGTTCAGACCGCGGGTTGCTCGTTGACTGAGCAACAGCCCATGAACAACATTGTGCGCGTGGCTTATCAAGCGCTCGCTGGAGTGTTGGGCGGTTGCCAAAGTTTGCACACCGACAGCATGGATGAAACTCTTGGCTTGCCAACGGAGGCCGCGGTTCGCGTGGCGCTTCGAACGCAGCAAATTCTGGCGCATGAAACTGGCGTGCATCGCACGGTAGATCCCCTTGGCGGAAGCTGGTTTGTGGAGGCGCTGACCGACCGCATGGAAACCGACGCCAATGAATTCATCAAGGAAATTGATGACATGGGCGGCGTGGTTGCCGGCATTCATAAGGGCTATTTCCGCAGACAAATCGCCGAAGCCAGCTACCGCTTTGGCCAGGAAATGGAGGCGGGCGACCGCGTGATTGTTGGCGTGAATGCGTATCCAGAAGGCAACGAGGATCGCCAAATGGAGATCCTGCAAATTCCGCATGAGGTGGAGTCACAGCAGAATGATCGTCTCGCCAAATTCCGAAGTGAGCGCAACGCGGACTTGGCCAAGAAAGGTCTTGATGGAATTCGCGCGGCTGCGCGTGCCGGCGACAATGTCATGCCATCGCTTGTGCAAGCGTCGTTGGATCGCTGCACACTTGGTGAAATGGTGCAAGCCATGGCCGATGTGTACGGTCGTTACGCGGGTGGCCCTGAATGGTGATTCGATATCTTTTGACATGCGTTGTTGGCGCCATGCTTGCGTTCACATGGGGCGGCATTGCGTGGGGAAATAATCTGTGGTCATGGGCTATGAAGCCAGTCACGGCGCCTGTTGAATTGCTCAGCGCGGTGGAAATGAACATGAGCCAAAGTGGCGCGCTGCTGTATCCGGGTTTTCCTGTGTTGCCCGCAACGGCAACGGCAGCAGAAAAAAAAGCCAGCGAAGATGCCACCGTTGCGGCGTACAAAAAAGGTCCGGTGTTCATGGTTTTGTTTCACAAAGACGGCGCCGACATGAGCGATCCACGCGTGTTTGTGAGGGGTTTTCTCATTGAATTGTTCGCCACGGCGGCGTTGGTTGCTCTGATTGGGTTGGGCGGATCAGGCCACGGACCGCTTCGAAGATTCATGGTGTTGCTGGCCGCTGTTGTGTTTATGAACATGGGCGTGCATTTGGTGGCGTGGAACTTTATGTATGTGCCCACGGATTGGACGCTGGCCATGATCATGGATAGCACGGTCACGTGGTCGCTCGCTGGTTTGCCCGCGGTGATATTTTTAAGATCAATGCG
>CAIUGT010000027.1 GCA_903898755.1 uncultured bacterium | reverse complement strand
AAGTGTTCGTGCGCAGTGCCACAGGTGCTTTGCCAAGCAAAAAAAACCGCACGGCTTTTTGAGGCCGTGCGGTTGTGTTTATTTACTGTCAATCACCGCTTATCACGCGTCACTCATGGCGCTCGCCCACGACAGGTACGTGCGAATTCCTACCATTCAGGTACAGGAATTACGTCAATGATCACCTTTTGCTTCACACAGGTATAATTCATTCCCGCCGTTTGGTCGTGGCATAGCACTCCAGTCTTGTCCTTGCAATCCTCCGGTTTACAATCGCCTTGAACCGAACCAGTGCAAACACACTTCTCCTCCAACACAAGGATCACCGGAGTTTCAGAGATGTAATCATCGACGTACACATACTCGATTGCGGGGATCTCGTCATACAAGGCCAGTGCTGTTCTTACACAAAGCATCATTGCGCTGATTGCAAGCACTCGTATCATTTCTAGTTCTCCTTTGGATAAGAGTAGATCGCTTCGTCAAACCAATACCATGCCTTTAACTTTTGTGGATGTGCATCCACGCGTGATGTTTGCTGTCCCATTAGGCGGAATGTGCTGGCATCGACAAAAAATACATCGGACCGACGATTTCGATGCACTTCTCCCTCGCGATCCGTACTAGTGATGTCATACGATGTTGATCGTAAGATATAACAAGTTTGACCCCGATACTGTTGTGTGCCAGCATACTGCGATGTTCGTAGCCATTCGGGAAATCGTGTCGTGTCCTGAATCCATGTACGCAAAAATTCAGCACCCGAGCAACTACCAATCGGGTCAAACAGGTCCCATCCCAGCAGGTTGTCTCCAACGCCTGTTTTGTTAAGGCGCATTAGTTCAATCTTGGCTGGTGAAGCGTCCATGGTGCTGGCGATCGTAACCTTCCCGGTTTTTTTCTCGCGGCGGCTCTCAATGAACACTGGATTGTCAGTGCTTCCTTGGAATGACCATGTCATGTCAGCCGGGTCAGTTGCTGAGGTTCCATCACGCCGAATTTCGACCTCGTAAGCATCAGGCGTCATAACAGCAAAAATTACTATAGTTACCTTAGTTGCATTAGGGCTTTGGCAAGCGGCTTCGTCATCTAGCAAGGCGTCTTCCGCTGACATGTTCATCAGCGCCTCGCAGGCAATTTCCGTGGCGTGCACCCGCAGTGTGCTCAAGCCCGAGTGGGTCTCAACCCATTTATCGGCAATGAATTCAGGAGTGGGAGCACACCCATTTAATAAACCGACAACAATTTGTACTAGAACGCCCAACAAACCCATCATTGAAGGGGAATACCGAGTCGCACAAAGCATCAACATGGCAACAGTGTACTCACACGTATTTACGAAAAAGTGCGGTTGTCTGAGCAACTAGCGCGCGCTCTTTGTAGCGGTCACATCAATCATTTACGCGCTCGGCTGGACAGCCGGCGTATGTGGCGTTGGCGTCAAGGCGTTCGTTTTTCATAATCACACTGTGCGGCGTCACCAGCGCGCCATCGCCAATGTTGGCGCCGTAAAACAGAACCGCGTGATGACCCAGCGACGCGCCACTACCAATGTGCACGTGGTCAATTTTCAGAATGCGGTCCTCGAAACTGTGCGCTTGAAAGTTGCAGTCCACCGTGGCGTTGTCGCCAATGGAAAGCATGTCGGGATCAACCACCTGCGTGAATCCGCTGCCAAGCACCACGCGCTTGCCAATGCGCACGCCAATCATGCGCAGGAACACGGTGAGGAAAACTGTTCCTTCAAGGCGCGCCAAGAAACCGCGCGCGTACATGCTCCACGCCACAAACAGAAAATCCCAGCGGCTGCACCAGCAACTCCACAGCACGTGTTGGCCCGGTTTCACGCGGCCAATGAGCGTCCACTTTAGAAAAATAATGCAGCCAATCATGGCGATTGCGGCCGCAAGTGTTGCCAGCGGCGCAATCACAAATGCAATTGTTGGTGCGTTGAAATTGGGGTTGGCTCTTGCGGCGGCCAGCGTAATAATCCACGCCGCGGCGACCGCGATGGGATACACCGGCAACAGAAATCGCAACGCTTCCCACAAGAGGCGGTTGATATATCGAATGGCGCTTGGATTGTGCGTAAGGCTGCGATCCACTTCCACAACTTCGCGCCGCGGAAGTTGCATGGGTGGATGACCAAACCACGCGGAGTCCGCGCTTGCAATGGATGCGTTGGCCACGGTGCTTACGCCCACAAAGAAATCGTGTGGATACACGTGGCCCGCGGGAATGACCGCGTGATTTCCAATGAAGGTGTTGTTGCCCAGCGTTGTTGCGCCAATGGTGACCACGTTGCGATGCACGCGCGGCGCGGCAAAATAAATTCCGTCGGCAAAGAAACATGTGTCGCCAATGGTGACGGTGTCGGGCACCACATCAATAATGGTTGAGATTTCACAACCGCGACCAATGCGCATGCCGGCAAGACGCAACCATGTTGGCCAGAACAAAGTTCCGCTAAGCCACAGACACGCGCGCTCTAGCGCATGCGACTTGGCCCAAATGCAAACATATTCCGCGCTCCAACGATTGACGGCGCCGGGACGAGTGCGCGCAAGCAAGCGCAGGGAAAGTGCTTGCGCAATAAGGCCGGTGATTACGCATGCGGGCGCGCCGACAAGCACAAACAATAGGAACGAGAGCGGGTTGGTCCGCGGGTTCACGGGCGCATCTATATATAGATACGTCAGCGCCATCCAAGGCAGGGCGGAAATGGTTGTTTGCACCCACAGTGAAAGCAGTGTGAGCAGCGCATGCTTGATTGGATCAATTGATTGACCGCGCGCATTGGCAGTGGCTGGTTCCGTCATGCCAACTTTTTCTGCGGGCACGCCGTCCCATCGTTCACCTGTTGGAATGTATTCACCTTCATGCAACCACGAGAGCGCGCCAAGTGAGGAACCCGGCTCCATGTTGGTGTTGTGCGAAACGCCGGCGCGCACATCAATGGTGCAACCGTTGCCAATGGTCACGGGCGCAAGCACAAGTTGTCCATCGCACAGTTCAACCATGCCAACGGAAGATTCTTGCGCAAGCGTGACGTTGTTGCCAATGGTCAACAAGTCCCACGCGCCGCCGCGAATGTCAACGCTGCGGTGAATGTGAACGTTCTTGCCAACGCGCGCGCCAAGCAGCCGCAGAACCGAGTTGAAGAAAATAGTTCCTTCAAGCATGCCCCACGGAATTGTGCGCGCGATTTGTTGCACGCTCCAGAAGCGCAAGTAGCGCGCGCTAAATACCGGCATTGTTGTTGCGCGCACGCGGCCAAGCAACACGCGCTTGGCAAGCACGGCAAGCGCAATGGTGAACGCGCCGTAGATGACCAGCGCGATGGCAATGAGAACTGGCGAAAGTGCGATGAGGATTTTTATGCCCAGTGTGTTGGCTAGGGCGGGCAGCGCCATGAATACCAGCGCGTATGTGGCGGCGCCGGTGGTGATAAGACTTGCGATGAGTCCAAGTGATTGCGCGAGCGCGGCAAGTAGGGGGTTTGCTGCGCGTTCGCCAATGCGTTCGCGCGGAGCGGGGAAGTGTTCGGTGGCGGCGGAGTTTATTGCCTGGGCGTGTGTGTTTGCGTCGGTGATGTAAGTGGCGCCATTGCGCGCGGTTGTGTTGATGCTTTCAGTTGCGCCTGTGCTTTCGTGTTCAGCGTGATTGTCGGTGTGCGTTGCAGCGCGACTTTTGTTTGCCGCAAATTTCAATTGCAATTCTTGCGCGCGTTGCGCTAGTCGCTGAGTTGTGCGAAACATATACAGGTCGCGCACGGTCAGGCGCGCGGTGGGTGGGTGCGTGCGCAAAGTGCACAGCGCGCCAACCGCGCTCAGCGAATCGCCGCCGAGCGTGATAAAGAAATCATCGTCAATAGAAAGTTCATCCGTGCGTTTCAGCGCGCGCGCGAAGGCGTTCAGAATAATGTGCTCATGCTCGTTACTTGGTGCAATCGCGGGCGTGTCGCGCGCTTGAAGCGCAACGCCGGCGTCCACCTCTGGAAGTTTTGCGCGCGCAATCTTTCCGCCAATGGTGCGCGGCACGCGGTCAATCAACACAAACTTGCTGGGCACCATGTACGAAGGAAGCGCCTTGGCCAGCGCGTCGCGCAACGAATCAAAGTGCGGCGGCGCGTTTGTGTCGCTGGCGACAATGTGCGCAACAATAATGTGCGCGCCTTCATTTCCCTGCACGCGGCACGCGGCTTCAAGCACGCCACTGCATTGACCAAGCAGTGAATCAATGGCCGCAAGTTCCACGCGGTAGCCACGCAATTTCACTTGGCCATCAATGCGACCAAGAAATTCAAAGTTGCCGCACGCGGCAAGGCGCGCCAAATCGCCCGTGCGATAAATACGGCCAAGCTCTGGATGATCGACAAATTTTTCCGCCGTCACCTCTGGACGATTGCGATAGCCGCGCGCCACGCCAACGCCGCTGATGCAGAGTTCGCCCTCCACGCCAGCGGGAACTTGTTGCAGCGACTCGTCCAGAATGTGCGCGGTGTGACCAATGATGGGCTGGCCAATGGTGACCGCAAGGCCGCTGTACATGCGCGTGCGCACCACGGTCACGGTGCATTCGGTGGGGCCGTAGCCATTTTCCAACCAGCGACCGTCGCTCCATAAATCAGATAAATCCTGCGGCAAAGCTTCGCCGCCCACAAACACCAACTTCACATTGGGCAAAGCTTGGCGCGGATTTTCACAACCGGTTGTGCGCAACAACGTTGGCGGCGGACAGAACACACTAATGCGTTCGTTGTTCAGCCACGGAATTAAATCGGGGCCAAGTCGAACGGTTTCATCATCAAGCAAGACAAGTGTGGCGCCAACGGCGAAGGCGAGCCAAGTTTCTTCAATGGACGAGTCGTAGGCGGGCGAAGAAAATTGCGCAACGCGGTCGGTGTGGTCAAGGCCGTAGCGCGCCTTGTCGGCGTTGACCAAGTTGGCAACGCTGTGATGTTCAATCATGACGCCCTTGGGCTTGCCAGTTGTTCCAGATGTGTAGATGACATACGCCAAGGAGCGCGGGTGAATTATTGGCGGCGTGAATGTTGAAGTTGATGCGGAAGTTGTTGGCGGCGTTGTTGTGGAAGCAGGCGCGCGATCTGTCGGCGACATGAACGCGAATGTTGTTTGTCCTTTCGTTTGCAATGCGGCCGACGTTGCTTGTGAATGAGGCGATGCAGAACGCGCCGCGTCCGTAAGCGCCGCGACATCAATCACAAATCGATCACCCACAAGATCCGCCGCGGCCAGTCGTTCCGCGCCCGCGGCGTCGGTCAAAATGACGCGCGCGTCCGCGTCCACAAGCACCGCGCGAATGTGGTCATTTGGAAAGAGCGGGTCCAGGCATGTGAACGCCGCGCCGGCGCGCGACACGCCAAGTTGCGACGCGTACAAGCTGGCGGTTTCGCGCGGTAGAAGCACGGCGACAATGGATTCATTTTCATGCGAGTGACCAGAATATTTCGCCAAGTGCTCACCAACCGCTCGCGCCACTTCGGCGGCGGCGCGATCAAGTTGCGCGTATGTGGTCAGTTGTCTGTGAGCGCGCTCCCGGCCAGGTGGAACATCAATCGCAACCACATCTGGATGAAGCGCAACATTGTGCGCGAAAATGTCGGTCAGCAACTGCATGAAATCTATCTTATGAATTCTGTCTCATCCTGCCTATTTCACAATTAAAATCAGGCTTGCAACCACAAAGAAATCATGTACTTTGTTCCTTCTCGTTTGTTATTCCAAACATCAACATAATTCCTTGAAGGGTGCATTCATGAAAAATATTCATAAGAGTCAAATTGCTTTTGTTATCGCGGGCTTGCTTGGTTTGAACGCAGCCGTGGGAATTGCCGCGCAGAAATCTGATCAAGCGCAACCTACTCGCGCCAGCGCCAACACTTCGCCAATGGCCGCGATTGCGTATTTCAATTTAAAGAACAGTGACGGAGTGGCCACCAAAGAGGCGTACTTTGCAAAAAATCCAGCGGCGCGTGACACCAAGTTGGCGGGCCAGGCTCCGTATGTTGCCATTCTCAGTTGCGCGGACTCGCGCGTTCCAATGGAGGCGGTGGTTGAATCTGACTCCGGCTCCATGGCCAGCGACATTTTCTCAGTGCGCGTTGCGGGCAA
The DNA here is from genome assembly GCA_903898755.1 of uncultured bacterium. GTDB lineage: Bacteria > Planctomycetota > Phycisphaerae > Phycisphaerales > SM1A02 > SYAC01. The sequence goes on along the minus strand of CAIUGT010000027.1, from coordinate 7,237 downwards.
TGTGGTTGGCGATGACGCCATCGCATCACTTGAGTACGCGGTGAAATATCTCAACACGCCGTTGCTGCTTGTGCTTGGACATGAACAATGCGGCGCCGTAAGCGCAACCATGGGCGACTATGGAGTTGGCGGCGCGCTTCCGCAGTTGCTTGGAAAGATTCGACCAGCGGTTCAAATGGGTACAAAAAATTGCGCTGGCTGCACGCAGGATCAGTTGTTGGAAAAGTGCATTGAAGAGAACGTCCGTCTGGGCATGAATGAACTCATGAGCCGCAGCGAGAAAATTCGCACGCTTGTGGGCGAAGGCAAAGTTGCGATTGGCTGCGGCGTCATCAATCTTGCAAACAACAAGATCAAATGGGTCGTTGCTCCCGCCGTTAAATAAGTCAGTTACGATGACATCATGGCACTGGCGCAATTAGCATCTTTGTTGATGGCTGGCTTGCTGTCACAGGCAACGGGGAGCACCAGTACAACCGCCGCGCAATCAACAAGTGGTGATGGCGCAACCACTATCAATTCGTCAGCGCAATCAACGGGTGCAGACGGCGCGAATGCAGCGGCAAACAGCCAAATTCTGCGCGAGATGGAGGCGTTGCGAAAGCAGAACGCCGCGCTTGCGCAGGACATGGAAGCCATGCGCAAGCAGAACAAATCGCTTGAAGGCAGCGTTGCGGATTTGCAAGTGCAACAAAATGGCAAGTGGCTTTCTGAAGAACGCGCCAAAGAGGTTCGCAATGTTGTCGAGGATGTTCTCAAGGACGCCGATGCGCGCAGTTCGTTAACGCCCGCGGTTCCGACCGCCGGCTTTGGTGATCGCGGATTTTTTATCGCCAGCCCAGACGGCAATTTTAGATTGAACCTGAGCGGGCAATTGCAAATTCGTTACGCAGCAAATTTTCTAAGTAGCCGCGACTACAGCATTTTGAACGCAAATCCGGGCGCTGGAGTGAATCGCAATACCGCCGCCGCACCATCGACCAACAGTTACAACAAGAACACATATGGATTTGAAATTCGACGCATGAAGTTGGATTTCTTTGGCCATGTCATTGATCCATCTTGGCAATACCGCTTGATTCTGATTTATAATCAGAATCAAAATGCGTCCTTGGTTCCAGGTGGCAACAACGCGGCTGGCAACGGTGGAAGTAGCAACGCGGGTATGGAAGAAGCCATGGTTATTAAAGACATGGGCGACGGATTTAAAATAAGTGTCGGCCAATTTAAAAGTCCTTTCCTTCGCGAGGAAATTGTGAGCAGTCGCAGGCAACTCGCTGTTGAGCGATCGCTTGTGGACCAAATGTTTTCAACCAAGTTCACGCAAGGCGTCATGGGAACTTGGACTGGCGATCACCTGATGTTCGAAGCCATGTACAACGATGGCGGAAGCAACGCCAACACCGGCGCCACCGCCGCGTTTAACAGTGAGTCTGTAGGTAGTCCGCAAAATTTAAATAACGGCGCCGGATTTACCGAGTGGGCTATTACCGCGCATGCGGGTTGGTTGGCATACGGTCACTGGAATGACTTCAACGACCTGAGCAGTTTTCCTGGCGAAGGCGAAGGCTTGATGTTCAACACATGGCTGAACATGCAGCGCGGCGGCGAGGGCGCAAGTTCCGCAATTCAAGGCGCCAACAATATTCCATTGAACGGAAATTCCGACGCGCAGTTTCTTACGTGGAGCGCGGACGCGACATGGCACTTGGGCGGCGCGAATTTGTTCAGCTACTTTGTTATGAACACCGCATATAACATTCCGGCAACCACCACCAATAATATTTCCAGCATTAATAGTTACGGCGCGGTGGTGCAGGGCGGCTACTTCATCACCAACACGGTCGAATTGTTTGGAAGATGGGAGTGGATGAGCACGCAGAACAAGGGTGTGAATGACATTGGCAATGTTGGCAATGCAACAACGCCAACCGTGGCCAATGTATTTAACGCCGGCAGAACCAGTGCATATACCGCAGGCTTTAATTGGTTTATTTATGGCCGCCAAATCAAGCTCACCACCGATATTGGATTCACCACGGCGCCACTGTGGTTTAACAACGGCATTTACGGCGCGGGCATTGCCGGAACCAATTACCGCATTGAGCCGGATGGCGGCGGCGGGCAAATTGTGGTGCGTTCGCAGTTGCAGTTGCTGTTTTAAATTTGCCGCGTTTGGAAATCTTGGTTCATATTTGGTTACCACATATCCAACACGATTACAAGAAGATTGCTTGCGGATGTCGGCTGCCATGCGCTCGATCTCATCGCCGGATGATCCCGACAACACAACCACCACCGCAGTGCCAGTGGCATCACGTTAAACTATCGCTCACTCAAAATTAAAAATTTTAGCTTGGCTTCTTATAACAGTACGGTCAAAGTTTTCACAGCATGAACAAGGAAATTAAATGAATCGCGTCTACTTAATTTGTGTCTACTTGGTTTGTTTCGGAAGTTGCCTTATGACTTGTGGAAATAGCAGCTATGCGAGCAAGCCAGCCGCGGCGGCGACCGCTTCCGCGCCCGCGCAGACAGCAGCCACTACGCCAACGCAATCCACGAATGCTGCGGCTTCAACAAGCAACCCATCGCAACAGAAAAATGTGTTGGTGAAAGTTGCCACCCTGAACGGCCTAGAGGCCAATGACGAGTTCACGCGCAATGTGCAAGTGCTTCAGGCGCAGCGGCAAGAAATTGTGAAGTTGAATGCGTCCACCAACGAAGCCGCCGCGGACAGCGACGCGCGCAAGGCTTTGCAGACGCAACTAGACGCCGCCGTGAAAAAGTTGGAGGCGGACAATCAAATCATGGCCAAGTCGTACGGCTATTCCATTTTGCGCAACTACGTTCGCATTCCAGAAGTCAGCCAAGTCTTTGTTGTGTTGACTGAAGATGAAATTACCAAGCAGCCCGCGCCCACCGACGGTAGCGCGCCAGGCAAAACTTTGAAAGTGTGTTCATTGAATGATGCGAAAGCGAATCAGTCATTCCAAGACACTGTTGGGAAGTTGCAGCAAATGCGCCAACAGGCCATCACCGCGAAAGATGCGTTGGACAAGGCGACGGATACAAGCGACAAGGCGTACAAGCAGGGGCAGTTTGATTTGATCATGAAGCAGTTGAACGAAGCCAATACCGAAGCGACCAAGGCGTACGCCTTTAATTTAAATCGGCAATACGTGATGTCTATTGAGAAGTCCACTCTGTATATAGAGGCCACGCCTGAAGAGGCGGCCGCGGCGGAGAAGGCGAATGCGGGCGCGGATTCCAAAAAGTCTGATACGCCCAAGTGATTTTCAGGGTAAACATCTGAGATGCTCCACACTTTGCTTCAACCAATTCCGTTCGCGCAACTCATGACCTCGTTGTTCTTGGCGATTCTTTTTCTGCAGTCAGGCTTGGACAAGGTCTTCAATTTTGCGGACAACTTGGGCTGGCTCACGGGGCATTTTTCCAAGACGCCGTTTCGCAGCCAAGTGAAAATGATGTTGATCACCATCACCATTGGGGAAGTGGCTGCCGGCGTTTTGACTCTGATGGGCGCCGGGCAAATTGCCATGAACGGCGAAAAAACATTCGCCATGTACGGCGCGCAACTTGCCACGCTGGACATTGTCATGCTGTTCTTTGGTCAGCGTATTGCCAAGGATTACGCCGGCGCCGCGTCGCTTGTGCCGTATTTTATTTTGTGCGTTGGGCAAGTTGTGCTGCTCACACAGTGAATGCGCGGCTAATAGACACGCACGCAATTTTTTAAGTCGGCGCGACAACACGCAAAAGCAACATGATTCCCTCACCATTTGATCGACCCGACTTGTATGACGCGTTGCTTGACGACTTGGACTTTGATATTTCATTTTGGTTGGACTTTGCGAGCTCGGGTAACGGCGCGGCGCTTGAGGTGGCTTGCGGAAGCGGACGCATTCTTGTTCGCATGCTTCAAGCCGGTATTGATGTTGATGGAATTGATTCTTCCGCCGCCATGTTGCAACGCGCGCGCAATAAGGTTGAGCGTCTAGGGCTGCGCTCCACGCTGACGCAGGCGCGCATGGCGGATTTTATTTTGCCGCGGCGCTATCAACGAATTGTGTGTGCGTTTAATTCATTCGGCCACAACATGACCGCGCATGAACAGATTTCCACGCTGCGCTCTTGTCGCGAACATCTTGCGCCAGGTGGCGCGCTTGGTGTGCACATGGCGTTTCCGCGGCCAGAACTTTGGACTGGTCCATACGACCGTGTGTTTGAAAGCGAAGTTGCGCACCCCAGTGGTGAAGGCACGCTACGCATTTACGACACGCGCGAACTTGATCCAGTGGCGCAGACGCAAATTTCCACCATGGACATGGAACACATTGGCGCGGACGGCGCGCTGGTGGACAACTTTCAGTCACGCACCGCGGTGCGCTGGATTTACAAAAACGAGTTGGAGTTGTTGCTTCAGCTCGCAGGATTTGAGCGATTTGAAATCTATGGCGACTTTCAGCGCGGACCGATTACGCCTGAATGCCACACCATGGTGGCGGTGGCTTGGCGCTAGTACGCCGCAGTCTTGCGTTTCAATCTAACGTGTGAAGCAAGTGACCCGCGGCCTTGCCCGCGCCTTTGCCCGCGCTGATACTTTGCACGCTCATGTCTGTCTACACAACAGTCACCCAGACGCAACTGACCGAGTGGTTACAAAACTATTCGCTGGGCGCCTTGCAACATATGCAGGGCATTTTGTCCGGCATAGAGAACACAAATTATTTTGTGACCACTTCGCAGGGTAAATATGTTTTGACGTTGTTCGAGCACATGAGCGCGGCGGAGTTGCCGTATTACGCGCAACTCATGGCGCACTTGGCGGCGCGCGGCTTTGCGTGTCCAACGCCCGTGGCCAATTCCCATGGCGAGTTCATTGGAGAATTGAACGGCAAGCCCGCGTTGCTGGTGACATGTTTGCCGGGTGAATCAGTGGTGCATGTTTCACCGATGCAGTGCGGGCAGGTTGGCGCGGCGCTTGCGCAATTACATCACGCGGGGCAGGGGTTTACGCAGCGCATGCTGAATCCGCGCGGGCCGCATTGGTGGAAATCATATTTGCAACTTCTGCGGCGCAAAGTGACGCCTGCTGAGTTGCGACTGATTGAAAGCGAAATTGATTTTCAGGCGCAACACGCGCATGCCGACTTGCCGCGCGGCGTGATCCACGGCGATTTGTTTCGCGACAATGTTTTATTTGAACGCGTCGACAACGCGGGTAGCGGTAACGCGTTGCAGCGCAACAACGCCAACACGGGCGGCATCAACGACTTGCCTGGAAATATTTCGTCAAAGCACGGTCGCATTGGCGGCGTCATCGACTTTTATTTTGCCGGCGACGACGTGCTGCTTTTAGATGTGGCCGTGACGGCGAATGATTGGTGCCTGCGCCCAAACGCCACGCTGGATGTCGACCAACTCGCGGCGTTGCTGCGCGGCTATCGGCCTGACAACAAGTACAGCGACGCGGAGAAAACGGCGTGGCCAATTCTGTTGCGCGCCGCCGCGCTGCGCACGTGGCTTGGTCGCCTGGGCTACAACCACTTTCCGCTGCAGGGCGAAATGACCTTCACCAAAGACGCCGGGTTGTACCAACGGTTGTTGCAGCAACACATAGACGCGCCCATTCACATTGACGCGCTGATGTAATGCGCTCGCCACAAAGCGAAATACAAATACATCTCACCTGAAGCGCATTGCGACGTGATTGAATGTGTACGCCATAAATCAAATTGCAAAAACAGCCAATTTGAAGCCTATTCAGCCGTGTTTGAACCCGCGCGCTCTGGCCTCATTTTATCCTTGTTCTTGCGCACGCCTATGCCTTACAGTTTGTGCGCTTCATGAATCATTCTGCAACAACATTGTCCCATGATCAGCACCAAGACGGGCAAGAGCACCACCACGGGCAAGTGCACCAACACGCCAAAGCTCCTGCATTGTGGGATCTCATCAAGGCGGATCTGTTGCCACACTCTGATCGTTGGAAGCACGCCACCAAACTCGCTGTTGCCGGCGGTCTGATTATTGCGTTCCAACAAATTTTACATTTTGAAATTATGTATCCAGCCATGACCGTCATGTTGGTGGTCACGGAACTCAAAGGGTTCAGCACCGTGACGCGCTTTGTATTGAACTTTATTGCCGCCACACTTGGCACCGGGCTTGCGGTGGTGGCAAGCGCATTGTTTCTGCAGCAACCCATGTTCTATTTGCCGGTCATGTGGGGCTACATCATTGTGATCATGTATTTTCTGGTCTCAAGCCGTTACCGCAGCACCGTATTTGTGGGCGGCTATCCGTTTATTGTCATCACCTACATGGTTTTGTTTGACAAGGAAAACGCCGAGCACGTCGCCACCATTGTGTATCGGTCGGTGATCACGGGATTGGCGTGCGCCTCGTTGGTCATGATTTTTTTATGGCCGCTGGTTCCACTGAACGCGCTGCGTGAAAAATTAATCGCAAGTGTGCGACGCTCGCGTGAATTGCTTAAGCGCATTCAGGATGATTTATTGGGTCAGGTTGCACTGGATGTGAATTCTTTCGTGCCCGAGTATTACCGCATGCAAACCCCCGAAATGTTGATGATGTTAGACAACGCGCAAACTGATTTTTCGTTTGACGGCGCCACCCGGCACAACTTGATTTCGCTGATGGCTTTTGAAAGCCGTGTCGCGGCTTGTCTTTCCGTTGCGGCTGAACAAGTTGCAGAGCGCCACGAGGACGCAACTCCGGAGGTGCTTGAACTTTTTAATTCGTTTGATGAACGCTTGGAATACATGCTGGAGCAGCTTGAAAATCCATCCATCGACGGCGCCGTTGCTGCGCCACCACTTGCACTTGCGCCGCCACCCGAGTGGCTGGAGCCCATGCAAAGAGTTGCGGATGAAGCTGGCGTTGTGGCGACCAACATAAACACATTCGCCGTGCTGAAGAATCAACCAGATTTTGCAACTGAAACGTTGCGCAATATCAAACAGTGCTTGCCCAATATTTTTCGCCTGTCGGTGCTCAAGCCCAACATTCCCGCTTTGAAGCACGCCACCAAATGCGCCAGCGCCATCATGATCTGCGCCATCTTTTGCATTGCCCTGAATTGGGACCAGGGCATTGGTTGCGTGGAGACGGTCATGCTGGTGGTGCAAGCCACATTCGGCGGCACGCTGCTCATTGGCGGCTTGCGGGCGGCGGGCGTGGTCATGGGTTT
>CAIUGT010000026.1 GCA_903898755.1 uncultured bacterium | reverse complement strand
GGTTGTGTCGTGCGTGGTCAGCGGTATGTGTGGAGTGCTTGTGCCAACCACGCTCAAGCGCTTGGGCGCGGACCCCGCAACGGCGTCCAGTATTTTTCTCACCACGGCCACGGATGTGGTGAGCATGGGCGTGTTTCTTGCACTGGCCACTTGGTTACTGCTGTAAAAATTTGGCGCGTGCTGTATCGTGCGCACATGCTTGTTCTTGATGATCTTGTGAAAAACTTTGGCGCGCTTCGAGCCGTCGATGGACTTTCACTGCGGGTGAATCGCGGAGAAATATTTGGTCTGCTTGGCCCCAATGGCGCGGGCAAAAGCACCACTATTTCTATGGCGATTGGATTGATCACTCCCGACGCGGGTAGCGTGACCTATCAGGGATTGGGTTCACCTACTCACCACATGGTGCGCAAAAATGTGGGCGTGGCGCCGCAAACTCTGGCCATTTATCAGGAACTGACCGGCGAGGAAAATGTTTTGTTCTTCGCTCGCTTGCAAGGCGTGGACAATCCATGCGTCGCCGCGCGCGATGCGCTTGAAAGAGTGGGCTTGACGGCGCGCGCCCATGACCGCGCGGCAACATATTCCGGTGGTATGCAACGGCGCCTAAATTTAGCCGCGGCATTTTTTCACAAGCCCCCGCTGTTACTGCTGGATGAGCCCACCGCCGGCGTTGATCCGCAAAGTCGCACCAACATTCTTGAACTTGTGCGCGAACTTGCCAATGAAGGCGCGGCCATTCTGTACACCACGCATTACATGGAAGAGGCGCAGAAAATTTGCGACCGCGTTGGAATTATGGATGAGGGAAAAGTTCTGGTGACCGGCAGTGTTGAAGAATTGCTGGCTAAGCACGGCAAAGAAACACTTGTCATGATTGAACGTCCTGGGGGCGAGACGCGCATTTCCACCAACGATCCACTGCGCGAAGTGACCTCCGCGCTTGAAGCTGGCGATGTCACCGGCCTGCGCGTGGAGCGCGCCGATCTTGAAACTGTGTTCCTGTCGCTCACAGGCAAAAGGTTGCGAGATTGATGCGCGTCATTCTTACGATTGCCGCCAAAGACCTGCGTCTTTTACTGCGTGACCGTACCAACGCGTTCTTTGTGATTGTTTTCCCGCTGGCCATCGCCATTTTCTTTGGAAGTATTTTTGGCGGCAGCAGTAGAAGCATTCCAGTTGCGGTGGTTATAGAAAGCGCTGGTCCAGCCGCCACTGACTTTGCCAACGCGCTTGAAAAAGATTCGACGCTGAGCGTGCGAATACTTCCCAGCCGCGAAGAAGCTGACGCAAGCGTGCGGCTTGGCCGTGTTGCGGCGTGCGTGATTATTCCAAAGACATTTGACGCCGACCTGGAGAAAGCCATGGCCGGTAGCCGCGCGATTGTAGAAGTTCATTGCGATCCAGCGCGCCAGGCCGAGAGCGGTCTTGTTGTTGGAAAATTAAATGAGCACGCCATGCGCGCCATTGTTCGCATGTTCACCAATCCAAAAATCAACAGCAAGATGTTGGCGCAAAGCAAGTTGGCGCTGGTGCTCAATCCAAACATGACAAGTCAGCAGCGCGAGCGCGTCAGCGATGTGCTGGAATCCGTGCAGGAACTTTTCAAGCAGCAGAATCGCGAAGCCGCGGCGGCGGCGGCGGCGGAAACTTCCAAGAAAATTGCTGGCTCGGTGAATGGCGACTCCGCAAGCAACAATACCGAAAATGGAAATGTTCCCGTATCAACTCCATCCTCCGCAACATCCCCTGATCCATTCTTGGCGCTGCCAATTAAAATTCAAAGCAGCACGCTGGCGAGTGAATCCACCGAGCCACCAAGCACATTTGCGGTGACATTTCCGCAAGGACTTGCGTGGGGATTTGTGGGATGCATTGGCGCGTTCGGCGCTGGCATGGCGGAAGAACGCCGCCGCGGTACATTCATGCGACTGCTTCTTGCGCCTTGCACCATTGCAAGCGTGTTGGCCGGAAAAAGTTTGGCGTGCTTCACCACCTGCATCGCCATGAGTGTTTTCATGTTGCTGGTCGCCACCCTTGGCTTTCATGTGTCGGTTGCAAATTGGCCCTTGCTTGCGCTGGCTATTGTCACGTGCAGTTTCGCGTTCAGCGGATTCACCATGGCGCTATCCGGCTTATTTAAAAACGAAGGATCCGCACGCAGCGCTGGCAACGCCATTGTTCTTGTATTGGTCATGATTGGCGGCGGCACAATTCCGCTGGCGTTCATGCCGCCATTTCTTCGAACAGCGAGCCAAATGAGCCCATTTTCGTGGGCCATTCTTGCCATTGAAGGAGCCGTCTGGCGCGGCTTTGCTTTCACCGAGATGCTTCCCTCGCTGTGCATTTTGTTGTTCATTGGCGCGCTTGGATTCTTGCTGGGCAATGTCTTCATTCAAAAACGCGCGCGCGCCTGAATAAGCCAAGCCATAAATTCTGCCTCCTTGCGAACTTTATTTTTATACGCGCAGAATCGCTCGCTTCATAAAATCCTTCATAATACGTGACATGCCGAACCATCTAGCGCCTCCCAACATTCTTGATCGCACAATGAAACTCCATGAATTGCTTCCACAAATGACATTGTGGGTGGGGTTGGTTCTCATGCTCGCGATCATGTTCAATCGCTACGGGAAAAAATTAGGTATCCCCAGCGGACTATTTTTTTTAGGGCTAGGAATGTTTTGCGGCGAAGATGGTCCGCTGCATATCGACTTCTTCGACTTCGATCTCACCTACGGAGTGGGAATGGTCTGCCTGATCTTAATTCTATTTTATGCGGGACTTGAAATAAAAATTCCACAGATGCGCGGCGCGTGGACTCCAGCCATTGTGTTGGCAACCGTGGGCGTCATTATGATCGCTACGCTGATCGCGGTGTTTGTGAAATGGTGGCAACCAACCGCAAGTTGGACCGAGTCACTTCTGATTGGCAGCGTGCTTGGAAGCACGGACGCGGCCGCGGTATTCGCCGCGCTTGTGGGAGTTGGTTTCAAAGGGCGCGTGCGCCAAATTGTTGAACTTGAAAGCGGCCTGAACGATCCCATGGCTTTCATTCTTGTGTTTGCATTCACCTCGATTGCCATGGGCAAGGAAATGTCTAGCGCACAAATTGCAATCGATGCGCTGAAACAATTCATAATTGGCGGCGCCGCTGGATTGTTCATGGGCTGGGTCACCATGCTGTTGTACAAATTTCGACCTAGCCAAGAGACGGGTCTTTACCCAATCCGAAGCGTGGCTTGCGCGGCGGCAAGTTATGGACTGGCAAGCATCTTTGGCGGCAGCGGTCTTGTGAGCGTATTTCTTTGCGCAATCTATCTCGGAAATTCAGCGCTGCCCTTGCGTAGCACCATTATGCATGTGCATGACTCACTGGCGTGGGGCGGACAAATCACCATGTTCTTTATGCTGGGGCTGCTGTCCACGCCGCATCGACTCATGAATCCACAAATTCTGATTGGTGGATCGCTGGTTGCGCTATGGCTTGCGTTTGTGGCGCGACCCGTTGCGGTGGCGATGATTCTGTTGCCCATGCGAATACCGTGGCGTGAAACAGTGTGTGTGGCATGGCTTGGATTGCGCGGGGCGGTGCCGATTATTCTTTCCACCATCCCTCTTCTCTTTCTTGGAAATCCAGATGTTGCTCCCGGCGCGCAGTTACTGTTTGATCTTGTGTTTTTGTGCGTGGTCGTTGGGTGCTTTATTCCCGGCGCCGTTATCAAAGTGATTCCTCGGTGGCTGGGAATGCTTACGCCAAAAACATTGGCTCAGGAAGAAGCGGAAGCCTGAGTGTTCGTGGATTGACCCGATGCGTCTGTATTGCTGTCGTCGGGCATTGGTTTCACATCATCAATCAAGCGATCCAATTTTCGTAACGCTGGCAAGCACCATGCGATCAAGCCTGTCACCGCGAGCGTTCCAAAGCCGCCACTGATCACGCTCCACATTGGACCAATCCAAGCCGCAACCAAGCCGCTTTCAAAGCCGCCAAGTTCATTGCTGCACTCGATAAAAATTCCGTTGACCGCCGTCACGCGTCCGCGCAATTGATCAGGCGTTCGCGTTTGCACCAACACGTGGCGAATGACCACGCTGACATTGTCCACCGCGCCGCTGGCAACCAACAATGCAACGCTCCACCAAAAAGAATGGCTGAATCCAAACAAAATCATGCATACGCCGAATCCGACCACGCTCCACAACAGCAGCGGTCCCGCGGGTCGCAGCGTTGGTCGCACAGCCAAGAACCCCGCGATGATTAAAGCGCCGACCGCCGTGGATGCCTTGAGAATTCCAAGTCCGACCGCGTCGGTGTGCAAAATGTCCGTGGCAAAAATTGGAAGCAGCGCGGTGGCGCCACCAAAAAGCACCGCCAATAAATCCAGCAAGATCGCACCAAAAATAACTTTCTCTTTGCGAATGTGGGCGGCGCCCGCGAACATGGCTCGGAAACCAAATCCGCCCGTGGCCTTCACCGTTTCTCGCGGACGCAATTGCAACGATGCAAAAGCAAATCCGGCGCACAACACCGTGGACAACGCGAACACAATCCAAGTTGAATGCGTCAGCCAGATCAATCCACCCGCCAACACTGGTCCACCAATCGCGGCGCATTGAAAGATGGCGCTGTTCCATGTCACCGCATTTTGAAATCGATCAATGGGAACTAACAACGGTAATAAACTTTGACGCGTTGACATGTTGAAGGCGCGCACGCAACCACTCAATATGATCGCCACAAAACTAATCCACAGCGGCGCGCCGCAATATGCGGTCACCGCCAACAATGCCGCCACCAACGCGAAGCCGCTTTGCGTGAACACCAGAATTTTGCGGCGATCAAATAAATCAACCATGTGCCCCGCAGGAAACGCCAACACCATTACGGGCAAAGCGCGCGCCAAACCAATCAATCCCAAACTCAGCGGGTCTTTGGAGCGCTCCCATACATCCCACAACACCGTGGTGTTGAGCATTTGCAAACCGAATCCGCCCGACAACATTCCCGCCGCGTACCAGCGGTAATTGCGCTCCCGCCAGGCGTCTTTCCACAACGCTGCTCGAGTGGGTGCGGCGGAATTGTGCGGCGCGCTCTGCATTACTTCAACACTAGCCGATCACTATGCATGCTGTGCGACGTGCACGGTGTGAGGTGTGATGGGCTATGTCGACACGTGCAATATGCGACGTGCGATAACCGCTTTTCGTAGCCGTATTGATTGATAGCCCAAAATATCCGCGCAATAAAAAACGCGCCGGTATGAAGGGCGCGTTTTGAAATCACAGTGATCAATCGCTGCGTCGGCTTACGCCAACATCAAACGATCGCCAAGCGCCGTATGATGCGCACGCATGGCGTCGCGGGTGTCAAGAATTAACTTGGCATTTTTGGCGATTATGTTCCAATCAAAGGCGGAGTGCGCTGTTGAAACCAACACAAGGTCGTAACTGGCCAAACTCGCGGCGGTCAACGCCACGGATTTCTTTTGCAAGTCGTGCTTGCGGCCCGCCCACGTTTCAGGAACAAGTGGATCGCTGTAATCGGCGCGCGCGCCACGATCCTCCAAAAGTTGAATCAACTCAAAGCTGGGACTTTCGCGCACATCGTCAATGTCGGCCTTGTACGCCAACCCAAGCACAAGAACCTTGCTGCCTTTCATGGCTTTGCCGTGATTGTTCAACAACTCGGCCGCACGGTCGATTGCATAGTGCGGCATGCTCGTGTTGATCTCGCCAGCCAACTCGATGAACTTGGTGCTGCAACCAAATTCCTTAGCCTTCCATGTGAGATAGAACGGATCAATTGGAATGCAATGTCCGCCAAGGCCTGGCCCTGGAAAGAACGACATGAAACCAAACGGCTTGGTCCCCGCGGCGCGAATCACTTCCCACACATCAATGCCCATTGGCGTGAGCGTGGTCTTGAGTTCATTCACGAGCGCAATGTTGACGGCGCGGAAAATATTTTCAAGCAACTTGGCGCTCTCGGCAATTTCCGCGCTGGACACTTCAATGACTTCCTTGATGCCCTTGCGATACACCGCGGCCGCAAGTTCGGTGGCTTGCTTACCAACGCCGCCCACCAACTTTGGAATGGTGCTTGTGGAATGGCTCTTGCGTCCTGGATCTTCGCGCTCAGGACTGAAGGCCGCGAAAACATCCTCGCCCAAAACCCAATCCTTGGCGCGCGCGCCGGCGGCCTTGAACACCGCGGGCATCATGTCCTCGCGCGTAGTGCCTGGATACGTTGTGCTTTCAAGAACAATCAGTTGTCCCTTGCGCAATGTTTTTCCAATGGCATCTGCGGTTTGCAAGATGTATGAAATGTCCGGCTCTTGATGGCGGCCAAGCGGAGTCGGCACGCACACCAGAATGACATCGCACTCGCCAAGGCGCGCGAAATCCGTGGTGGCTTCGAAGCGCTTGCTGTCGCGCAGCGAAGTGACCATGTCGCTGCCTAAATGCTTGAGGTAGTTGCGGCCCTCGCGAATGGCCTTTGGCTTTTCTTCGTCCACATCAAAACCCATGACAGGCAGACCGCCCTGATGCAGCGCATGCGCAAGTGGCAAGCCGACATACCCCAAACCAATCACGCCAACGCGCGCTTGATTGGTTTCAATTTTTGTCTTCAGGGTTTTGTACGCGTCGCTGGAAGTTGCCACTGTCATTTGATCTCCTTGTCACTACCGAAATTGGTAATGAGTAAGCGACAAATATAATGCATTGGCGTGAGTGGTAGCGGGGTACATTGAAGCCGCTGACTATGTGGAATTGGCGTGGAAAGCGTCGCACATTCTTCACCAAATCAAAACGTGTCCTTTAAAAACAACCGCCACCGTCAATTGACGGTGGCAGCCCTCGCCCATCCAAACCTTTTTAGTGACGAGGGCAAATACAGGACCCTGAAACAACCAAATTATGCAACGGATTCGAAAATTTGCAAGTCAAGTATGAAACATAGCCCCAAAATTTCCTAGTTTCTTCAGGGCCGTATCGAGCCGTATTCACTCATCCCCAAATTGCCAGTTTCTTCAATGAAGCCCCAATCACGGCGGCTAATCGCCCACTTCGTGCCCCATCGCGTCGATAACTAAAGAAATAGTCTGGGTTTTGATAGGTGCAAGCCCCTGAATTTTCAATGTGTTCGGTTGCAACACCTGCCCCGCGCGCTTGCTGGTCAATGGCTGCGGGCAAATCGCCAAGCCACTTTCCCTGACAATTGGGATCGGGAATAACGCAAGAGCCAAGGCCACGTTGTTGAAACTCAAGCGCAACAGACTCGCCAATTTGAAAGGCCGCTTGTTGAATGCAAGGACCAATCGCAATGCGAACATCGCACATATGCGTGCCGCGCGCGACAAATTCGCGCAAGGTCGCTGGAATAATTTCACACACGACTCCGCGCCAACCAGCATGCACCGCGGCCACAACGCGCGTTTGAACATCCGCGATCAGAACTGGAACACAATCAGCAACACGAATGGCAAGCGCATGACTAGCGTCCCCGGAAAGGACGGCGTCGCCCTGCACAAATGGCGGCGCGTTGCGAATCATGTCGGGTTGGCGATCCGTTTGCAATACAGCGCAACCATGCACTTGGGCGGCGCGCACAAGTTGTCGATCACACATTTCAACCGCAATTAAAAAGCGCCGCCAATTTTCATTCACACGCTCCCACTCATCCGGTTCACCAGGCGCGTCGGCAATTCCCAAATTCAAGCTGACAAAGGGCGCCGGACTGACGCCGCCAATACGCGTGCTAAATGCGTGGACAAAACCCGCCGCATGCAACAGTGGCGAACGCAACCACACTACGCCATCGGAAGATTGAACAATCCACGGGGCAAAGCGTGGCGGGGAATTCAAAGAACCCTGGATGAATTTCATGAAGAAGCCACCACGATCATTTCGCACCACATCTGTACGGAAATTTTTTCATACACAACGCCAACTTCTAGGCGCTTCATCATTGGACAAGTGCATTGCGTTAAGCAGTCGGGCTCACAAACCCAAACGCTTCTTCTTGGCTTCAAACTCCGCTTGCTCGCGTTTGTTGGTGGTGTTAATCGGCGCGCCATTCTTAATCGACTCAATTTCAAGGCGCGTTAAATGCATGGCTTCCATTTCATAATCCATGAACGCCTCGCAACTATTTGGAACAAGCGGCTTGATCAAATCAAACATGCCGCGCGCGTAATCCTGAATTTCCTGCTGCGCGTGCGAGTCCATGCGCAGCGAAAGAAATCGCAGCGTGTTGTGCAAGTCGCACTTCCAATACCACTCGGTGTACACACTCACTGGCAGAGCCGCGCGCGCCAACTCACGGGCCACGCCCTTCTCTGTCAATTGCAAATACTCCTGATAGTTCGCCTCGGCGCGCTCCAGCAAACCAAGAAATGACTCGGCGGTTCCCGCATCAATCGGCTCGTCACCACCTTGGCGATTCACAGAACTTTGTTTGCGCACATTGTCCAGCGACGGCCTGTAAAAACGATCCGGCACAATGGAGTATCGCGCTGAGTATTCATTCACATTCGCCGTGCGATGACGAATCCACTGACGCGCCACGAACATGGGCATGGCCACATGAAATTTAAACTCCACCATTTCCAACGGAGTGGTGTGCCTGTGACGAAGCAAATAGCGAACCAATGTGCGGTCCTCGCTGACTTGCTTTGTTCCATCGCCGTAACTCACGCGCGCGGCTTGCACAATTGCGGCGTCAGCAGTTTGGCCAACAGGCGCAAGACGCGGCATGACATCCACAAGCGCAATGAATCCATGTTGATGCACCGGAATTTCCCAACGCGAACAACCATCCATGAGGTCGCGCATAGGCGTCTCTGGTTGCACGCGGCGAATATTGGAATCCGTTTTGGGAACGCTGTTTGTTGGAACAACCATTCTTTGATTATGCGATGAAACCGTCCGCCGTAGGCGCTTTAAATTCCCCGCATTTTGAATTTTTTTAATAGCCGCGTCCTTTCGCGGCGTATTGCATTTCAACATATTTGCTGAGTTGATTTTGAGAAAACAATCCCATCCACCCGCGAAACTGAATTGATCAAGGGGCAGACGTAGCGGCGGCGTGGTTCCAATTTTGCAACCAGCCATTGACCTGCTCAATCGTTCCCACACCAGAGGGGCGACCACGCACTTGTAGAACGGGCGTCAGATTTCCAGTGGGTGGCCAGATCACTTCAATGCGACCCGCGACGGCGGCGGCGATATCCGCTGGACCCCCATTTGCCTGCGCGGCTTCTTGTGTGGCAGGCCATTCGCCTGCGCGGCGGGGAGCGGTCAAGCAGTCAGCGTGCTGGGAAATAAATTTCACAAACACCTCTTGCGAAGTCGGCATGGAGTTGTTGGCCACGGAGTAACTCATGATGGCCCATGACACCGATCGAAGTTGAGCGTCTGTTTGTTTTGCCTCTTCGCGCACATTGCGCGTGACGAACCAGCCAAAATAAAACGCGGTCACTGAAAGTGAAATAAAAATCACCGCAAACCATCTGCGAAACAAAATTTGCTTTTTGATTTGCTCCGCGGTTGGCGCGGGCTCGGCGTGGTCGATATCCGTGTTCAAAGGAGTCAAGTTCGCATGCCTTGCATTTGCACAAGTGTTCGCTTGCGCCGCGGATCGGCCTCTGGCACCGCGCTTAACAACGCTTTGGTGTACGGATGTTGCGGCCGGTGAATCACCTCGTCGCGCGGACCCTCTTCCACAATCTTGCCGTCATACATCACGGCAATTCGGTCGCAAATATGGTGAATCACCGCCATGTCATGGCTGATGAACAAATAGGACAACTGAAATTCGTCCTGCAAATCCTTGAGCAAATTCAGTATTTGGCTTTGAATGCTGACATCAAGGGCGCTGGTTGGTTCGTCGCACACGATCAATGCTGGGTTCAATGCAAGCGCGCGCGCAATGCCAATGCGTTGGCGCTGACCACCGCTGAACTCATGCGGATATCGATCTGCCGCCGCGCGCCACAAACCGCAGCGCTCCAACAATTTCTCAACGCGCTCGCGTAACTCGTCACCACTTGCAAGCCCGTGCACCTCGATTGGCTCGCCCACGATCCGCCCCACACGCATTCGCGGATTTAAACTTCCGCCCGGATCTTGAAAAATAATTTGCATCTTGCGCCGCGCCGCGCGCAGCTGGACGGAGTTCATCGCGAAAATATCGTGGCCTTCAAACAGGGCTTGTCCACCAGAGTGGTCCGCCAAGCGCAACAACGTGCGCCCAACCGTGGTCTTGCCGCAACCCGATTCCCCGACCAGGCCCAATGTTTCGCCCTTGTCCAAATGAAAACTGACTCCGTCTACGGCTTTCACATGTCCTGTGACGCGTTGCAAAACACCGCGACGAATAGGAAACCATGTCTTGAGATCACGAACTTCCAATAAATGTTTCGCGCTCATGGAATGAATGCTATCGCTTGAAAATAAATTTAGGGAAGCGGAATTCGCAATTGCGCCACATCGCCATTTTGTTGGCGAACCCCAAGCACAAGTTCAGGAGCGCCCTGCGTTCTCAGTTTGCGATTGATTCGCGTGTAAAAATCATCCAAATTGGCTATTTTTTGACCAAACACTTCCATAATTAAAGTTCCTGGCGGCAGAATTCCAGCCACGCTTGAACCCGCCACAACTTCCTCCACCAATACGCCCCGATCAAATGGAACGCCAAATTGCTGCGCCATTGCTTCGGTGGATGACGCCAATTTTTTAACGCCAATACTTCTCAAAGTATCGACGATCAATTTTGAATTTGTCTCCGGTTTCAATTGTTCAATGACAACCTGCACGCTGAAATTTTCGCCGCGCTTATTTTCAACATCAGGCCTCCATGCGTCCACGCTCAAACTTTCACTTGGTTGACGAGAAGCAATCATGGTTTTCAGTTGCGCAACGCTCTCAATGCGCTGACCAGCAAATTGCGTGATCACATCTCCAATGCGCAACCCGGCAATTTCGGCGGGGCTTTGCGGGCTGACGAATTCGATCACCACCCCGTCGCCTTGAAAATATTTCGCGGTGGCTTGAAGAATTGGATCGCGCAGGCGCATGCGCGCCAAGTCTTCTATGTTCAACATGGAAACTCCCAAATATCCCTTCAACGCCACGCCATGATCAATCAGTTGGTCTACCACATTGTCAATCATGGAAATTGGAATGGCCAACCCAATACCAGAGAATTGCCCCTGCGAAACGCCATTTCCACGACCCGTGGCAATAGCCGTGGACATGCCAACAACATGCCCTTTGGTGTTGGTCAGCGGCCCGCCCGAGTTACCGGGATTGATGGCCGCATCCGTCTGGATGAAATTTTCATATTCAATTTCGGTAATGCCCGCGGCGCGTCCCACACCCGACACAATTCCATTGCTCATTGAGAAACGAAAATCAAACGGACTTCCAAATGCGAACACCATGTCGCCTTGTTGCGGATCTTGAGCCTCGCGTTGCGCGGGCACAAGACCTTGCCCATCCACTTGCAATACAGCTATGTCCGTGCGCAAATCAGCGCCAAGCAATTTCGCCTCGCGACGCTCGCCATCAAACATTTGCACTTCAAGTCTGGTTGCGCCCTCAACAACGTGGGCGTTGGTCACAATGTGACCCGCGGAGTCGTAGACCCAACCGCTTCCGGAATTATTAAATGCGCGACCAGTTCCGCGCCCACTTAATGTTCCAGTGCTGCTGACATGCACAACGCTTGGCTCGACAAAAATGGCGACATCACGCGAAGCCTGTGACATTTGGTCTAAAATGGAACCCGAGTGAAGGCGCGCCTCGGCCGAGCTCATTTGAGTTGCGGTCATTCCTTGGGAAACTTGGCGCACCGCCACAGGTCCAACAAACAACAACACGCCAGCCGCGGCGAGCACCACTAAAGATGGTCCAAGAAATTCAATGCGCCGCATGTGAGTCGTTTCCAGAACGCAACATGCCCCGCAGTTTTTCCTGCTCGGCTTGCTCCATGCGATACGTTTTTCCAGGCAATTTCCCTGCGCGAACAAGCTCAGCAAAAGCCGCGGCGCCCGCCTGAATGGCTTGGCCAACGGCGGCCATTGGTTGCGCGAATGCAGGCTGCCAATCACTCATTCCAAGAATGTCTTGCAATACAACAACTTGTCCGTGACAACTTGAACCGGCTCCGCAACCAATTACAGGAATTGTGGCGCGCTCAACAATCAATTGCGTTACCTCTGGTGGACATGCTTCAACAAGCAACATGCTGGCGCCGGCGGCTTCCATGGCAGATGCGTCGGCCACAATACGAACAGCGTCCTCCGCGGTTCGCCCCGCCGAAAAATATCCGCCCTTCATCTTGGCTTGTTGCGGACGACTTCCAACATGGGCCACCACCGGAATTCCGGCGCGCGCCATTTGCTCAACAAGCGTCGCGAACGATCGATCCACTTCCAACTTCACGCAGTCGGCCATGCCCTGTGTGAGAAATCTTCCGGCGTTGCGAATGGCGTCGGCTTGTTCACATTGATAGGAAAGAAAAGGCATGTCCGCCATGACGACGCGTCGCGGTGCGCCACGCTTCACGGCGGCGGTGATCTCCACCATGAAATCAAGCGGCGCATGAATGGTTGCCGTGTGTCCAAGAATGACTTCGGCCGCGGTGTCGCCAACCAATAAAACTTCCACGCCGGCGCGGTCAAGCCAGCGCGCAGTGGTTGCGTCGTAGCACGTTAAACATGTGAAGCGTTTTTGTTCGCGAGCCATGCGCGCCAACGTGCGCAAGGTAATGGCCTCACCGGCGCCCGCGTCGGTGGTGCGATTGGTGGCAAGCGATTCATTCAATGGTGCGTTGTTGGGTTCCACAGGTGCCAATAGTAGCCCGCTTTCCCTTAAAATCGTCGCGACGGATTGTTGATCAGATTGTCGCGCCCAGGCACGATCATGTCCGCTATTTCAATGGCTTCCTTCAGTGATTCGAGCGCTTGTTGAATGTCAAAGCACGGCGATATCACGCGGCCCTGCTCCAAATGCTCCGAAGTGGCCACGGCGTCACCCGCGATCAAAATAGTGGTTGCAGGCGTGGGCAAAAGCAAGCCGCTTGAACCAATGGAAACTCCAGGCAACGGAAATAAATCCACGCCCTCTGCCAATTGATCGGGCGCCACTTCACAGGCGTTGAGTATTTCCAATTCATCGCGCAACATGCGGGTCAGTTCCGCGTCTTTCTCCGCGCGCGCCCGCTCAAGTTTTTCACGAAGTTGCGCGCGCACGCCTTCTTGCTCAAGCTCGCCAATCCACACGGTGGCGTTTGCAAATGCCGCCAACCCACGCCGGCGAAGCGGATGAAAGCTGGTTAGAAAAACATGCGTGATACTTTCGGCGCCCTTGCCAGTGCGCTCGGACAAACGCGGAAGCAAAATCTGAGGCGGCAACGACGGATCAACCAAAATCACCGCGTCACCCGACACCACAAGCGAAGTGGTTGTGTGCGCCGCGCGCACATCGCCCTTCTCGTTCCACAACGGATGCGCGCTCATTGCGCCAATGGAAATAATTTTTAAACTAGCCGCCATGATTTAGTCCGGGGCGGATTCCTTTGCAAGACGACTCAGCGGATCATTGGGATCGCGCCGCTTGCTTTCAAGCGCGGCGATCACCTCCGGCGGAACCAACGCTGAAAGTCGCTGTAAATCCCCACCAAAAGCCGCAATTTGCTTAATCAAACTGCTGGACACGTAGGCAAAACTTTCGCCCGTCAAAATAAATACGGTCTCAATTTCCGCCACCTGCCGATTGGTGATGGCGAGTTGGCATTCAGAAGCCAGGTCGGTGACATTGCGAATGCCGCGAATAATCGCCGACGCGCTTTGCTTGCGCGCAAAGTCCGTGGTGAGTCCGTTGTAACTCTCCACGCGAATCTTGGCGCCCTTTGGATTTTTCTTCAGCAAGCGCTCAACCAAAATCTGCGCGAACTCGCGTCGTTCCTCAATGGTGAACAACGGCGGCTTATCAATGTTAATTCCAATGGCAAGAATCACCTCGTCAAAAATACTGCGACTGCGTTCAAGCACATCAATGTGTCCCAAGGTGATGGGATCAAATGAACCGGCATAAACGGCAAGATGATGCATGGCGCGCAAGCCTTACGGCCCTGTCACTCCCGCGGCGGTCATCACTTGCGAAAGTCCGGCAGCGTTCAGCAAGCGCTTGAAATTTTCGCCAAAGACAAAGTTCTCTTTTGGAAAATTCAGGCCGCTGCGATTGTTGTCAATGTGGCTGAACACAATTTCCGTGGAGCCAATGTCCGTCCATGCGCCAGTTCTGTGATCAAAGCAAGAAATAGTGCCTTTTGTGCTGGCGCCAGACTCATCCACGCGCTCAATCACTGCGTCGTAGCGAATGGTTTGCCCTGGAATGACATCCGCGTCAATCGTGGCCGAACCAATCTTTGCAAGAATCACTTTTTCTTTAAAGCCGCGCATGCTTCCAACCAAAACACCCGCGGTCTGCGCCATGCCTTCCAACATCAGCGACGCTGGCATGATGGGTTGATCCGCGAAGTGATCGTGTAAATGATCCTCCGCCAAACTGACATTCTTCACCGCGGTCAAGCGGTGTCCAGGTTCAAACGCAACCATCATGTCAATCCACATCCAACGCATGGGCGATTCTTTCTACCAATATTGCCAGCTATAGGTCAGACAATATTTCTGGCAACATTTCAGGCAACGTTTCAAGTGCTCTTTGCAAACGCGCACGCGGTTTGCGCCGCGCAAATCAAAACATCAAGCTTTGAGTTTGTTGTCCACAAAGTCAGTCAAACTTTTCACGGTAAACACTTCGCTAAGTTTGCCCACCGAGCGATCTTTTTCAAAGTTGGAAAAGTCAATATGCGGCAGTTTTTCCTTCAAAAGCGCGAAGCCCTTGTCGGTCACTTTGCCATTCTCAACCATGCTTGCGTCTTGCAACATGTTCTCGGGGAACAATTCACCCTGCTCAATTTTGAACGGTTTCGCGGGCGTGGAAAATTTCTTCTCCAAGCGAAATTGAATGTCCAGAAAGTCAATGCTCTCCGCGCCCAAGTCGCCAGTCAACGTGGACGTTGGTTTAACGTCCTCCGAGTCAACGCCAAGAGCCTCTTCAAGAACTTCGCGAACGCCTGCTTCTATCTGTGTGCGATCAAATGACAATGTGAATTCTCCATTCAGTGGTGATGCCGCCCTTCCATGGGCGACGGATTAGTGAGTTGCCGCAACGGCGGCGTGAATTCGAACGGGTCGCATTGTAAAGCGACCAGAGACTGCCGTTTCGCCAACTCCGGTGGAGCGGACAACTAGGGCTGTACCTTTCATACCAAACGACCCATCTTCATGAATTTTTTCGCGCGTGACTTCCACTTGCAGCGCCTCGCCTGGGCGGACAAAACTTCCATATCTCAGGGCGCGCACATTTCCCAGCACCAATCGAACTTTGGATTGATCCTTTAACAGCTCCCGCGCAGCCTGAACCATGGCTTCAAGCATGAACACCCCGGGCAAAACTGGAAAGCCAGGAAAGTGATCCGCAAGGTATTCCTCGGCTGAAGTGACGTTTTTAATAGCCACGATCCGGTCCTCTGACCGCTCCAAGACCGCATCAATAAGTTGGAATTTCACGATTTCGATGGTAACCAAGTGCGGGCAATTTGGCTTTCATGACAGGCTGAAAGTTGAAAAACATTGCAAACAAGCGCATTTTCACGCATGAAATGCCTACTGGTTGCCAAGAACTCCGATCAAAGAGGCACCCAACAACCACCCCACGCCCAATTCACTTGCCAACCAACCCATCGACCAGCCTTATATAGAAGGCCCGATGCGGCGACCGATTCCAACCGCCAATTTTGGCGAAGAAACCGCCATTTTTCCGATCTTAGGAGTCATGGCACGCTCCGCATCTATTGGTTCAACTGGGTCATTCAGTGACCTTCCCGCACCCACCTTCGCCCGCCGCGCCTCTTGGATCATGGCCGCCGGAACGTGGGTGTTCCTATTTTTGGCGCTCGCCACATTTAACAGCGCCGATTGGCCAAGCCATGTTGTGGCTATCCACAGCGACCCCGCGAGCAATCTCATGGGCCGTCTTGGCGCCATCTTTTCATATTGGATTTATATGGGAGTTGGATTTGGCGCGTGGCTTCCAATGATCGCGTTTGCGATTGGCTTGGGCGCGGTTGCCAGTGGTCGGCGCGTCACGCATCCAATGGTGCGAATGTTTGGTGCATGTTTAATGATGTTGTCCTTCAGCGCGTTGCATGCGTTGTGGTTTCCACGACTTGGCGCGTTGGCGGGTTGCGAAGCTGGACTTGTTCCTCAGTGGATCACGGACGAATTGCAATTGCGTTTCAGCGGCACCGCGACAAGTTTGGCGCTGCTGACATCGCTGGCTCTTGGCGCAATTGTGTGCATGGATGAAATTGTCTTCGCGCTTCCAAAACATTTCTCGCACTTATGGAATTGGTCCGCGCCAATGCGTCAAGTGGACTGGAAAAGCCTCATGGCGAAACTGCGCACACGTCCAGCCATTCTTACTCCAGCGCTTGCTGGCGCAAAAATTGCTGGCAAGGTGAGCGCAAGAGCCGCGGCGAAAGCTGCCGCAATGGCAAAGACTTCCGCAAAGACCGCCGCTGTGCTTGAAGCCGAAGAAGAGGAAGCCGAAATCACCAACGAGTCCGAAGAGGACGAAGTCGAAGAAACCGACGAAATTGTCGATGAAAACGATGATTCTGAAGAAGTGGAAGAGGAGGAAATAGACGCCGTTGAGGAAGCCAACAACGCCATTGCCGAAGTGGCAGCGCCACGCACTCTGACCGAGGAAGAACTGAAAGCGAAGATCGCCAAACTTCCACTGCGTATGGCTGGCAACAACACCGTGATCGCGCGTGATCAAGATATTCCGCGCCAGGAAAATTACGACGGCTACCAATTCCCTGGCCTTGATCTTCTGGGCGACCCCGAAGGCAATTGGTCCGAAGCTGTTGAGGCGTATGTGCGCGACCAAGCGCAAGTGCTTGAACAAACATTGCACACATTTCAAATTGACGGTGAAGTCACCGGCATTGAAAGTGGTCCCGTGGTCACGCTGTATTCCGTTGAACTTGCGCCAGGCACGCGCGTGGCTCGCCTGCAAACCATCGCCTCCGACATTGCGCGCAGCTTGCAAGCGCCAAACATTCGCATCTTGCCGAACATGGTTGGCCGCACATCCATTGGCATTGAAGTTCCAAATCGCCAAAAAGAAAAGGTGATGTTGAAGGAACTCATGAGTGGTGGCCACGCCAAAGACATGGTGCTGCCAATGTTCCTTGGAAAAGATTCCGCGGGCGAACCGCTTGTGCTTGACCTTGCCAAGATGCCGCACATGTTGATCGCCGGCACCACCGGCAGCGGCAAGAGCGTGTGTATGAACACCATCATCATGGGTTGGCTGTACACCAAACGTCCTGACGAATTAAAGCTGTGTTTGGTCGATCCAAAAATGGTGGAAATGAGCCAATTTGCTGACATTCCACACTTAATGTGCCCCGTGGTCACTGAAATGTCCAAGGCCGCGGGCATTCTGGAATGGGCCGTGGACAAAATGGAGGAGCGCTACGGCATGCTTAAGAACGCGGGATGCCGAGACATCACCGCATACAACGGCCTTGGCGAAGAAGAGTTGTACGCGCGCTTGAAGCCAGCCAATGATTTAGAGAAGGCGCGCATTCCAAAGAAGTTGCCCGCGCTTGTGTTTGTGGTGGATGAGTTGGCGGACTTAATCATGACGCACAAGGAAGTCGAGCAGTCCATTGTTCGCATTGCGCAGAAGGCGCGCGCGGTTGGCATGCACTTAGTGCTTGCAACACAGCGGCCGCAAGCGGATGTTGTGACGGGTTTAATTAAGAGCAACATGCCTTGCCGCGTCAGCTTTAAAGTGGCCAGCGGAATGGACAGCCGCATTGTGCTGGATCAAAAGGGTGCGGAACTTTTACTTGGTCAAGGCGACATGTTGGTGCTTACACCAAGCAGCAGCGAACTTCGCCGCTCGCAAGGCACGCTTGTCACCGACAGTGAAACGCGCAAAGTGGCGCGCTTCTTGGAAGATGTGGCCAAGCCTTCATTCGAGCGCTCACTTGTTGCTATTCGCGGAACCAAAGCCGTTGTCGGCAACAACGACGCCCGCGACGGTGGATCAGCCGCAACCGACTGTTCCGAGCGCGATCCATTCTTTGAAAAAGCCGTGGAAATCATTATTGAATCGGGCCGCGGCAGCGTGAGTTTGTTGCAACGACGGCTTGCCATTGGCTATGGCCGCGCGAGTCGCTTGGTGGATCAAATGGGTCTGGCGGGAATTCTGAGCGACCACAAGGGAAGCGTTGCCCGCGAAGTGTTGATTAGTTTGGATGA
Source organism: uncultured bacterium (assembly GCA_903898755.1). Taxonomy (GTDB): domain Bacteria; phylum Planctomycetota; class Phycisphaerae; order Phycisphaerales; family SM1A02; genus SYAC01. The sequence goes on along the minus strand of CAIUGT010000026.1, from coordinate 15,017 downwards.
TTGGCACCGCATGCGCGAGATGGAAGAAACGCCACGCACCACGAACATGGACCCAGACAATTTGGGTGAGACCGCCTCGGACGCCGTTGATGAAAGCGTGCCGAATGAATTTGAAGGCGAGTACAGAAACTAATTCGATCTTAGAAGGGTTTGAAAGGGACGTTGTAATTTGTAATCTGTAAGCAAGGCGCCGAGTAATCGGCGTCTTGTCTTTTTACAGGCGCGTGCTGGCGGCGCTTGAGATATTTTGCTTAGTTTTCTTTGCATCTTGTCGTTGTGTATGCGGTAAACACATCATCGCAAAGAAAATTTCCCTGCATAAAGCATGCAAAAATTTATAATAGACGGTTACACAACGTCTTCCCGTTGAACAAGAACAACGCACTACCCATGATGTCTCCCATGATTGCTCCGGGATAATTCTGCGCGTTGCAGAAACTTTCGGCGCCAATCAAAACTTTATGGAGACACATGAAATGAAAATTTCCCTACCACTCACTTTACTTGCCGCACCAATTGCCGCGTCTGTTTTTGCCACAACCGCCCAAGCCACCATTGTTCTTGGCAATGGCCAAGTGATCAACTTGGCAACTCTGATGTCCATGGAAGACCGTCGGGTTGAAATCGGAGACAAAGTGTTCAACTTTGAGTCTTACACCTCGGCATATTTTCCAAGCGCAACTGTCAGTCTCATCGGATTCATTTCTGATTCAACCAATCAATACGGCTTGCACAATGTTGGCTTTGACCTGACAGGCGGATTTGGCGATTCGAACCCTGGCAGTGACCAAGTGCATGAAGCCAACCTGCAGTACAGCGTGGCTGTGCAAGACAGCTATTACCGACAAGGCGTTCGGCTTCATGATGCGGCGTTGCTTTTCAACGGTGATGCAGAAGGACCAGGTTCATATGCCAGAGTTGATGAGACAATCATTGACTTGGACACAAATACGTTGCTTGGAAACATGTTCGTCTTCAACAACTCTACGACAAAATTGCAGGATCACCTCGATTTCGGAACAACTGGATACCGCGCCTTTGAAGTGAACAAAGATCTAAAGTTCCTTGCCGCAACCGCGGATGGAATTTCAAGCTGCTCCTTTGTGCGCCAAGAATTTAGCCAAGTTCCAACACCAGGAGCGCTTGCGTTGCTTGGTGTTTCCGCCTTAGTCGGCGCCCGCCGACGTCGCGCCTAATCGTGAGAAGAGCACGATTTGCATGAAGTGGCGGGATGTCGGTTCGCCGACATCCCGCTGCTTTTTTATTTGGAAAAACGCTTTGTAGCTATTGATTGCATTGCCCAAGCAACGTCCGTCAAGGCGAGTGTGCAAGCCGGTCTTGCCCGTACATTATGCTGAATATGGTCCGTTGCCAAAAAATTGGCGCGAACATTGAACTTGAACAAAAATTTCCATTGAATGAATACCGATTCCAAATCTTCAACAATGCCAAAAACTGAAATGTCCTCCAAGACCTCACGCCCGTGGGGTTGCGCCATTCTCTCATTTATAAGCGGCGCCCTTGCCGTCATTGTGTTGCTTGTGGCCGCGTACTTCGGCATTCGCATGTTCGTCACAAGTGGGCGTATGCCGCCACGCCAGCTCAAATTGGTCAGTGAATTGGCGGCCAAGTCCGCTGACGAAACGAAGCAGTCGGACCAAGACAACATTTACGATATAAAACGATTAGTTGAGACCATGTACGCGCGTCAACAAATCGATCCACAGTGCACGATGGATTTTCTATTGCTCTCTGGCGGTGGCGACAGGGGTGCATTTGGAACGGGCTTTCTGTTGGGGTGGTCCACCGTTGCGCCAGGGGTGGGCGCAATGCCAAAGTTTCAAGGCGTTTCCGGCGTAAGCACTGGCGCGTTCATTGCGCCCTTCGCGTTCCTTGGAACCAACGCGGATTTAGCAACAGTCGATGATCTTTTTCGCAATCCAAAATCTGATTGGGTGACTCCGCGCGGAACATTTTTCTTCTTGCCAGAAAATGCAAGTCTCGCCACGGTGCCTGGCCTTGAACGAGATTTGCGTTCGCAAATGCATATGGAATTTGCCAAGCGCATAGAACAAGCCGGCTCCGACAACCACTTATTATTAATTCAAACAACCAACATTGACACTGGAAATGGAGTTGCATTCGACTTTGTGGCCGCGGCTCGCAAAGCCGTTGTATCCAATGACCCAAATGAGCTATCGCAAATTTTGCTTGCATCGGGTGCTGTTCCAGGCGCGTTTGCGCCACGTGAAATTCAAGGATCACTCTACGTCGACGGCAATGTTGTCAGCAGTTTCTTTGATGGCGGCGACCAAGACGCGCGAGATTCATTTGGCGCGGTTTGGAAACGTGAACATCCAACCGCACCCATTCCAAAGACACGCTACTGGGTTATTATTAATGAATACGTCCATCCAACCGCCGAAATTGTGCAGCCCCTTTGGCCCACATTGATGGCGCGCAGTTTATTTATAAGCGTACGTTCGTCGGAGATCACTTCGCTGCGATATTTATATGCGAAAGCCAAACTCACCAAGGCGCTTGGCGACGGCGATGTGGAAGTGCGCTGGGTGGCGATTCCACCAAACTGGAAACCACTCAACGATGCGTTCTTTGATCAAGCCACCATGCGCAATTTGTCCGATGAAGGCAAGCGCGTTGGTGCGGATGTCAATTCATGGATGACCACGGCGCCGTGATGCCACTTGCAACGCGTTACTGAATTGAATTCAGACAATTCAGTTTGCGAAATAGGTCATCGCTACGATATAAAAATGTTAAGACACAAAATGCGTGCCACATGCTTCACCTTCGCGGGAATCGGAGGATCGATCATCTTGTTCACTCAGATCGCCGCGCTGAATTACTCCCCGGCAAAACTGCAATCAACGCCGTACCCCGCACTCCAAGTGCCCGCGCACAGTGTTCCCGTGCCCAACACAGTGAGTCCGGAGTTGCAAAAACGAATCGCCGCTCCGGCTGATGCCTCGTGGAAAGTTGCGCCAACAAACAACGCTCAATGGAAGTCGCTTGTCGCCGCCGATGCCGCAGCCGTCATCGCAACGCTGCCGCAGATACGTGAAAAATTAGATGTGAAAGTTGAAGCAATAAAAATTGCGGGAGTGAATGTGTTCATGGTCACGCCAAACATTATTCCCCCAGAAAATCAAAATCGACTTTTGGTGCATGTGCATGGCGGCGGCTATGTGTTTGGTCCCGGCGAAGCTGGAACATTGGATGCGATTGAAATGGCTGGTTACGGACATTTCAAAGTGATCTCGGTTGACTACCGCATGCCGCCCGACTTTCCGTTTCCAGCCGGACTAGACGATGCGATTGCGGTTTGGAAAGTTGCGATCACCATGGCAAAGCCAGAAAATATGGGGATAGTGGGAAGCTCCGCTGGCGGCGGCCTGGCGTTGGCCATGGTGTTACGCGCCAAGCAAGAGCACTTGCCAATGCCTGGCGCGATCGCGGCCGGCACGCCGTGGGCGGACTTAAGTAAAACAGGCGACACCTATTTTTCAAACCAAATGCTTGACAACATATTGGTCTCCTATGAGGGCGCACTTGAAGCAAGCGCCCTGCTCTATGCGAACGGTCATGATCTCAAAGACCCTTTGATTTCACCTGTTTATGGCGACATGCACAACTTTCCGCCAACCATTCTTACCACTGGAACGAGAGATTTGTTTCTCAGCAACACGGCGCGCGTGCACCGCAAGTTGCGTCAATGCGGCGTTGAAGCGGCGCTACATGTGTACGAAGGAATGTCGCACGCCCAATTCTGCATAGATCCATTCGCACCTGAGTCGAAAGAGGCATTCTTGGAAATCACGAATTTTTTCAATGCCCACTTGAGCAAGTAATGTTTGCAGGCGTGGCGCCTCTGTCAGAGCGCTTGCAACGCCATGGCAATGGAATAAGCAAAGTGTTCAAGCGCGAATCAAAGAGTTGATATACGTAACCCTTTTGGGCGCTCGGCGACGGGGTGGGGTTGCCCAAGCGCAAACTGCCGCAATTAACGCACCGGAATAGTGAGCACCGGCGATGGTCCCACTGGAGAAGATTGAATGCGACTTAACTGCAACAAAAGCGCCAACGTGTTCTTGGAATTGATGTCGTTGGTCGCCACGCTGTATTGATAGCCCGCAAATTCCACAGACACCATGGAATCTGCAAGCGGAGATTTGGTGGCGCGGATTTTGATCTCTTTGTTCTTGTCGCCGGCGTCTATAAATGTTTCCTGTTCCACTGGCGTGTCCGTATTTTGGGAAAGGTCAGACATAATCATCATGATGGAACGCATTTGATAATTTGATATAGGAAATTTTTTGTTTCCGTCGCTGAATTCGAGAGTAGTTTTCGGGGCAAGTGTCAAATTCAGCGCGCGTTTTTTTTGCGACTCTCGAAGTCCATTGAAAAACTCTTTAAATTTCTCATAACTTGGCGAATCGCTGTGGTTCACCAACACTTCACCATTCTCAAGAGTGATCTTCTCAATCAACAGACTTGAAAGCTTGTCAATTTCCCAGCCCGATCGAAACAAAAGTAGAAATGTATCGGGTGAAATTTCACTCATATATTGCTGTACATACGCCGCTCCATCCACGGGCGTGTAGGTGATGACTGGTCGCGTGGAGAACTGATAGTTCATTCCAAAGGCGTATGTGAAAGTCATTCCGGCCTGCTGCCCGTTTGAGCCCCCCGCGTTGCCGCCAACAGTGCTCTCGTATGAAGCCGTTAATCCGCCTGCCTGTAGAAACAGTGGCGTTTCACAAAAGTGCATACGCACGATATTCAGCAACATTTGCTGCGTCTGTGTGTATTGAATAATGGAGTTGTAATCGGCGAAGTCCGCCTTGATTGCATTGTTGGCCACGGCGCAGCCACTTACGCAGGCAAGCGCAGCAAGTGATGCAAAGCGAATGACCGCGAGAATTTTTTTATGAAAGTGCATTATGGAATCCTAACGACAAGGCGAATTACTTACTTCGCAGTCCGGCGATGATGGCCTTGGTCTCTGGATCGTTGCAGTCACATTCCTTTGGATATTGCTCGTTCAAATATCCATTAATCGAATGCCACGGCGCGCCAGCCACAGCGTCCTCGGAATGCTCCGCCTTACAGCGTTCCTCACGTGAACGCATAATGGCCTCAACACAGCGCCAGTGCGCGTAACGCGGATCTTTCTTGTCTGCCTCGGTGGCGAGCCATTTGCTATAGCCCTGCACGTCTGTAAAGAGTCGGAAATCAAATAGCGTGCCAAACAGTTCCATGCCAAGTCCGCATTCCAAGGTGTTTTCAAAGGCGGCTGGGTTGTTGATTCCGTCATAGCCCTTCACTTTGGTTTTGATGTTGAGGTACTTGGTGGTCATGGGAAAATATTGTTTCAGTTCATCAATCGAAATCAACTTGCCGTCTGGGTTGGTGGGCTTCTGAATGGTGCATGTTGTGGTGAACAACATCCATCGCCACATGAAGTCATTCACTTGCGCAACTTGTTTGTCGTCGGCGGCCATGGCGCCACTGGCAATCACAAGCGGCAAAAACTTGTCCTTGAAAAGTTTCTGCGGCACGGCGTACTTGGTGGTGGCGCCGTTGTAGGAAAGTTCCAACAGCATAATTTCCTTGTCGTTCAACACCGTGTACTTGCAGTGAACCATTGAGTCCTTGGCGGCGAGCGTGTTATCCATGCTTCCAGGTGTGCGAAATGCATATCCGGCGGGCAAGGCACCGTTACCATTTCCCAGCGCCATCATTGGATAAACCATCCATCCTTTATAGAGTGTGTCGTCGAATTCATTCTGCCAAGGTGAATTCCAAACCGTCACTGGTGTGGCATCGCCAGTATCAAAGCCGGTGTTGCCCGCGACCAATTCAAAGTTATGACCGCCGTTGGCCCAAATTGTTTTAGGCCCGGAAAAACCGCAGAAGGTTGGCGCCACATCGGAGAAGACAGGGATGGGCTGAAAAATTCCCATTTGATCCCACTTGCTTTGTTGATTAAAAATTGCCGGTAGACCACTTTTGACCACAGGCATGTCAAAAGTAATCTCCTCAAAGTTGGCTTTGGCAAACATGTTCGGACCGTCGTAAAAACGGAACCACACTGGCGGCAAACCCTCCCCTTCGCACTGTTCTACGGTGACAACAAATGCGTGGCTCTTATAGGAAATCGTGAAATTTTCGTCGCCAACAATGCTGATCGCGTCGCCGTCTGGTGTTATCCAAATCGCAGTTTCATTCGGGGTTTTCACTTCCAGTTGTGGCAGGCCCGAAAGCGCCACCAAGTATTTTCCGTCGATGGTTCCGTGCGAAGCAGTTTGCGCGCATCCTGCAATTGCAGCAATGATGAAGGGAAGAATTGCGGATATGAGGGCGTGAACTCTGAAGAATTTTATTGGCATTCTTTTCTTTCTATGGAAATACGATCGGATTGTGATTGATTGTGCGTTGCAAGTACGGACTGCTCAGGCTACAGCCTCGTTGATTGTGATACGGCTTGCATTATGCGGCGTGACGCGTGAACGTTTATTTTGAAGCCGCCGCCTTCACTTCTACTTCCAACGTGATGGTCTCCTTCGCGGAGCTGTTCTTGTCGGTGGTGCTGACTAACGCGAACTCAATCTTTGCGTTGCCCGCGGCGTTGGCATGCAGGTGATAGAGAGTATGAATCTCTGTTCCGGCTGAAACCGCGCCCGCGGGGTCGGTCTCGGAAGCTGCATCAACAAGCACGTACGGATCGTTGGCCGTGCGGCATTGCCACGCTTGTCCATCACCTGACTTTGATGCGAGTGAGACCTTGAAGTCCTCGCCAACAGTGGCGGTTCCATCAGAGGATTTTGTCAGCTTCAACACGGCGCCCTGCGAAATCGCGCCAAGGTCTTGATCCTTATTTTTAAATAGACGCCGCGCCAACATGACTGGCGGCGGTCCGTTCTTGCAACCCTGCATTGGAATGAATGAGCCCGCGGATAGAAGAATGACGACGGTGAGTTTGGAGAGAGTGGACATGCTGTAATACCCTTTCGGTGGTGTGTTGGCTGCTGATAGGAAATAGATTTCAAAGTGTTTCGGGCAAGTACCTAGCAAGTCCACTGTGAAATGAAATTTGCAATGGATCAACTATAGCGACTTCGTTCAGAGCAAAATGCAGGGTGATCAATGTGGCGGCGCAATGAGTATGCGTGAATCTTAAAGCGATCTGCACATCTGAACACCCAGCGCGAATTTTAAAGTCCCCACAACTTGGCGTAGTCGGCTTTGAATGTATCGCCGTAGCCCTTGCCGTATGTCGCGGGCACGCCAGCTTCGGCCGCATTGCTCTTATCAAAAACACGAAACGGAATATGCATGTTCTTCACCGCACCCATGCCGCCAATTAAGCGCATTTCCGCGTCGGCGATTGCGTAACTGGTCCACTCTTGACATTCGCCAATGGTCATTTCAACTTTGCCCGCGCGGACCATGTCTAGAACAAACGGTGTTCCGTTGAAACCAATCACCTTGATCTTGCCATCTTTCTTGGCGGACGCAATGGCTGGCACCACGAACTCCGCCATGCTGTCGTAAATGCAAATGATGTATGACAATTTTGGATCCGCGGCCATGGCTTTCTCCACCGCGGGCTTGAGGCCCGTGCCCCACTGCGCAATGGACACATTCACAAAACTATATTCAATGCCAGCGCCGCCGAATTCCTTGAACTCGGAAGTGATTCCGACGCGCATATCTGCTGTTGAAGGAAGTTCGTCCGACACCAACACCAACACGTGCGCGGTTTCATTTTTGGAAATAACCCAGTCGGCAAGCAGTCGAGCCGCCAGTTGAAAGTCCACCGAAAAATTGGCGCTGACATTTGGAACTGTTGCATCCATTCCAAAATTGTGACTCACGGCAACCAACGTTCCAGCGGCTTGCGCGGCGGCGATTTCTGGCGCAAGATCGTTTGGATTCGGCCCGGCAAACAAATCAATCAACGTGGCTTTTTGCTTTATGCCTTGGGCCATGCATTGTTGATATTGAGAAAGTTGTCCTTCATTGCTGCACCCAGAAAATGAATAGCCAACTTTTTCCGCGGCGCTCTTCATGCCGTTGAACCCCTGCTGATACCACGGATTGCTGTCTGGACCAGCGATTCTGTAAATGCTTTTTCCCGCCATGACTTTCTTGGCATCAAAGGCTGGACCAGGGGCGATGAACTCAGGCGGCTCATAAAGCGGCGCCAACTCTTTCAAAGCGTGTGTTTGATCGGCGTCGCCTTCATGACCAAAAATTTTGGCCAACGCGCGCGCGGCGCATGAAGTTGCGGATATGCCAGTAATCAGCAATAAACCAATTGCGCACGCCAGAGCCCCGCGATGTGATTGTGTGTTCATGCACCGATGGTATATGCAGACGCATTCAAGCGCCTTCGATCGATTTATTCATGCGTCGCAGCACGGAGATTACTTTTTAAAATCAAAGATGGCGCGCGTGGATCAACCAAAAATAGCGTTTCGACCAAGCCGCGCCAACAAACTCAACGGCACGGTGGCTCGATGCAGTTTCACCATGACATCTTCAAAGGCGTGCAAGAACCAGCGCACATCGTCTTGATTGATCACCAGTGGTGGAATAAGTTTCACCACGTCTTGGTTGTGGCCAGCCACTTGGCAAATAATTCGGTGGTCTTCCATAAGCGGAATCACAACGGCCTGCGCGAAAAGATTTTCGTCCATGGCATGCAACGCGCTCCACGCGCCTTTCAGTAAAAGCGATTTAGGCGCGCCAAACTCAATGCCAATCATGAGCCCGCGCTGGCGAATGTCTTTCAACATTTCAAAGCGCGGCTTCAGAGCTTCAAGTCCATCTTTTAAAAGCGCGCCCATGTCGCGCGCGTTCTGCGCCGCATTTGTTTCGTCGTACGCCGCAAGCGACGCAAGACCAGCCGCCATGGCCATGGCGCCCTGCCCAAATGTGTTTGAGTGCACAACCGCGCGATCAAGTGACGAATACACTTTTTCCCACACTTCAGCGCGCACCAACACGGCGCCAACGGGCACGTATCCACCCGACAACGCTTTGGACAACACAACCATGTCAGGTTCAACATCACCCTCTTGATCGATTGCAAGAAATGAACCCGTGCGACCAATGCCAGTTTGCACTTCATCCGCGATAAAAAGCGCGCCGTACTTGTGGCACAGTTGCGCGGCGGCCTGCAAATATCCAGGCGAATGAATATTCACGCCCTTGCCTTGAATGGGTTCAATTACAAACGCGGCGACATCGCGCGCGGCAAGTGCGGTTTCTAGCGCCGACAAATTATCGAAGGCAATCAATCGACAGTCAGGCATATAGGGCGCAAAGCCTTGGCGAAAACTTTCGCAACCGTTCAAAGAAACAGTACCACTTGTCAGTCCATGAAACGCTTTCGGCGCATACAGCAACGCGGGCCGACCCGTTGCGCACTTTGCAAATTTAATCGCCGCCTCCACTCCCTCGGTGCCCGAGTTGGTGAAGAAGACATAATCTAAACCGCGACCAACGCGACGCTTTAATTCTTGCGCCAACAAACCGGAAAGCAGCGGCGCCTGAAACTGAATCATGCTGGGCAAATCCAGGGTCAGACAATCCGTCAACGCCTTGCGAATGGTTGGATGGTTGCGGCCAAAGTTGCACACGGCGTATCCAGCAAGCATGTCCAGGTATTGATTGCCGCGGTCGTCCCACAAATGCGCGCCACTAGCGCGAACATAATTATTATCAAAGCCAATCGTGCGCAGAACCGTGGCGAAGCGCGGATTGATGTGCTGCGCGTGCAGTTGCATGCCGCGACCAGCGTTGTCTGAAATAAGTTTGGAGAGATCAAAACTCATGGGACGTATTTACGGGGCGCAATCGTCCGCATCACTTGGTTCATGCTGGCGATGCGAACCTACTCAGAATAACAACGTGGCTTCAAATTTAAAATCATGCAGTCGCGGCTAATAGCACGAATGACATACTGAATTTGTTCGCGCTTGGACTTTCGCCCAAGCGATTTACGTTGACATTCGTCTGCCTTCTTACGCTGACATGCGCCCAAAGTGGCTCATTCCAAACTTAATTTTTCCAACTTCACTTGTTCGGGCTGCCAGAATTGCGTGTCGGCGCCGTCATGCAAATGCATGGGGTGGCCCATTGGCGTGTTGTTGATCAGCACAATCTCCACGCGCTCACCAAGTTTCATATCTAGCGTGTTGCGATTGGGATATTGATTTCCATTGATGAACCATTGATAACCCTGCATGGTTCCACTGAGAACAGCGGGCAGCGAGCGATCGATATTTTTTGCGGCGAGCGGCGCGTTGGCGAAAGCGATTGCAAAAACATTCGCTGCGATGATGGCTATAACTTTAGTCACGCTCTTGTTTGACATGTTCATGGCGGGAAAAATGAGTTGTGATTTTAAAAGAAGTCAACGACTCTGAACCGCTCTGTTTGCGGCGCAATTAGCCAACTTTCAGCAGATCTTGCCAGCGCGTTGTGTAACACGGCGTGCGCATGGCAGCCTTCATAGTCCACGCGGGCGCGCCGATTTTTACTGCGCCACTTGCATTCACATTTGCGTTAGCGCCACATGCGCCAACCTTCAGCGTGTCGCGACCCATGCGTGCGTTAATGGCGTCCATCACGTTCATGGCTTTGGTGTCTTGCGCATGCTTGTGCTGGTCATCAAAGAGTGAAAATTCAATGGCGCTTGCGGGACGCAGGTCCGAAAGAATGACGCCGGTTTTTTTATATTCAATACCGTCGCGAAAAATAGTCTCAAGCGCGCCATTGGCCGCCGCAATCAAACGAGTGGTACTGGCGGTACCCGTTCCCATGTTCACCGTGGCACTGTTGTAATACTGCGCGATGTCTTTAAAGCGATTGGTCTGCACAAACACGCTCAACACGTGGCACGCACTTTTCTGGCGACGCAACTTTTCGCACGCGCGCGTGGCGTAATTCGCCACGGCTTCCTTGAGCTCAGTCAGTTTGTATACGGGCCGACCAAATGATTTTGAACTGACAATTTGCTTGCGATCTTCCTGAACCATTTCAAGCGCAAGACATGACTGGCCCCGCAACTCCAACACAATGCGCCGACCCACAATGGTGAGCAACTTTTGCACGGCGTCCACATCTGCGTCGCGTAATTGCAATGCGGTGGTCACGCCCATGCGCGCTAACTTGGCCGCACTGCGCGCGCCAATGCCCCACACATCTGCCGCCGCGAACTCCGCAAGCACGCTGTTCTGCGCCGCGCGATCGCACAGATTCAACACGCCCCCGCTTGTTTTATTTTTCTTGGCGGCGCGGTTGGCAACCTTCGCCAAAACTTTGGTTGGACCAATTCCAATCGCGGTTGGAATGCCAGTATCGCGGCGCACCACGCGGCGAATCTCGCGCGCGTAGTCGGCCAAGTCACGTCCCGCGAAGCCGCCAAGTGACAAGAATGCTTCATCAATGCTGTACACCTCCAACTCTGGCGTGAACTGCGCAAGTGTGGTCATCATGCGCGCGGACATGTCGCCGTACAGCGCGTAGTTGGATGAGTACACGCGCACGCGGTGGCGCTTGATGATGTCGCTAATCAAGTGCAACGGATCCCCCATTTTTATGCCGACGGCTTTGGCCTCATCGGTGCGCGAAATCACGCAGCCGTCGTTGTTGCTTAACACAATCACGGGCTGATTGATGAGCGATGGATTGAACACGCGCTCGCACGAACAATAAAAACTATTGCCATCCACCAATGCAAAAATTGGTGCGCTCGCAACACACGGCGAATGCGCGTCGCTCACTTGAGATTGTGGATCACGTTCGTGCATACACCCACCACTTCAAATTGCATGCCGTCCACAATGGCAATGTCCGCGTGCGCGGGATTTTCCGCCTTCAAAATAATTTTTCCGCCGCGAGACGTGTAGCGCTTCACCGTGAAATCGCCGTTGACAATGGCCAGCACAATAGATTTATTCTTTGGCTCCTTGGAGCGATCCACAATAAGAAGATCGTCGGGGTGAATGCCCGCGCCAATCATGGAATCGCCCGACACGCGCACAAAGAATGTGGCGGCCGGCTTGTCGATCAAGTACTCATTCAGGTCAAGCTTCTTCTCTATGTAATCGTCGGCGGGACTTGGAAACCCGCACGACACCGAGCAACCAAAAAATGGCAAGTGCACATTGGTTTTCACAGCGCGCGATTTCGCGGCGCGCGCGGGCGCGACTATGTCATTGCGGGACTTGCTTGGCACGCGTCAATCTTAGCCACGCTACTTCGCTCAAAATTGCCGCATTTATCCTGCAATCATCGCGGCATCCACACCCGACCCATCAACGCATCTACCTGATCACGCCGGCGGAATAGCCGCGCTCATTTCACTGGGCAAGAAAATGCTTTGCGCGTCAATGGCAATCCATCCTCCGTAGGGCTTCTCGTACTCGTCAATCAACACGCACACAACTCCAATGCCTAGGCAAAATGTTGCGATTAAAATCAGCCGCATTTTGGTTGGCGCCACCGAGCCCATCAATCCGCAACTCATGGCAAGCAGCATTGCAATAATGACCCAAAATCCATTGGGAGATTGCTCCATGGCAAATCGCAGACGCGATTCGCGCAAATGTTCCACAGTGCCCAAACCCGTCCATGTGCGGGTGCTTAAAAATGTTCCCCCAGTCGGGTTCAGCGCCAGACGCATTTGCTTCAACAAAATTCCAGTCTTCTCATTGAGTCGCGGTGTTGCTTCACCCAACTGCGACCATTCGTGATCAATCACATTATGAACATATTCAACCGCAAGACCTTGCGCCTTGGCGCTTTGTTCACCCTCATTCAGCTTGGCAAGAACGTTAAAGTCTTGATACAGCAATCGACATTGCAGCGCCTCTTCAGTGGCGGATTGAATCGCGCGAATGTAATTCTCGCGCGCATCATTTAAAGTGAGCCCCAGCAAAAAACACAGCAAGCCAACCAGGCCGGCCACGAGACCATCCGCCAGTTTTGGAATAGATGCGTCACCCGCCGCGCGCCGCATGATTTGGTAGCCAATCACATTGGCCACAACACCAACAACCACGGCCACCAAGCAGATCCCCCCGTCGACCACGAACTCGCGCATGGTGTAACCAAAAATATTTAGGGCGGCAACGAATACGGTTGTTGGAAGATGCATCTGCGTTTCAGTTTACTGAATCACGCCGCGGCGGAATCATTCTCTTGCGCCGGTGGAAGCTCCTCAAGGCTGGTGATAAACATCACATCAATCTCCTCAATGGGACAGAAACGGCCTTGACCAAGTTGCGGACGGGCAATAAAGACCCGGCGAAATGGAGGGATAACCAAAGTCCAATCGGGTCGCAAAATGTCGAAAGATCGCCCGTCTACCAAGTGGATTCGAAAAGGTAAAAAAGGTTTTCGCTCCAAGCGTTGTTTCAACGAAGCGGTATCCATTGCATCAATATAGACGCACTAGGTCATGTATCCAAGAATACGTGCTGAATTTCCAATGGGGCAAGTCTGAAATTGTTCCGCGAAATAAATGAGGCTGCCACAAAATAAATAAATAAATTTCTGGCACTGCGCCAATTGTTTGGTTGATCACATGCATTCCCGCGTCGCAGAATGGGTGGCACCACAAGCGAGTTTAGCACCCGCGCAAGCCCCGCTTGCGCGGGGTGCGTTGTCTGAGCGACTGGTGCCACCCATTCTGCAAAGCGTTTCACTTTCTCATCAATTCAAATCCCCACCATGTACTCTTCATGCGTGCCAACCACGCAGACTGAATTTGCACAAACGCAATCACTGACGCAAACACCACCGCTCCCAAAGCGCCCGCTCTACATGCAACCCACCATGCTGGTGTTGTTGTCGCTGGGTTTCGCCGGCGGCATTCCACTTGAAATGGCAATGAGCATCATGCCCACATGGGCCAGCGCCGCGAAGTGGTCGGTGGTGGACATTGGGTTGATCGCATTGGCGCGCTTGCCCTACACATGTAAAGTGTTGTGGGCGCCGCTGAGCGATCACTGCTCCATTCTTGGTTTACGTTGGATGGGCCGCCGCCGCAGTTGGCTTTTTGTAACACAATTAATTTGCCTGGGACTGATCGTTGCGCTAGCGCTCAACATGGATAACCGCGGCGGCATGATGTCGCCCAACGCGATTATTGTTTTGCTGGGCGTGTTGGTATTTGCAGGCGCAACACAAGACATTGTTGGCGACGCATACCGCGCGGAAGTTTTAGAGCCACGCGAATTCGGCGCGGGCGCCAGCATGTGGGTGACTGGCGCACGCTTTGCCTCGCTGTTTGCCGGCGCGGGCGTTCTGATTTTGGCGGGCCGACTTGGCGAATCACCAAACACGCAATCGTGGGCGTGGGCCATTGCGGTGTGCGCGCTGGCCGCGGTTTCTTTGGTGGGCATGATCGGCATCTTCATGGGCCGCGAACCCGCGCGCCCCGTTGGTCAAGCGCCGGGATTCGCCGCGTCGATCACGCAACCATTTCAAATCTTCGCCAGCCAATGGGGCTGGAAACTCATCGCGCTGTTCTTCTTTCTTATTTTGTATCGACTGCCCGATGTGTTAGGCGGCGCCATGACGTCGCCACTGTTGGTGCAAGGCCTTGGCTACTCAACGGAAACAATTGGATGGGTGCGCCAAAGTTTGGGATCGGGCCTAAGCATTGTGGGAACAATTGTTGGCGGGCTCATGATTGCGCGTTGGAGCTTGACGCGCTGTCTATGGATCGCCGGCATTCTGGCCGCGGTCAGCAATGTTGGTTTCTGGATTTTGGCCAGCACCTACGGCGCCACTGTCGCGCACATTGCGCCAGCCAGCGCGCCGGTGACATCGCTTGTGGTTGTTCTATCTATAGAGAGCATTTGCGGCGGCTTGGCCACGTGCGCTTTTGTGGCCTTCATGATGAGCATTTGCGATGTGCGCGCCACGGCAACGCAGTACGCGCTGCTGACCTCGGTCATGGCCATTGGCAACACGTT